>JAPPLN010000054.1 GCA_028874175.1 Chloroflexota bacterium
GCCCGAACCCCTATAGGGGTTCGGGCTGGCGCGCGACCGCTGAGGCGGATTTTTTGGCGGGTCGGCGACGAAAGTCGGGGCTGGGAGGGGACGACAGAAGAACTCCAGGGAGGCTGGGTGCGCGGATGTGGCGAGGGGGTGGAGCAGAGGCGTATCAACCGGAAGCGGCCGGTCTGAGACCGCTCCCCAAGCAAGGTGAGGGTCCAGCGGGGACGCTCGGCGCCGGAAGGGGCGAGCAGGCGGCGGAGGCGAGCGAGCATGGAGGTTCCGGGGGTGGGACGGACGTGGGATAGGATGCACCAGTGTACACGAAGTGATTACGAAAGACAAGGGGATAAGGTGAAAGGGAAGAGGGAGAGAGCAGGGGAGTGGGTGGAAGGAGGGCAGAGGTCGGAGGAGAGAAAAGTGAGCGGGGGAGACGAAGCGGAGGTTGGGAGCATTTGGTGTGGCGGGTTGCCAGCGGTGTGGTTCGACAAGCTCACCAGAAACGCTGGGTGCGGTGGAATGGTTGGGTGCTGCTGGGTCCGCTCCTTCGACAAGCTCAGGGCGGGTGCCTTCGGCAGGCTCAGGGCAGCTTCGTCGGGAACGCCGGGATGAGGGGGATGTGTTCAGTCGGTTGGGGCAATGTGTTCAGTTTCTGGGCGAATGTGTTCAGTTTCTGGCCCGAGGTGTTCAGTTTCCGGCCGAATGTGTTCACGTTGGCAGGCGAGGTGTTCAGTTTTCGGCGGTACGCCGTGGTCGGGGATGGGGCAGGAAAGGAAGGCAAGACGCCCTCCTTCGGCAAGCTCAGGACAGGTCTTTGGGGGCGCCGGAATGACGGGGCTGTGTCCACTCGGTCAGGCCGATGTGTCCAGTTTTTGGCCCGATGTGTCAACTTTTCGGCCGAATGTGTCCAGTTTCCGTGCGAATGTGTCCACTTTGGCGAGGGATGTGTCAGTGAGGAAGCACCTGTGTTGGGGTGTCGAGGGTTAGCGCATGGTGGGGTCCCAGGTGGTTTGCTGGTGGCAGAGGGCGCTGGCAGGTCCCGGGCTGGGTGCAGCCCGGGCGACCGGGCCGGCCAACGGGGTCGGTCTGATTGAACGTCGGTGGGCCGTGGATGAGCTCGTGCGCGTGGTCAAGACACGCCAGGACTACGGTACTCGACGTCGCGTCGCGACGGAAGGATCGCCGCAACTCAACGTGACCCACTACCCGGCCGTGCGGGCGGTGGTCAGGATGGCGTGGAAACGTCCAGCACGTGAGCGCGCGCGGCGGCGATGGCGGCAACGGTTTGCTCGGCGGGTACGTTCTCCGTGCTGCCCCAAATGAAGGTAAACATGCCAAAGTAATTGCGCTCATCGAGCATGGACGTCAGCGCGCGGAAATCCACCGTGCCGTGGCCCGGCGCCTGCTCCTCGGCCGGTCCCAGATTATCCGCGTCCTGCATGGCCGGGCTGACGCTCCAGAGGCAAGTGTGCCCGACGCGTCCATCGGCGGCGTCAGCCACCGCCCGCAGTGTGGTGCCGGCCAGTCGAGCGTGGGGCGGGGTTAGGCTCAGCTGCACCCGCGGATGCCCAACGTCGTCCAGGAAGCTGGCGATTTCGGAGGGCTCGTCGAGCCAGGTGCCCACTTGGTTGGCCAAGGCCAGGGTTACGTCCAAGTCCTGCGCGGCGCGACCAAGCGCCCGCACATCGTCGGCTGCCTCGCGCCGCTCGTACTCGCGCACCGGGGCGGTTCCAATGACCAGCGGGGCGCCGATGGCGGCCGCGAACTCCAGCCGCGCGACCAGATCATTGCCGAAGGTGGCGTACGCCGAAATCGACGAGGGCCGGAGGTTGTGGTCCTCCACACGAGCTTGCAGGTCGGCGGGGGTATCGCGCGCGGGGTCCACGTGCTCCAGCACGCCCGGCGTGGCCCAGAGGTCCACGTAGGTCAGTTCGGTCTGCGCCAGCGCCTTGAGCGCGTCGTCCAGGGACAGCGACCGAAAGAGCAGGCTGGAGCCCGCGAATCGAGTTGAGATGTCAAAGACGAACATGAAAGCCTCGTAGCCGCAGGCCAACCGTCGCTGAAGCGCTCCCCCTATTCTCGCCTATTTGGGGGACATTCGGCTATTCGCGGCTCACCCCGCGAAGAAGGGGTTGTTCGCCAGCTCTTCCCCAACCGTGGTAGGCGGTCCGTGGCCCGCGAACAGGCGCGTGGCGGCCGGCAGCGAGAGTATCTGGGAGCGAACGGCTGCCAGGTGCTCGGCGTAGTAGGCCGGGCCGAGCGAAGTGCGACCCAGCGATCCGGCGAAGATGGCGTCGCCCACCAGCACCAAGTCGCGCAGCACTAGCGATGCGTGACCTGGTGCGTGCCCCGGTGTGCGGCGGGCCTCGACCTCGAACGGTCCGGCCTGGAAGCGCTGGCCGTGCTCGTAGGTGCGGACGTCGGCGTGTTCAAGCGCGGGTAGCCGAGGTTGCTCGTTGGGATGGATCCATATCGGCACATTGAGCGCCGCGTGAATCGCGGGCAATGCGTCGATGTGGTCAGCGTCGGCGTGAGTAACCAGAACCGCGGCTGCGGTCCACTGCTCGGCGGCCAGCACACCAAGAATCCGGTCCGGCACGGCGCCGGGATCCACGACCACGGCCTGGCCGGTTTCAACGTCCCCGACGACGTACTGGTAGACGCGCATTGGCGGATAGGGAATGACGCGGATGCGAACGCCGCCATGGTCCAGCGGCACCGGGTCGGGCACGTAGGCGTCCTGGGCAACCGCCAGCAGCCGTTCCGGATCGAGGTTCAGGACCGCCGCCAGGGCGTCGCTTTCGGCCCTAGTCGGGCTGCGGGCGCAGTCCTCCAGCACTTCAAGCTCGTCGGTGGAGATGCCGACCCGCCCGGCGACGTCCTCCGCCGAGAGATTCAGGCCAAAGCGTGCCTTGCCGATGATGTCGCCGAATTCGTCTTCCAGCAGGTCGGTCATTGGGTCGTCAACCGGGGCGGCGGGGTGTCCGCCCTGAGCTTCGCACGAATGCCGGATGCCGTGCGTCAGGGAGGCGGGGCATCGGCACTCGGACCGGACTCCGGCGGGGTCCGCCGACGTTGCTGGTCCAGCCAGGCGCGCACGAGCCGCAGTTCCTCGTAGGAGTAGTCGTCGCCGAGAAGATCCCTGACCGGTGTGAGGTTCCACGACTTCGCGTTGGCAAACGCCTGCTCGATGCGGATCAGTCGCTCTCGGGGCGGTAGTTCGCGCTCGAGCGGCAGCGTTTCGCCGCCGGCAATCAAGCGTTCCAGGTGAGACATGATCGTGCCCTCGGTGATCCCGCGCCGCCGGCTGACTTCGGAGATCGACAGGCCGCTCAGCAAGAGATCCAGCGTTTGGCGGTAGGTTGAACCTCGGCGTCGAGTCGCCCGGTCACGCCTCGGCCGCCCCGGTGTTTTCGGACGCTCCGTTAGGCCGCGGGGTTCGGCGTAGTCGCGAATGACGGTGAGGAAGTCGTCGGCAAACTCGTCCAGCTTCACGCGGCCGACGCCGGAGATGTTCGAAAAGCTCTCGCGGCTCTGCGGTACGTAGTGCGCCATCTCCTGGAGCGACCGGTCGCCGAAGATCACGTAGGGCGGCACGTTGTGGGCCTGTGCCAGCCGGAAGCGCAGGTCGCGCAGGCGGGCAAACAGGTCTCGGTCATAGTCCAGGTGATCGACCCCAGGCCGAGGTTGAGGGGCGTCGGCCTCGACCTGTCTGATTCGAGTGAGGGTCAGCGGCTCGCGCCCGCGGAGAAAGTCGCGGCCCCTGGATGTGACCAAGAGTGTCGCGAACTGGCCAGCGCTCTGCTCAGCCAGTCCGGCATTCTCCAGGAGGCTCACAATCTCCCTGAGTTCCGGGCGGCTGAAGTCACGGGCGATGCCATAGACCGACAGTCGGTCGTGTCCCAGGCTCAATAGCCGACGATCGCGTGAGCCGCGGAGCACTCGGATGACGTGTGCCGCGCCGAACCGTTCACCGGTGCGGATGATGGCGGAGAGGATCTTTTGGGCGATTTCGGTGGCGTCAAACTCCTCGCGCTCGCTCAGACAGATGTCGCAGCCGTCGCAGGACGGTCGGTCGTAGGACTCGCCGAAGTAGTCGAGTAGGAACACGCGGCGGCAGGTGTGCAGCTCGCTGTACCGCACCATCTGCCGAAGCTTTTCCCAGGCCCGCGTGCGCTCGGTTTCGTCCTCGATTTGCTCAATGAACCCGGTGAGCGCATGGCGGTCGGCGGCGCCGTAGAAGAGAACGCAGGTGCTGGGCAAGTCATCGCGGCCGGCACGTCCGGTTTCCTGGTAGTAGCCCTCCAGGGTCTTGGGGAGGTGGTAGTGCGCAATCAGGCGCACGTCCGGCTTGTCGATGCCCATGCCGAAGGCGATGGTTGCCGTGACGACCCGGACCTCGTCGCGAATGAACCGTTCCTGGGTCGTGCGACGAACGGTTGGTTCGAGGCCAGCGTGGTACGGCAGCGCCTGGATCCCCTCGTCGGTGAGGTCGGCCGCCAGGTCCTCGGTGTTCTGGCGGGAGAGGCAGTAGACGATGGCCGATCCGTCGGCGTGCCGCCGCAGCAACTCCAGGAGCGCGTCGAAGGCCTGCCGCTTGGGCCGCACGATGTACGTCAGATTCTGACGGTCGAAGCTGGCAACAAAGCGCCGTGCCCTGGGAATCCCCAGTTGATCGACGATGTCGTCCTGCACTTGAGTCGTGGCAGTGGCCGTGAGGGCCATCACCGGTGTGTCCGGGAATCTCTCGCGCAGAACGCGCAGGTTGCGGTAATCGGGACGGAAGTCGTGGCCCCACTCGGAGATGCAGTGGGCCTCGTCGATGGCGATCTGGCCGACCCTGACTGATCCGAGGAATGCGCCGAAACCCGGCACGGCCAATCGCTCGGGGGCGATGTAGAGGATCTTCAGGCGGCCGGCTCTGGCTTCCGCCTCGATGCCGCGGGCTTCCGTGGGCGGGACCGTGCTGTTGATGAAGGCGGCCGGCACGCCGTTGGCACGCAGGGCGTCAACCTGGTCCTTCATCAGGGCGATCAGGGGCGAGACGACCAGCGTCAGGCCATCCAGGCACAGGGCCGGTAGCTGATAGCAGAGGGACTTGCCGCCGCCGGTGGGCATCAGCACTAGCGCGTCGCGTCCGGCCAGCGCGGTTTGGATGATCTCGGCCTGGAGCGGGCGGAATTCGTCGTAGCCGAAGCGCGTTTTCAGCAGATCCTGGATGTCGGGTGTTCGCATGGCTGGCCAGCCGGTCGTTCAGGGTCTCCCGCAATGATTCCGGCCCGGGCACGCCCTGCCAGCCCTGCCGGTCCCGCGTCTCCGACAACCCGCCGGAGACAGAACAGGCACAAGACCGCTACCGTATGGGCGCTGCGCGGCGGGGCGCGCTACGCGCGCATATTTTCCCACGGCGGGCCGAGACGCAGTACTCACGAAGTCTCGAGCGCGCCGGTCCCGGCCACGAACACGAACAGCCACCCGGCGTAGGGAAGGGTGACGACGGGTGCGCGTGGTGGTGCTGAGTCATACCTACCTGCGCCGCTTTAACCAGCGGAAATGGGAAGCCTTCGCCGACTTGTCACCACGGCATGGCGTGCTGGTGATCGTCCCGAACGGCTGGCCGGATCCGCACTTCGGTCCCGTCAGTCCCGAACCGTCCAGACATCCCCGTGTCCACCTGCGGGTAACGCGCGCGCTGTTTCGCGGCCACGGCACGTTGACATTTCACGTTGACCCACGGCTCGCGTGGGTCGCGCGGCGCTTCCGGCCGGACATCGTGCTGGTGGAACAGGAGCCGCACTCGCTCCTGGCCTTGCAGGGTCGCTGGCTGGCCCGGGTGCTGCCAGGGCGTCCTGCGTTCACGTTCTTCACCTGGGGCGGCGGACCTGACCGTCGCAGACCATTGCCGCTGCGAGTCCTGGAACGGGGCACGCTTCGCGCCGCCCGAGTGGCCCTTGCCGGGAATCAGGCCGCCCGCGACCAACTGCGCGCATCAGGTTTCGGCCACTCAATCCATGGCATTCCACAGGTTGGCGTCGATCTGCCGGATCGGACGGCTCTGGCCCGACGGCAGGTGCGACGCGAACTGGGAGTATCCGGCGTCGTCGTCGGATTTGCCGGGCGCCTGATCGCCGAGAAAGGGGTGCTGGATCTGGCGGAGGCTCTGAGTGGACTTGGGTGCCTGGACTGGACGTTTCTGGCGATTGGCCGGGGACCGTTGCGCAACGCGCTCAAGCTGCGCTTTGGAGCCGACGGTCTGGCCGAACGACTGCAGTTCGTTGAGGACGCCGATCACCATCGGGTCAGCGCCCTGTTGACGGCGCTGGATGTCTTGGTTCTGCCGTCTTACGCCACCGCGGACTGGACCGAGCAGTTCGGGCACGTGCTGATCGAAGCCATGGCGGCGGGCTGCGCGGTGGTGGGGACGAATTCGGGCGAAATACCCCACGTAATCGGCCATGCCGGCCTTGTGGTTCCAGAGCGTGATACCGGGCAGTTGCGGGTCGTCTTGCGATCTCTGATCAAGAACCCCGACCTGCGTGCGCGCCTGGCCGCGTGTGGACGGGTCCGCGTCCAACGCCATTTCACACACGCCGTGGTTGCGCGACGGCTGGCGGGATGCCTGGAACGAGTCCGCCCCCACCCGGCGACGCGGCGCACTCCATGAACGGCCAGCCAGCGACGCCGATTCGCAAGCGGGCGTATTACCAGGGGACCAGGGCGCCACCGGAGCTCGTGCGCGAGTACTTTCGCCGCCTCGGGACCGTCGCGCTCGTGCTGGATCTGGGTTGTGGCGTGGGCGGCGTCTCCCGCGCAGCGCCAGGGGGCGTGCGTGTGATCGGGGTCGATCTTGACCATGGCGCACTCAGACTCGCCAGTCGACAGGGCGCGGTCCTGGCCTGGGACGCCGGGGCGGGACGGCCCCTGCCGTTCCCGAGCAACCGGTTCGACGCCGTGATTGCCCGAGACGTGTTGGAGCATCTGGATCATCCCTGGGACACCGTGCGCGAGATTCGCGCGGTGCTGCGGCCCGGCGGGCTGGTGCTGGCATCGGTGCCGATGGCGCGACCGCGGGTGGTCTGGAACGACTACACGCATCGGCGGGGCTTCACGCGCGCGGCGATTCGCATGCTGTTCCTTGATGCCGGATTCGGCGTCGTCCGCGTCGATCGCATGGGGCCGCTTCCCTTGCTTGCCCGACTGGGACTGATCCGAACCGCGCCCTGGTTGCTGCGCCTCCCGGTGTTGAACCAATGCTGGGCAACCAGTTGGGAAGTCCTGGCGTGCAAGCCGTGAACGCATCCCCTCCCGCTGACCACAGGTCCAGCCCTCGGCCGCGCGTCAACCTCTACTTTGTCAATCCCAGCGACTGCCGGCCCTCCATGGACCGCTATGGCCGGACGCTGGAACGGGCGCTGCGCTACCTCGATCCGCCGCTGGACGTCCATACCGTCACGCCACCCGCCTGGCCGCCGCGCGATGACAGCCCGTTCGGCCGCCTGGCCGAAAATGTCGGGAAGTACCGGGTGCGCTACGCCGGTTACCCGCGCCTGGTGTCGGGCGAGTCAGCCACCGTGCATCACGTTATCGACCACTCGTACGCCCACCTCGTGCCTGCGCTGGAACCACGACGCACGGTGGTGACCTGTCATGACCTGATGCTGCTGCGTATGGCCGACGGCCTCATTCCGGCGGCGCGACCATCTCGAATCGCGCTGCTAGCGTTTCGCCACGCGGTCGGTCACCTTCCCCGGGCCGCCGGCATCGTGTGCGTCAGCCGGGCCACCGCTAATGACGTGCATCGCTACCTGGACTGTGACCCGGCCCGGGTACACGTCGTGCACAGCGGCGTCGCGGAGCATTTTCAAGCGCCTCCCGCCGAGCGGACGGCACAGCTACGACGACGCCTTGGGCTGCCGAATGTCCCGCTGGTACTGCACGTGGGCGGCACGGACTCGTACAAGAACATTGAAGGCGCACTGCGGGTGGTCCACGCCGTGCGCCAGACCCATGGCGTTGATTGCGCGTTCGTGAAAGCGGGCGAACGCCTGACCACGGAGCAGCGACGGCTCGGACAGCGCCTGGGACTGCAGCCCTGGATCGCGGAAACCGGCTATGTGCCCGAGCCCGACCTCCCGGCGCTCTACGCCTGCTGCCAGGTCCTGCTGGCACCCTCGCACTGGGAGGGCTTTGGCTGGCCGGCGCTGGAAGCTATGGCTTGTGGAACGCCCGCCGTCACCTCGGACTGCCCGGCGCTACGCGAAGTCGTGGGTGCGGCTGCCCTGCAAGCGCCCGCCACCGATACCCGCGGGCTGGCGGCCGCAGTGGCGCGGCTGCTTCAGGACGATGAGGTCCGGCGCTCGACGCAGGCCCGGGGCCTGGCACTGGCCCGGCGCTTTCGATGGGACCGAACCGCCCGCGCGTTGGCCGATATCTATGCCTCCGTGGCGGCAGCGGCATGAGCGACGTCCCTCCGCGCGGTATGTTTCGCCACCCCACGCCGAGGAGGTGAACACCGCCCCATGGCTACCGGAACCATCGTGGTGACCGTGCATCGGCCGCTGCGCGACATGACCTTGAAGCCCGAGGACGAAGCACGGCTGGCAACGCTGGCCGCCCACGTGGTCAGCAACGACGGCGACGAACCCTGGACGCAGGACGACCTGATGGAGCACCTGGATCCCGACGTGCGGGCCGTCATCACCAGCTGGGGCAGTCCAAAGTTGGACCAGGAGGCGTTGGCCGCCGCCCCGAATCTGGAGATCGTGGCCCACGCCGCTGGCTCCGTTCGGCCCTATGTCGACGAGTCGGCCTGGGACCGCGGCGTTCGTGTCACCCACGCGGCCGACGTGATCGCCGAAGCGGTGGCGGAGTACACCATTGGGGCCATCCTGCTCGGGCTGCGCGGCTTCATCGGCCACCAGGAAACGCTTCGAGCCGGTGGCTGGAAGCAAGCCAGCGGCGGGTCCAACATCGGCGGGCTGCTGGCCGAGCGGCGGGTCGGCGTGGTGGCCGCCAGCATGGTGGGGCGCCGCGTGATTCCGTTGCTGCGGGCCTTCACGCCCGATGTAGTGCTCTACGACCCGTTCGTCAGCGAGCATGAAGCCGCCGAGATGGGCGTACAAATGGCGGACCTGGACACGCTGATGCGCACCAGCGACGTTGTGACCCTGCACGCGCCCATCCTGGCCGCCACCCATCACATGATCGGCCGGCGCGAACTGGACCTGATGAAGCCTGGCGCCCTGTTCGTCAACTGCGCCCGCGCCTGGCTGGTGAACCAGGACGCCCTGCTCGACGTTCTGGCCGCCGGACGAATCGACGCGGTGCTGGACGTCTTCGACGAGGAGCCCTTGCCGGCCGACTCGCCGTTTCGCGACTTGCCCAACGCGATCCTCACGCCGCATATCGCAGGCTTCACGCTGGAAACCAGGGCACGGCAGATGGGCCGCATGGTGGACGAGATTGCCCGTTACTTCGCCGGTGAGCCGCTGCACCACGAGATTCCGCGCGCGCAGGTGGAGCGAATGGCGTAGCCCGGCCGCTATTGGCCCGCCCGCGCCCAGGGCCGGGCACTGGCCAATGATGGGCGTCGTGTGCTGACCTTCGACCGAGACTTCCAAAGCCGCCTGTCCGCGGCCCTGGTGGTTGCGCTGGGCGCTGCCGCCGCCGGCACGGCCGGGGCGCTGGTCGTCAGCCTGTTTCCGCAGCGCTTGGCAACACCCGCGCTGGCGGTCGGGCTCTCGGTGCTGGCCTTGGCGCCCGCCTTGCATGCGCTGATCCGGCGCGGCGACCTGTTCCAGCCAATCGTCCCGATTGGGCTGTTCTTCTTTCTCGACTTCGGCATGCGAACGCTGCTGGTCGAAGCCGGCAGCGATCTGGCAGAGCCCTTTATCTTCGTGAACATTGAGGACACGCGCGGGCCGGCGGTTGCCCTGGCCGCGTTGGCGCTGGCGATGACCTACGTCGCCTATTACGCGCCCTGGTGGCGGCGCGTGGTTCGGCGGCTACCACAGGTTCCCTTGTCCATTCCGGAGCACGCGCCGTGGGTGGCGCTAGGCCTGATCTATGTGGTGGGAGTGATTGCGCGCGGCGTCCTGCTGCTGGACCGCGGGGCTACCTTCGCCAGTCTTGACCTTCAAGAACGGCTGACCGACGACTTCAACCTCCTGCTCCAGCTTGGCGGCTTGAGCCAGTTCGCCGCGCTGCTAGCCGGCGTTTACGCATTTCGTCGGGGTCGACCACGCTGGGGCGTCGTTGCGACGGTTCTCGCCGTGATTGCGCCAATTGAGGCGGTCTTCACGGTGGCCTTTGGGGCCAAGCACGTATTCGCGTTTCTATTGGTGGGCCTGGCGGGGCTCTACAACTATCGGGTTCAGCGGCTGGGCGGCCTGCGGTTCGCGCTCACTGTTGCGGCGGTGGTGCTCGTGATGTTCGGCACGTTGACGATCTATCGAGACCGGATCCACCACGGCGTTCTTGAGCGACCGACCGATCTCGCAAGCATGACGACGGCTCCAGTGGCCCTGGCTGGCGAACTGGTCGCGGCGGGCTCCGGAGAGTTTCTTCACGCGGCCCTGCGGACGCTGGTGAACCGGCACACCTCGGGCGAAATCGTCGCGTCGATCCTGGCGTACGGCGACACGGTGGACCTGGAGATCACAGGCGTTGACCTGGCGCTGATTCCCGCCTTCGCGTTCGTGCCCCGCGCGATCTGGCCGGACAAACCGGCACCCTTCTCGCCCCAGGTCAGCAGCGCATTTCGCGGCGTGGAGGGCAACCGGACATCGTTCGGAATCACCCACACGGGCGACTTGTACCTGCGCCACGGTTTGGCAGGCGTGGTAATTGCGAGCCTGGCGCTTGGTCTGCTGTACCGGTTGTTGTACGGCTGGCTAGTCGATCGGCCGGGGGCAACGGCAGTGGGCGCGGTGCTGTACTTGGCGCTGTTCTGGCGAATCATCTTCGTGAACGCCGAGATCATCCCGGTGTACGTGCAGGCCATCAGAAGCCTGGTGGTAGGCTTGGGTCTGCTGCTGTTGATTGCCTACGCTTGGAAGCTCATGGCCCCTGCCGGGTCGCGCCGGATCTAACCGTCGCTTCGTTCCAGCTCAGCGCGGACGGTAGGTGCCGGTCAGCACCTCATGCACGCCCTGCCACACGCCCACCGCGCGAGCCCCTCGGGCCGAGGCATCCAGCAGCACGAAGCTCGCAAGATCGGCCCGACCGTGCGGTGATCTGGCGGTCAGCTGTGCGGCGCGATGCAGCGGGGCGGCCAGGGAGGCGATCTCCGCCACCGTGAGGCCAGTGCGCGCTAGCGCCGCCGCCAGCAGGTGGACGACACCGTGACCCCGCCGGTTGCGCCGGCTGTAGGCGAAGTTCCGTCCCCTGCGGCGCTGTAGGGCCAGGAACCCGCTCCATGTCCTCGGGCGGTCGTGCAGAACCTCAATGTTCTGATCTTCGACCCGCCGAAAGCCGGCGGCCATCACGCGTTCGCCGAACTCGGAGTCGTCGCCGCGCGGCAAGTCCTCACGGAACGGCCCCACATCCTGATAGACGTGTCGGCGAACAGAGAACGCCTGCGAGCTGCGCTGTAACTCGGGTTCAGTCAGGGCCAGTTCGTGCTCGCTCTGCAGGTAGCGCGAAGCCGCCCGCGAGCGGTCGGCCACACGCGATCCGACCAACATGTAATCGGCCCCGGCGCCAAAGTGAGCCAGGATTCGGTCTGCGAAGTCATCGGGCAGCGTCAGATCGGCGTCCATGAACACCAGGATGTCCCCCTCCGCAGCTCGCGCGCCGCTGTTACGGGCGGCGGCAACGCCGCGTGGGACCGGGTGACGAATCGTGCGCACCGCGCGAACGCTGCCGACCCGCACGAGCCGCTGGAGCGTGCCGTCCGTTGACCCGTCATCCACGAATACGAGCTCGACGCTCAAGTAGGTCTGACGGTCCATTGAATCGAGAATGGCCGCGACGCGATGGGCTTCGTTGTAGGCCGGAACGATGAATGACACGCGTGGGTTGATCTGGCCGACCGACTCAGATGCCGGTAGCACGCGTCGTAATCTCAGGCGCCGATCCGTGCCACGACCGCGAGCGTGAACGCCGTTGTGCCGCTGCTACGGTAGTTCCAGTAAAAGACCTGAACGGCTTTGACATCGTCCGGCAGCCGCAGCAGCCGTGCTTCGCGCCGCCAGCCGTTCGGCAGACCGCCTTGAAGACCAAAGACTGCCGTGTCGGCCCGGCCGGGCGCCCGCAGGTAAAGCCCGAAGTGCGGCTGGCCGCCGCCCACCCAGACCTCGCTGGCCAACAGGTAGCAGGCGCCGGGGCCCGCCGGAATCCAGTCGCTGCCTAGGCGAGACGTTCGCGACGGCCCGTCAAAGTTGTCGATCACCAGGGCGGACACCGGCTGGCCGTCCAAGTCCGCGAACCCGACGTACATCTCGCCGGGAGGAAGTCCTCCGTTGGACAGCGGTTGCGGGCGTGCCGAGTAGCCCAGCGGCAAATCGGCGCTGGTAGCGCCCCAGGCGAACGCACCGTTGGGGGCCAGGTTGCGTAACACGCGTATGTCTCTGCTGGTCAGCTCGTCGGCGACGCTTGTCCACTCCATCTCCACTCGGAGCGGTCCGCCAACGGCGACATCGTTGCGCGAAAGCCGGACCCCGGCCAGACGGCGTTCGTCGCCACATGAATTCCGACGCGGGTCGACTGGAAAGACGACATTCGCCAGCGGCGGAGCGTACGGTCGGCCCCCGGCATCCTGCGACAGTTGATCCAATAGCCGCACGGCCTCGCGGGGCGCGTTGCCCCCGGCGCGCGCGACCGATTCGCGAATCAGCGCCAGCGCCCGTCCTTGATCGCCCTCTCGCCGGGCCAGGATTGCCTCCAGGTGCAGCAGCACGCTGGACGAGTTGGCGACGCCTCGTGGCCTCCCACCACGGTCGCGGAGCGCCGCCAACTCGCTGGCTGCCCCTTGGTAGTCGCCGCGAAAGAGGGCCTGTGACAGGCGGAAGTTGCTCGCGGCCTGGCTGGCTGAATCGACGGCGGCCGCCGCGTCGAAGGCAGAAGCGGCCAGGTCGTTCCCCCCGCGTAGCGCCGCCAGATGCCCGACGTTGACGAACAGCGAGGAGACGGCGCAGCGAGCGCTGAAGCCAACGACCGCTCCCGCGAGCACCAGCAGCGCGGCGAGCGCCGCTTGACGACTTCGCAATTGCGAGCGCGCCGAGCCCATGCCGCCGACCTCGTGGTCGTCCCTAGCCACGCTCCGACGGGTCCTGGGCTCCGGTGTCTTCGGAATCTGGAGGACCGTCGCCGTACACGTAGTCGCCGTCGTACTCGGCGGTGACCCGCGGCCGCGCCGCATTGATGACCGCTCCCAGAAGCACCGCGTCTGTTTTCAGCAGCGCGTCCCGCGCTCTCAGCAGCGCCCCGGGCCGCGTGACTCCGGCCTGGGCAACCAACAGGACGGCCCCACCCTGCGCCGCCAGGATGACCGGATCGGACACGCCCAACACCGGCGGACTGTCCACGATCACGACATCCGCCAGGTCGCCAAGTTCGGCCAGCACTTCGCGCGTCCGCGCCGAGGCCAGCAACTCGGCGGCGGTGGGCGGCGACGCGCCCGCCGCAACGAGCGAGACGTTTGGGAACGCGGTGGGTCGCAGCGTTGCGGCTGTGTCCGCCTTCGGATTCACCAGCAGGCTGGACAGGCCGCGTGTGTTCCGAAGACCGAAGAGCTGGTGCAGCTGCGGCCGCCGTAAGTCGGCATCAAGCAGCACAACCCGCCGGTCCAGCTGACCGAACGTAATGGCCAGATTGGCGGCCGTTGTCGACTTGCCTTCGCCCTGGCCGGCGCTTGTCACCAGCAGGCGAATCGGGTGCGCGAGGCCCCACAGGTCGATGCCGGTTCGAATCTTGCGATAGGCCTCCGCCGCGGGCGGCGCGATGTTTCCGGCGCTTGGTGTGCGGCTCTCGCCGCCATTTAAGACCCCGACGACGCCGAGCGAGGCCAAACCCGTCGGCGCTAAGTCGTCAGGCGACTTGACCGTGTCGTCCCGGTACTCCAGCAGACCGGCAATTGCTACCGCCGCCAGCAAACCGGCAACGATGCCGACTACCGTGCTCACGACTGGACGCGGGGCAATGGGCACAGTGGGCAAGGCTGCAGGCTGGGCGACTCGCAGCACCCGCGCTTCGCGCCCAGTGGGCAGGAACGGTTGCTGCCGTTCGATGAATACGCGCGCCACGGCGTTGGCAAGGTCGCGCGCAAGCTCGGGATCGGCAGTCTCGGCCCTGACTTCCAGCAGTTGAGTCTGGGCGATGGTCACGCCCGTGACCATGTCGCCCAGGTCGGCGGGTGCGATCGCAAGCTCGAGTTCCCGGGCGACCTGTTCCAGCACAACTCGCTGGGTTGCCATGCGTGCGTAGGTCTTGACCAGTTGCTGACTCAGCAGCGCGTCGCTGTAGGTGACAGTGCCAGGCGCGGCCGACTGGTTGACGACGATGGTGGCCGTTGCCCGGTAGGTCGGGCTGACCAGCTTTGAGACGCCCCAGGCGGCGGAAGCGCCGGCCGCGAGACCGATCAGCAGAAGCCACCACCAGCGCACGATGACAGCCGTCAGCCAGCGGGGCTCCACACCACAACCTTTCGGGAAGAGCTGCGCCCCGCCCGTCAGCTGCGGCTCGTGGTGGATCTGCGTCGCGTCCGGACGCTGCCTGGGCACGCGTCGGACTGATGGACAGGATACTAGGGCCGCGTACCGAATCGCGTGTCGACGCGAGTTGCGACCGGCCGGAAAAGGGGCCAGCGGCGCCGCCGCTTGACGCCTGGCTTCGGTGCGGACTAAACCGTGACCGGCAGCACGCCCCCGCGCGAGGAAAGGCGGATCGACATGACGCTCTGGACCGGCGATCTCAACTACGTGGCCGTGATCGTGGCCGCGCTGATCCCCATGGCGCTCGGCATGTGGTGGTACGCCCCGAAGTTCGGATTGGGCGACATCTGGCTCAGCCTGATCGGAATGACCCAGGAAGAGATTCAAGAGAGCGGTGGGTCGGGATCCGCGATGGGCCTCACGCTCATTGGCGCGGTGGTGCAGTCCTACGTGCTGGCGCTGCTGGTCAAGATGACCGGCGCGGCCGGGTTTGGCGAAGGCGTGATCCTGGGCCTCTGGCTCCTGGTCGGAATCATCGCCACCACCAGCCTGGGCGTGTACGTCTTTGCCGGCCGCGGGCTGAAGCTATGGGCCTTCAACAACGCCTACTACCTCGTCGGCATCATTCTCATGACGGGCCTGCTCGCAGCCTGGTCGTAGTCGACGGAAGCCCGTTCGTGCCGGATCGGCTGCGCTCGCTTCGCGACACGACGCTCTACGGTCTGGCGCTGCTGGGGACCGGCCTGGTAGCGCTCGTACCCGCGAGTCTTGTCGATGCTCTCGCCGCGCGAGTCGGCCGACTGGTCTATCGCCGGGCGGGCGCCCGCGCCGACCGGCTGCGCGCGAACCTGCGCGTGGTGGTAGGAGCTGATGCGCCAGACTCGCAGGTCGAGTCGCTGGCTGCGGGTGTCTACGCGGCGTATGGGCAGTACCTGGCGGAATTCTTCACCATGCACTGGCCCGATCTCTGGGGACGCCGACGCCGGTTGGTTGTTGACGAGACCACGCTTCGGGAGGCCAAGCGCCAGGGGAACGGCGTGGTGCTGTTCGGCATTCATGCCGGGAATTGGGACCTGGCCGCCTCGGAGTGCGCCCGCCGTTACGGCGCCTTTCACAGCGCGGGCGAGTCGGTGGAGCCGGCCTGGCTGGGTCTCCTGAGCAACCGCGTTCGCCGGGGGGCGGGCACGCGGCTCTATGACCCGATGAACGCGGCCCGACCGTTGCTCCGTGCTTTACGGGACGGCGACATCATTGGCCTGGTCGCCGACCGGGCGGTGGCGGGTCCGGGTGTGGACGTGGAACTGTGCGGCCGCGTGGCGCGTCTGCCGGTCGGTCCGGTCTGGCTAGCCCTGCGCAACGGCGCGCCTATGCTCCCAACGGCCATCGAACGGCAACCCGACGGCACGGTTTTTGTCGAGTTCCTGGATCAAGTCGAACTCTCGGACCTCAAGCCCAACACCGAGGGCATCGCCATCGGCGTGCAGCGCATGGCGGACGCACTGACCGTCCTGATCCGACGTGCGTACCCGAGCTGGTTCGCGCTCCAAGAAGTCTGGACGGACGACGGGTAGCGGTTAGCAATCCGTCCGCTGCTCATTGCGCCACTTCACCGCGACCGGCCCAGGCGCGTCGGCTTTAGGGTATGGTTGAAACATAACCAGCCACCGCGCGCAGCAGAAAAAAGAGTGCGCGCGAACATCGGAAACTGCGCGCCTATCGCCATGTTGAGCTTGCGTGCCTGATCCAGGGAGCATTTCCCATCGCTAGTTTCATTGACCTCGGAGTCCGCCAAGACCTCGCCGACGACCTCGCCGACCAGTCCATAACCGATCCCACACCCA
>JAPPLN010000117.1 GCA_028874175.1 Chloroflexota bacterium
GCAGGAAGTACCAGCTGGAGCAGGCGAAGCCGCCCAGGGTGTCGGTCTCGCGCCGCCCGGGCTTGCCGCAGGTGGGACAGGGAATGTTGACCCAGTGCTCGACGGCGTCCAGGGGCGAGCGTCCGCCCAACTGCTGCGGGTCGATCTGCTCGACATGAGGCAGCAGGACCGGCAGTTCGTCCTCGGGCACCGGGACCTCGCCGCAGGCGTGGCAGTGGACGATGGGGATGGGGGTGCCCCAGTAGCGCTGTCGCGAAATAAGCCAGTCGCGCAGCTTGTAGTTGACGGCAAAGTCGCCCCTGTCCTGATCGTGCAGCCACTCGGTGACGGCGCGCACGCCATCCTTGACCGAAAGGCCGTCGAACCGGCCGGAGTTGACCATGGGGCCGTCGCCGACGAAGGCCTCGGCCAGGGGCTGGCCGTCCCAGTCGGGCGGGGCGATGACGGTGCGAATCTCGATGCCGTAGCGGGTGGCGAAGTCGAAGTCGCGCTCGTCGTGCGCCGGCACGGCCATGATGGCGCCGGAGCCGTAGGACATCAGGACGTAGTCGGCGATCCAGATGGGCAAGCGCTCGTTGTTGACGGGGTTGATGGCGTAGCCGCCGGTGAAGACGCCGGTCTTGTCGTCGTCCAGCGCCACGCGATCCAGCTCGGCCTTGCGGGCGGCGGCGGCCACGTAGGCCTGGACCTCGTCGGCACGATCCGGCGTGGTGATCCGGGCGACCAGCGGGTGCTCGGGGGCCAGCACCATGAAAGTGGCGCCGAACAGAGTGTCGGGGCGGGTGGTGAAGATCGGAATTTCGTCGCCGGTCTCGGCCATAAAGATCACGTCCGCGCCCTCGCTGCGGCCGATCCAGTTGACCTGGGCCGCGCGGGTTTCGTCCGGCCAGTCCAGGCCTTCCAGGTCCTCGATCAGCTGGTCGGCGTAGTCGGTGATCTTGAAGAACCACTGGGTCAGCTCGCGCTGGGTGACGTCGGGGTGGTCGCGCCAGCAAGTGCCGTCGGCGTTGACTTCCTCGTTGGCCAGGGCGCCGCAAATGGGGCACCACCACTGCAAGCCGGAGGCCCGGTAGGCCAGGCCGCGCTCGAAGAGCTTCAGGAACATCCACTGGGTCCAGCGGTAGTACTCGGGGTGGGTGGAGTTGATCTCGCGATTCCAGTCAAACGACCCGCCGGCCAGGTTCAACTGCCGCTTGTAATTGGCGCTCCACTCGCGGGTCAGGTCGGCCGGGTGGCGGCCGGTCTCGATGGCGGCGTTCTCGGTGGGCAGGCCGAAGGCGTCCCAGCCCATGGGATGCAGCACGTCGTAGCCGCGCATGCGCATGACGCGGGAGATCACGTCGGTCGGCACGTAGTTGCGCAGGTGGCCGACGCTGAGCCCGTCGCCCGAGGGATAGGGGAAGAAGTCCAGGCAATAGAAGGTGGGGCGGTCGGACGGCTCGGGCGTGCGGTACAGATCCTGCTCAGCCCAGCGGGCGCGCCACTTGGGATCGATTTCGGTGGGACGGAAGTCGGTGGTCATCAAAGTGTCACGGCGTTAAAGCGACATAAACAAAAAGTGCTCCATTCTACGCGCCAAGCTTCGAACATCAACTTAGATCCAATCAGATGCTCATAGGAACGACGTCTGCCGAGCCTTAGCCTCAACATCTCCCCGACAGACATACCGTTCAATAACCAATCTTGACCATGGATCAAACCTATTAATCCAGCTACAAAGTTGGATCCGCGAAACAAATTGCCCCGTTAACTTCGATCCGCGGGCAAACTCTTCAGTAGCCATCGGCGACACTTCATCTGCGGTTAACTCGTGAAGAAATGCGACATGCCGAGAAGCAACAACCGACGATCCATCTATTATCACACCAATAGGACGAATATCCTCATCCGCCGCGACGCCAATCTCTTCAATTATCTCTCGCCGCAGGTTAATTAATAGCGAATCCCCAAAGTCATCACAACGATCCAAATTATCGATGTGCCCGCCGACTATCAATGTTAGCTTGCCACTCAAATCAGCTCGACCATCCTTCACACGCCTAAAGACACAAACATTATCAGCGCTGTCTTTAACAATTGCACAAGCAATTGCTTGGACGAATTCTTCTGATGACTCAGCATCCGGCCTATCAAGCCATCCGAATGAGGATTCAATCTCCGAGATGTGAGCCTGAACCGATCCCCATGGAAGCAACGAAAACGCTGCACCGAATATCTTCCTGGGAAAAACCAACACCTCAGCGCGAGGCATGCTTCTTAGCCTGGCTCTCCAGCCAACTCACCTACAATCACTTTCGCAACTTTATAGGCACCTAACTGCGGGTTGGTGTTAGATGCAGGGCGAGTATCAATAACTTCAAAGCGATTGAACTGGTTCGCATGATTCTTTTGAGTCTTCTCGTAGGCCAAGTTCAATTCTCTAAGGAACTCAGGGTTCATGGCGCGACCTGGCTCTTCGATAAGCTTATTGAGATTCTCGCGTTCAAGTGACGTCTCAGGTTCAGTATTGAACAAGAAGATGATGTCTACCAAATTTCGCCATCGCTCAATGAGCAGAAAGCTTTGAATTGCACTACATTCGTGCTCATCAATATCATCTTTCAGTCTCAAAAGCTCAAACCAGGCGAGGGCATCGAAAATCCCACGGTCCATGATGACCAAATTATATTCGTCCGATCCATACCGACCCTCGAGTATATGCGTCAGGGCATAAGTTGCTGACCATATATTGAACGAAACTAAATCATCTTTCAGAAAGTATGGCGTTCGCTTAGAGGCTCCTTCTGTGGGCGCAAGAACCTTATAGTCTAATCTCCGAAAGAAGTGTTCGACGGTATCAATGCATGTGCTTTTGCCGCTCTTGGGGGTTCCGGCAAATTCCACAAACAGCGGGCGACATCTCGACTGAGACTTGAGGGTCTCTGATGCTTTCTCCTTAAGCTCCTGTAGCTCCTCACTCGTGGGATTCATGTGGTCATCCTGAGGGATTCATTGCAGGAGATGGCCAACTGCGCAGGAGAGCAGAAAGGCTATGTCGCTGTCGAGATTTCGCTCCCATCGGCTTCAGACGTCAATCGGGCCGTGTGTGGAAGTCATCGTCCGTGCGCATTGGGGTGAGGTGCCTGTCGAGTCTATTGAAACTGCCATGGCGCCGAAGGCACGTAGCTTGGCCTCCTCCCTGCAACGGCTACGAGGATTCTATCAGCGATGAGTGGTTGGCTTGGTAGTCGAAGGTCGAGTGCAGGAGGCAATGGTCAGCGAACTGAGTTCGCTGGCCGTTTGAGCCCCAATGCAGGCTCAATGCTGAGGAATTGGAGGGGGTAGTACGGGCCGATGCCGACAGCGATCATGGTCTGGTTGCGGAACTGCCGGGATTCGCGTCTAGTCATTGCCGGCCGCGGTCGGCGCCCTCGGTGAGGACGCGGGTCCCCGCGAGGATCGCCTCGCGGCAGGCGGTGGCATCGGTGAAGCTTGAGAGGAAGTAGTCCCAGCCGGACAGGTAGAAGGCGGTGTAGGGGCCGGCCAGGCGGTGCAGTCCCAGATCTCGCGCAGCGATGCCGCGATGCGGGTCCGGTTGAGGCTCCAGACGTGTTCGGTGCCGAGACCCGCGAGATGCAGGGCCAGCGGACCGACCGGCGAGACGCGCCAGACTAGCTGGCTCAGCAGGTCGCGCGCGTGGGCCCGAGCCGGTCGATGGCGGGCAAGGGGACGCTCTCCACGAAATCGGCACGTTCCAGGAGGTCGGCCGCGTTGTCGCGCCGGATTGTGTCCGGTTGGCTGTAGTTGTCCTGTGGGTAGATCTCGCCGAAGAGCACGACCACAGCTGACTGCGGGGCGTGGACGAAGCTCCGGCGTTCGGTCGTGAGCTGGTTCAGGACGATGAGTTGGAGCCTAGGAGGGTGCAGCGGCCTCGCGACGCGTTTCTCGAAGCACGCCTCGATCCCGGCCTGACCGTTGAACCGGTGGGGTAGATGCCGCGGATCCCTTCTTCGGGTACATGCGCCAATAGCCGGCCGCGAACGCACGCGGCGAGGAATCGGGTCTTCCACCGAATCTGGTCGCGGTTGGGATAGCGGTCGCTTCACGTCGGAGACGTCCGGCTCACGACGAGTCAGCCTCCTGTTCCGAAAGCAACCGACGAGACGAGCTCCCACGTCCGGGATGGCAGCACGTGGCAAAACGAGCGCACTATGGGCGGGAGCGTTGGCGTGCGAGACCAGGGAGTCGAGTTATGGCGCGGGAGGAGATGGCGGGCGGACTAACGCGGGAGAACCTGCACGGGATCTGGATTGCGCTGACGACGCCGTTTACGGCGGACAACCGGATCGACACGGGCGTCGTGCGGGAGAACGTGCGGCGTTGCCATGCGGCCGGGCTGCACGGGGCGTATACGACCGACAGCGACGGGGAGTTCTACGCGATCGAGCTGGACGACTTTCGCACGCTGGTCGAAGCGTTCGGGGACGAGTGCCAGAAGGTGGACATGCCGTCGCAGGCCGGGGTGACCTGGCTGAACACGCAGGGCACGGTGGACCGCCTGCGGATCGCGGCGGACAGCGGGGTGATGGGCGCGCACGTTGGGCATCCGGTGTTCATGCCGATGACGCCGGCCTCGTTCGACCGGTTCTGGGAGGACGTGTCGGACGCGGTACCCGACGACTTCGGCCTGATCCAATACAACACGCCGCGGCAGCCGCACGTGCTGGGCGGCGCCGAATACCGCGCGTTGGCCGAAAAGTTTCCGAAGCTGATCGGGGCCAAGTACGTGCAGGCGGGCGTGGACGGTTTCATGGACGTGCGGCGGCAGGCGCCGGAGCTGAGCTGCTTTGCCGGGGAACACGTACTGACGGCGTTTGCCATGCACGGGGCGCGGGGCAACTACTCGTGGATGGCGGGCTACAACCCGACCTTCATGCTGGACTGGTGGGACGAGATCGAACGCGGCGACTGGGACGCGGCGGCGCGGCGCAACGAGAGGCTGCACGCCTTTGGCGGCATCGCCAAGCGCCACCTGGTGGAAGACGGCAACCTGCACGGCATCATCGGCAAGGCCATGTCGGCGGCCTCGCCGTTCCTGGTGGAGACCACCTGGGAGACGCGCCGGCCGTACCTGCCGGTGTCACGCAAGGGCTGGGAAGGGTTCGTGCGCGCGGCGGCTGAGGAGTTTCCGGACCTCGCCTACCAACCGTGACCGGTCGGCCCGTGGCAGAGGCTCGCTGCCGCTAGCTGCCCCGCTGGGAGCTTTCGGACTCGGACGGCTCCCCGCTGTGCCTGTGCGTCAGGGCTTCGGCCGGGGTTTGCCTGAGCAGCTCGTCGATGGCCCGATGGGCGGCGGCGAGTGCGTCGGCTGGGTCCGCCTGGCCCGAGGCGATAGGAAGATCAACGTGGTGTGTCAGCGCGGTCCTGATGCCCGGAGCGTAGGGTCCGTGCAGTGCCCGGGCGGAGTCGACGGCCTGCATAACCGCGCTGGCGTCCGCTGCGCTATAGCCGCCCTGGAGCTGCAATTGCGCCGCTGACGCTCCGCGTGCCGGCACGCTGGCCACCGGGGCAATCCGATCGGCTATCCAGTCCAGTGTTCGGAAGGCGGCGTCGGGGTTGTCGCTGCCGCTCAGCAGGGACAGCACGCCAAAGACTGTCGAATCGGACGCCGCCTGGCGCTGGCGCGGCGGTGCCAACAGGCCGCCGGCGCTGAGTTCGTTGCCAAACAGCCCGCCGAACAGGCCGCCGACCGGCGCGCCCAGCATGGCCACCGGGGCGCCTTCGACCACCATCTCGGCGCTGTCGGACGACGTCGAGATCGACACGCCTTCGGAGCCCGGTTCGAGCCTGGGGCTAACGTCCTCATTGGCGAGATCGTGCAGGAACTCAACGGCTTCCAGAGCAGCAGTGGAATCCAGGCTGGCCTCGCGAGCATCCAGGTTCGCAACTGAGCCGCCGTTCTGCCAGATCCATTGGTGGCTGGGCATCAATCCCGGCGGCGCAAACGCTCCCCACCGCTGCGGCTGGCCGGCAGCGTCGACCTTGGTGAGACGGCGGGCGGTTTCCCTGTACTCCTCCCAGTCCCAGTCGCGCAGATCTTCGGGATCAACGCCCGCATCGACGAAGTGGTCCGGGGTATAGCGCAGCATGCTGACGCTGACCCAGAGCGGCAGGCCGAACAGGTTGCCGTCGGTCGTCAACTCGCCGACCGAGGAAGGGAGAAAGTCGTCCGCGCTGAAGCCGGGGGCGGATGCGGCGGGGCCATTGACGGGCGCCACGTGGCCGCGCTCGGCAAGGGTGAGGGCGATTTCCGGGCTGAGGACCAGCAGCGCGTCGAGCTGTGGATGGTTGGGCAGTATGGCCTCGACCGCCGTGGCGATCTCCTGCGAACCAAAGGTGAGCGCCTGCTCGAATTGAACGATGCGTAACTCGGCGGGCGCCTCGGCGGCGGGCGCGGAGTCCGCGGCGAGACCGGCAATCCTCAGCGCCACAGGGTCGAAAAGCGGGTTTCCGGTGGGGATGCCGATGGTGACAGGAGCAGCAGGCTGCGGCTGGGCGGTGCGTTCCCGGACGGCGACCACGGGGGTAACGGGCCGGGAGGCCGGCGAGGCGGCCCGACCCGCGAGCGCCGGCGGCTCGGGTAACTCGGGATCGCCGCAGGCAGCCAGCAGAGCGGCAGCAGAAGCGCCCAGGACGCCCCAGCCGACGCCGCGCAGCAGCGTGCGGCGAGCCACGGGGCGGGAGCGCGGGTTCAGGCGTGACAGTGTGGAATGGCCGGACACGAGGCGTACTCCGCAGCAAGGAACTACCACGCAAAAGGATTGCTGGCGGCACGCGCCTCGCCATCGGCCAATCTCTATATTTTTCGGACCGCCCCTAGGTCGAACGGGTTAGATCGAAAGGGCTACTCGAGGCGGCGGAGGATTTTCCGGACTTGACCTACCGGCCGTAGCCGCTCGGCCGGTGAAAACGGACTGCCGAAGTGGTCAGTCGCGTCCCGTCATCGCCATGCCCCGTCGGGCAGAAAACAGCGGCCGGAGCGCATTGATCAGGCCTGCGAAAATCGCGAGATAGAAGACTCCGCTCCCGTAGATAGTCGCCCATCCGCCGCTGTCGAGAATCTCGTATTCGAAAAACTCAAGCTGCCCAAGCTTGATATCAAACCCGCCCCAACTGGCCAGGACCGCCAGAATGGCCGAAGCAGATCCAACACCAACCAGAACACCAAGTACGAGCAGTGAACCGACCACGAAGAGGAACAAGGATCGCAGCCAGGGCCGCTCAGTCATCAATCCCCTCAGCATCCCCACGTCCCGGCTCCTCAGACTCCGCCGAGACGAGCACCGCAACCACAAGGGTCGCGGACGTCCGGCCGCTGCCATTCCGACCGTTCGGACTCAAAGTTCTATCACCGGCGCGCGGGGCAGGCAAGGTTGGGCGTCCGGCCCGGAGCGCCCCCTGGGGCTCAGGATTTGGGCGGTTTATTGGGTGCCGCCGGGTCACAGCATGTGGTTGGAGTCAGCCGCCGCGGACCTGGGTGCTGCTACTGGCGCCTATCTGGATGCCGGCGCCGGCGGTCTGGGACAGCGCCTCCTCCGCGCTTTGCTCGAGGAGTTCGTCGATGGCGGCGGCAGCGCTTGTGATCGCCTCCGCGGGATCGGCCTGGCCCAGGGTCATAGGGCCGTCCACGTGCTGCAGCAAGGCGCCCTTGATTGGCGAGGCGTAGGGTCCCGGGATGGCGCGGGCGGCCTGGACCGCCTGCATGATCGCCCCGGCGTCGGCGTCACCGTAGCCACCCTGGCCGCGCAACTGCTCGGCCGAAGCCCCGCGCGCGGGCACGGTGGCCGCGGGAGCGATCTGGGCCGCCACCCAGTCCAGGGTCCGGAACGCGGCGTCCCGGTTGGGGCTGGAGGTGAGCAGACTCAGGACGCCGAACACTTCCGATTCGACAGCCGCGACGCGCCGGCGCGGCGGGGCGAGCAAGACGCCGCCCCCAAACGGGTTGCCGATGGAGCCGCCGCCGAAGAGTCCGCCAAGGAGGCCGCCAATGGGGGTGCCGGACATGGCGATCGGCGCGCCCTGGATGGTCATCCGGCCGTCGGTGATCTGCACGGCCACGGCACCCTCACCGGACGCGTCGGGCTCGAACTTCGGGCTCACGTCGTCGTTCGCCAGATCGCGCAGGAACTGCACGGCCTCCAGGGCGGTGGTGGTGTCAAGGACCGCCTGCCGCGCCTCCAGGTCGACGACCGAGCCGCCGTTCTGCCAGATCCACTGCTGACTGGGCAGCATGGTCGGTGGAATCCAGAGTCCCCACTGCGAGGGATTGCCGGCGGCATCCACCTGCATCAGCCGTCGGGCGGTGTCCCGGAACTGGTCCCAGTCCCAATCGCGCAGGCTTTCCAGATCGACGCCGGCGTCTTCAAGGAGTTCCGGGTTGCACTGCAGCAGGTTGACGGACGTCCAGAGCGGAATTCCAAAAAGGTCGCCGTCCCAGGTGAGCGCGTCGATGGCGGAGGGCAGGAAGTCGCCGGCATTGAAGTCGGGCGCGGACGCGGCGGGGCCGTTGACCGCGGCCACGTGTCCGCGGGCGGCCAGCAGCAGGGTCAGATCCGCGTTCAAGAGCAACACCGCGTCGAGCTGCGGATGGCTGGCCAGCAGGGCCTCGACCGCGGTCGCAATCTCCGTCGCATTGAAGCTGAGGGCCTGCTCGAACTGGACGACGCTCAGGTCGCCCGGGGCCTCCGCGGTCCGCGTAGCGTCGGCGGCCAGGCCGGTGACGCGCAGGCTCACCTGGTCGAAGAGCGGATTGCCGGTGGGGACGCCAATGGTGATCGGGGCGCCGGGCTGGGGCGTGGCCTCGCGTTCGTCAGCCGCGACGACGGGTGTGACGGGTCCCGACCCGGATGCGGCGGTTCGGCCCGAGGCCGGCGGCGGTTTGGGCAACTCCGGATCGCCGCAGGCGGCCAGCACGGCGGCGGCCGATGCGCCGATGGCGGCCCAGCCGGCACACCGAAGCATGGAGCGGCGCGAGATATGGCCGATGTGGTTCAGGGTGCGGGAGTCAGCGTGACGAAGGTTCGACTTCATGGCGCGCCTTTGGCTGTCTCCCTTGCGCCATCACTCTACGCCGCCCACCGGGCTGCGCCATCACTCAAAAGGACTAATCCTCAGGCCGCACCACCGGCCAATCGGACGAGTTGCCTGTACCGGCGCCCGGGGCCAGACACATGGGACCAAGAGGGTGCCCACAAGGGGCACCCCTACGGGATGGATGCGGGCGTCGCGGGTCAGCGAGGAATCGGGCCCGGCTTGTCCCGACTAGCGGGTGAAGACGGTGCCGCGGACGTAGTCGGCTTCGTCGGAGGCCAGGAAGGCGAGGACGCGGGCTACGCCGATGGGGTCGCCGAGTTCGGCGTGGCGGCGGCGGATTTCTTCGTCGGAGACGCCGGCGGCCTGGCCGACATCGATCACGTTTTGCAGCTTGAGGGCGGTGGCGATGCTGCCCGGGGCCACGGTGTTGACGCGGATGGGGTAGTAGCCCATTCGTCCTTGCATGACCAGACCCAGTCCATGTACGGCGCCCTTGCTGGTGCCATAGGCGAACGACGAACTTCCGCTGGTGACCCCGGCGCCGGAGGCCAGCAGCAGGATTACGCCGCCAGCTTCGCCCATGGCGCGCACGGCGTGCTTGGCGCAGAGGAACATGCCGCGGGCGTTGATGCCGAGAACGCGGTCGAAGGTGGCGGTCTCGAAGTCCTCGATAGGAATCGTGGCGCCCTGGAGGATGCCGGCGCAGGCGATGAGGACGTTGAGGCGGCCAAGCTCTGATGTTGCGGCGAGCAGGTCTTCGACGTCGGATTCGTTAGCTACGTCGCAGGCGACGAAGTGGACGGTCTGCCCTTGGGCGGCCAGGTTGTCGGCAATGGCCGCGCCCTCACTCTGCGGGAGGTCGGCGAGCACCACGCGGGCGCCGCGCTGGGCGCAAAGCTCGACCGTGGCGCGGCCGATGCCGGATGCGCCGCCGGTGACGATGATGACGCGGTCTTGAAGCGAGTCGGTGGTCATCGGACTGCGTCCTCGTGGAGGTTGCAATGTTTCACGTGAAACATTCGCGCTGTTTCTGACCGCAGAGCCGAACTTCGGGCTTCAACGGCATCAGGCAGGATCCCAGTTGAGGCCAGCCTCAGCCATTGCGGCGTCGAGGACGCGTTTGGCTTCGGGGATGAGTTCGGGGGGGAGGTGTTCGATGAGGACCCAGGCGCGGGGGGCGATTTCGTTCAGGGCCTTCAGCCAGGCCGCGTGGTCGACCACGCCCTCGCCGAGCTGGACTTCCTCGATGTGCAGCACCAGGCGGTCCTCGAGGGTGTAGTCCTTCCAGTGGGCGGCTGGAATGCGTCCCCGAGCGGCCTCCAGCAGGCGGGCATAGACCGGGTCGGGATTCCAGGCGTCCCAGATGCTGCCGATGAAGTTCACGGGGTCCAGGTTGAAGCCGAGGGCGTGGGTGGGAATCCGGCGGAAGAGCTCGGCGATGCGCTCGGGACGATCCAGCACCGAGAGGACGTGACCCTCGACGGTGAGCGTGATGCCTTCGGCCTCGGCGGCCTCGGCTATAGCGGCGATGCTCTCGACGGCGCGGTCGAAGGCGGCGTCCTGGTGGTGATCGGGATGGGGGTACCAGGGACCGACGGGGTTGAGGCCGCCGGGGCGGATGTAGAGCGTTTCGGCCCGCAGCGCGTGGGCGGCCTGCATGTGCCGCCGCATGCCGTCGATGCCGGCCTGGCGAACGGCGGGCTCCAGCGAAACCAGCGAGGGGTACTGGCCGTTGGCCTGCGCGACGGTCAGACCCTCGGCGCTGAGCAGGTCGCCGACGCGTCGGAACTCTTCGATCGAATAGGTATCTGGCTGGCCGAGCTGCACGCTTGTGCCGGTGAAGCCAAGCTCAAGGGCGCGTCGGGCGTCGGCTGCCGTGATTGACGGGGGAGTGGACGGCAACAGTCCAACGACTCCGCTGCGCATACGCTGGCTCCGGTTGCGTGAGACCAGGTGATGGTAGTACGGCGGGGCGGGATCAGTGGTCGGCGGGGTCTACTGCCGCCTCGGCGTCGAGGGTCCAGAGTTCGCGGCCCCAGACCATGATGAAGAGCACGACGGCCACGCTGAGACTACCGCCGAGGACCATGGCGGTGGGCATGCCGCGTGTCTCGGCCACGATGGAGATGGGCATCAGGCCCAGCGGCGTAAGGCCCCAGCCGAGCATCCAGATGGACATGACGCGTCCGCGCAGGCGGTTGGGCGCGAGCAGTTGAATCATGGTCTGGTTGTTGGCCATGTACACGGCCGAGAAGAGACCGGCGAACGCCATGACGATCCCGGCCGCCAGGGGTGAGCGGGTCAGCCCGAGCACGATGATCGCTACGCCGAAGGCGGCGGCGCTGAGCATGACGACCGGGCCCTTGCGGCGGCTGCCGGCATGGGCGACCACGGCCACCGACCCGATGACCGCCCCGATGCCCTGGGCGGCCAGCACCAGGCCCAACTCCTCCGATCCCGCGTTGAGGTCCTGCTTCACGAAGATGGGCAGGATCATGACCATGGGCATGCTGAAGAGGGAGGGCGACAGGCCCAGCAGCAGCAGCGCGGCCAGCGGGCGGGTGCTGAAGGCGAATTTGAACCCGTCGCGCAGCGCGACAAACGGCGATCCGCGGGTCCTGGGGTGCTGATCACCCCCGCGGACCGACAGGACGTTGACCATGCCCCACAGGTAGCCGCCGGTCTGCACGAAATAGGTGCCGGCGATGCCGATGACGCCGATCAGCCAGCCGGCCAGCGCGGGACCGACGATGCGGGAGGCGTTCATGGTGGTGCTGGTGAGCGCGATGGCATTGCTGACGTGGCGGCGCGGCACCAGGTCGGACACCAGGGCGTTGCGGGACGGCACGCTGATGGCGAAGGAGGTGCCCGCCATGACGCTGGAGACCGCCAGGTGCCAGATCTCAATGCGGCCGGTCGCGACCAGCACGCCAATGGCGAGCCCGGCCGCGGTGAAGATCAGTTGGGAGGTAATGAGCAGCTTGGTGCGGCTGACGCGATCGGCCAGGACGCCGCCGAACGGCGACAGCACGAGCATGGGAATGGCGCGGACCATGGCCAGGGTTCCCAGGATGAGCGGAGACTCGGTGATGACCGCGACCAGCCAGCCCTGGGCGACGTTCTGCATCCAGAAGGCCATCATGGTCCCCAGGTTGGCTCGCCAGAGCCGGACGAAGTCGCGATAGGCAAAGGCGGGCGCCAGGCGGTCGCGGTGTCGGGCCAGGCGCGAGCGCCGGCCGGAGGGGGCTTCGAGCGGCGAGGGCGGGGCCGCCGGGCTATCGCTGGTCATGGGTCACGCCTGCGCGGATCCTTCCGGCGAAAACCTGAGATCCGGTTCCGCCAGTCCGAATGATTGACGATTGGCGGGCGCGCGCCAACTGGCGAACTAATGGCAGGTGACGGACGCGCCACGATCGGCCGCCCGGCGGGCGGCGTCGATGATGTCGACGACCCTTGCAGCCTCTTGCGCGGAGACGGACATGGGTCGGCCTTCGCGAATGGCGGCGACGAACTCGGTCAGTTCGTCGTTCCAGGGGTCTTCGTCGGGAATGGGCAGCATGCGCGCCCCGTCGGCGTCGGTGACGCCGAGGTGATCGGCGGCTTCGCTGAAGTCGACCGTCCCCCTCCGGCAGATGACCGTGCGGCCCGACTCGGATGAGCCGTCGAACCCGCGACGGTAGGTGATGGTCGCCAGACCGCCGTCCTGGAAGCGCAGGTTGACGACGGCCACGGCCCGGTCGAACACATGGCCCGCCGGCTCCATGGTGGCGGCCGCGGCGATGTGGGTGATTGGCCCGCGGCCGTAGATGGCGGGGTAGCCCAGAAGGATGGCGTAGACGAGGGGGTGTCCGCTGATGCGCTGGTCGAACCCGGCGTCGCGGCCGGCGCGCAGGTCGTAGGGAAAGTGGACGGTCAGGTCGTCGTGCAACGCACCACCGAGCGCGGCGGTCTGCTCGCGAACAAGGCGCGGTCCGGGGCGGAGCGGACTGGTGTGGCCAACGCGAATGACAAGTCTTCGCTCTTCAGCCACTCGTAGCAGACGCGAGGCGTCCAGCGTCGTGAGCGCCAGCGGGGATTCGCTGAAGAGGTGCTTACCGGCCGCCAGAGCGGCCGCGCCCATTGGGGCATGGGTGTCGGGGTGGGTGGTGACGATGACCGCGTCGACGTCGGGACGCGTGACCGTTGCCTCCCAGTCCTCGGAGTGCTCGACATCGAATCGCGCGGCCAACGCGGCGCGAGTCTCGGGATTGCGACCGGCGACGGCCGCGAGATCCAGGTCGGTGCGGGCGGCTATGCGCTCGGCTCGCGCCACGGCCATGCCGCCGCTGCCGACGATGGCGACGCGGAGCGGTGAGGGGGCGGGCTCAGGCATGTGCCGGCCGGCTGAACTGTCGGGCGGGTCGGCTGCTTCGCATCCCAGACTTCTCCGTGAGCGCGGCGTCGCGTCCATTCTGGACGTAGGACGCGCGGTACGCGAACCCGCGCGGGGCGTGCCATGATGCCGCCGCAGCGATCCCCTGAATCAGGAATACTCATGTCCAATGGCAGCCTCGGCATTGGCATCGTCGGCGCGGGCGACATCGTGCGCACCCGTCACATGCCGAACCTGGCGGATGTAGACGACATCGCCTTCGTGGCGGTGACGAACCGGCGTCGCGAAACGGCCGAGGCGTTCGCCGCCGACCACAGCGTGCCGAACGTGGTGGACGACTGGCGGGCCGTGGTGGAGCACCCCGACGTGGACATCGTCTGGATCGGCGCCACGCCCTACATGCACGCACGGGTCTCGGTGGCTGCCCTGGACGCGGGCAAGCACGTGTTCTGCCAGGCGCGCATGGCGCGCAACCTGGCCGAAGCCCGCGACATGCTGGACGCTTCGGAGCGGAACCCCGGGCTCGTCGCGGCCGTCTGTCCGCCCGGCATTGGGGTCGCCGGCGATCGCACGATGCTTCGCCTGCTGAAGATCGACCGCTTCATCGGCGCGCTGCGACAGGTGCGCATGTCGTCGTTCGGGGACACCGCCGTTGTGAACGACCTGCTGCACTGGCGGCAGGACTTCGACGTCAGCGGCTACAACGTGATGAACGTGGGAATCATGGTGGAAGCCCTGCAGCGCTGGGTGGGTCCGGAGCGCAACGTGCAGGCCATGACGCCCGTGCACATCAAGGAGCGACGCAACCCGGAGACCAACGCTCTTGAGCCGGTGCGCGTGCCCGACTCATTCACCGCGATGGGCGAGCTGGTGTCGGGCGCCGACTACGTGTACCAGTGGTCGGGGCTGGCCCATCACGAGCCGGCGACCGAGGTCTGGCTCTACGGTGATCAGGGCACGCTGGTGTACGACTTCGACCACGACACCATTGCGGGGGCCACGTCGGACGATGACGAGCTGTCGCCGATCGAGATCCCGGCGGACGAGCACTACGACCCGAACGTGGAAACCGATTTCATCGACGCCATCCGCAGCGGCAGCCACGACACCGGGCTGGCGCCCAGCTTCGCCCGCGCCTTCAAGTACATGGAGTTCATGGAGGCCGCCACTCGATCGGCCCGTGACGGCCTGCGGATCAGCCTGCCGCTTGACTAGGTGACCGGCGGCCGCAACGGCCTGCAACGTCGGTCCGTTGTCATGGGTGTGAAGGCGTGTCGCCGCCGGCCCCGATTCACTGGCCCCCTGCGCGCGGCCTTGCTGGGATTCATCCTGGCTCTGGCGACGACCACGGCTTCGGATGCTCAGGCGCCCGACCAAAGCACGCCGGACACCGTCGGCGCCTTCTTCGCCGTCGAAGCGCCGGACCTTGGCTTCGCGGTGACCGACTTTGAAGACGCCCGCCTCTGGTCCTCCTGGCGGGACCTGGGCGGCGAAGGAGTGTTTGGCGCGCCAGTCTCGCGACGATTCACGTTCCAGGGGCAGGTTGCGCAGCTATTCGAGCGCGGAATGTTGCGCTGGAAGCCCGGCAGCGGCGTCTCCGTGGTCAACGTTATGGATCTGCTGGCGTCGAACGGCTACGACGAGCAACTCCTCAGCGACTTTGGGATTCCGGCGTCCGTCGACTGGTCGGACAGCGCCGGACTGTCCTGGCCGGAGGTCCAGCGCCGGCACATGGCGCTGCTGGAGGGACCAGAGCCCTGGCGGACCGCGCTGCGCGCTGCGTTCTACACGGCGGGGGAAGCGCTGGACAGCGACGCCGCCGCCATCCTCCTTCACGGCCTCCCAGTGGCTGTGGCCGAGACACATGCTGGCTATGCGCTGCGGGCACAGCGGGCGGCCTGGGTGTATGCGCCGGGCATCGACGAGGCGCCGCGCCGCGTGGACATTTCCGGTTTCCTGAAGCAAACGTCGCTGGTGCCCCGACGCGCCGCGGTGCCCCACGGACCCGACTTCCAGCTTCCGCCACGACCGGTCAGCGCCGTGCAATTCTTCGACTGGTGGAGCCACGACTATCTGCCGACCGAATATTTCACCCACGGGTTGTCCTGGGAACGAATCGGCATCACGCGCGATCAGGTCGGGTCGCCGGCCTACTACGACGCGAACTTCCGCCTCATTAGAGACCTGGGCGTCGACGGTGTGTTCTGGGAGTGGTACGGAACGGCACCAAGCCTGACGCCCACCCCGGTTGTGCTGGACTCCCTGCGACGCCACGGCCTGAAGATTGGCCTGTTCTACGACTGGGAGCTGCTGTACGCCGGAGGTCAGGCCGTGCTGAGCGACCGCGCATACATCACGCCGAACGAGGCCGGCCTGTCCAAGATCGCCGACGAGGTGATCGCCTTCTACCAGGGGATTCCGCGGGACCTCTGGCTCTATGACGCCGACGGCCAGCTCCCGGTCATCGTCTACGCCTACGGCTTTCCTGAAGCCCTGGACGATGCGCAGGGATGGACCTGGTTCTTTACCGAACTGGTGCGACGGGTCGAGTCGGCCCTGGACGTTGACGTGATCTTCGACTGGTCGGTGGCCTACCTGCCGCCGTCCCAGGTCCAGGAACTGGCGTTCGAGCGCTGGCCGGACGACTACGCCCCATTCAACTTTGTGGTCGACATTCCCCAGTCGCAGTACGGCCATCACGTCGTGACGTGGAATTACATCTTCGACAACCGCGGGGTCGCCGAGCGCGACATGCTTCCGCGCCTGATTCGCGATGACAACCGCTATCTCCAGGAAACGGCGTGGCTGGTCGCGCACACCAATCCCAGCCTGGTTTTCATCTACAGCTGGAACGAGTTCTGGGAGGGCTCGCACCTCTTTCCCGACGACACCTACGCGTGGCGGCGTTACGAGCTGGCCAAGGCGCAGTTGGCGGAGCTTGCGGCGACGCGGGTCAACGATTTGCCGCGCGCCGTCATCATCGGGGACCCGGCCGACGCCTACCCGCCCGGCACGAACGATCTGTTCGAGAGCCAGCGACTACTGATCCGGCACTTCCTGCGCCGGTACGTGCCGCAAGCCACCTTCGTTACACCCGCGCGAGCCACGACTGACGTGCTGGCCGGGTACGACCTGGTGGTGAGCCTGACCACGGATCGCGCCATCGATCCGGTACTGGCGGCGCTGCCCGAATCGACCCAGATCGTGTATTGGAACGCCACTGACCTGGCAACCGGATTCGCGCAGCGTTTCGTGGAGGCGGTCGAATCCGAGCGTCCCGTGGGGCGGTTCGGGATTCTGGACCGCGAGGGGCAGGCGGTTGACGACACGATCGGCGCCAGGGGCGACGTCTTGCGGGTCACGCCTGCGGCCGATACCAGCGCGATCCTGCAATTCGACCAGCAAGGACAGGCGTATCCGCTGGTGGTGCAAGCCGGAAACGACCACTGGATCAACATCTACGATCCCACGGACGCGGCCCTGGCCGCGGCGTTTGAGGCTGTGTACGGCCGCGCACTCGAGCCGGCGATAACCTTCGCGCTGCTAGGCAACATCCAACGGCTTGAGGTCTATCCGGACGGGCGGGTGGTGCAAAACAGGTTCAGCGCGCCGGCGGTGTTCGTTCACGAACCGCTGGCGATACCGGACTTCGAGCCGGCGCCGCCCGAGGGCCTCTAGGTCACGCTGCCTGGGAGCTATTCCTTGTGCGGCGATGAGCCGACACGAACGAGGGCCGCTCGGCCTCATCGTTACAGCTGTCCCCGCGGCCGGATAAGGTTCGCAAATGAGACGCCAGCCGCGCACAGCCAGATGAGCCCCTGCCGAGCGACTGCACCACGCGGGCACCAATCGTGATCGGCCGAGTCCTGCAACTGCGGGTGGCCGACCCGCGACCGGGCGTGCTGCGGCATCGGAACTTCGCGCTCTTCTGGTTCAGCCTGGTGATCTCGCATTCGGGAACCTGGATGCAGATCCTGGTGGTGGGCTGGCTGACCGACGAGATGACGCGGTCGGCGTTCTGGGTCGGCATGGTGGCCGCGGCACGCGGCGTCCCCATGGTGGTGCTGCCCTTCTTCGGCGGCGTGGTAGCCGACCGGATGGACCGCCGGACGCTGCTGTGGATTACGCAGGTCAGCCAGGCGCTGCTGGGCCTGATCCTGGCAATCGTAGTGGCCGCCGACGTGGCGCAGGTCTGGCACTTCGCGGTTATCGCCATGCTGGCTTCGATCGCCGGCGCCTTCGATCAACCGACGCGGCAGGCCATCGTGCCCGCGTTGGTTCCCCGAGAGGATCTGCGGAAGGCCATAGCGCTGCATGCGGTGGTCTTTACCGGCGGGGCATTGCTGGGTCCGGCTATTGCGGGCCTGCTGGTGCCCGTGATCGGCGCGGCCGGGGTGCTGTTCATCAACGCCGCCAGCACCTTGCCGGTATTCGTTGCGCTGGCGTTGCTGAACCTGCCGCCCTTCAAGCCCCGGCCCCGCGAGGCGGTCTTGAAGAGCGTGCGGGACGGCCTGCGGTTTGCGTTCAGCCGCGAACTGATCGTACTGGTGCTGCTGGTGTCGGCTGTGGCCAGCCTGTTCGGGCGCTCATTCCAGCAGTTGGCGCCGGTCTTTGCACGCGAGGTCCTGTTTGCCGACGTGACCGGCCTGGGCTGGCTGATCGCGGCGCCGGGGCTGGGCTCGGTTATCGGCGCGTTCGTGGTGGCGAGCGCAAACTGGTTGCCGGCCAACGGTCGCCTGGCCGGAATCGCCGTGGCCGGGTACCTGGCGGCGCTGGTGGGATTCGCGGTCTCGACGTCCCTGGGCCTTTCGCTGGTGCTGCTGGTGCTGGTGGGGCTCTTGATTACCGTGTTCTCGGCATGCGTGCGGACGATGCTGCAACTGGAGGCGACCGAGGCCTACTACGGCCGCGTGATGAGCCTGAACACCATCACCTTCATCGGGCTTTCGCCCGTGGGGGCGCTGGTCATTGGAGCCATTGCGGAGTCGGTAGGCATTCAAGCGGCGACGCTGATCGGCGCAGCCGTGGTGGCGATGGTATTCGCGGTGGTGTGGGTGGCGCGTCCGACGCTGCGTCGGGCTACGTAGACTGCGCCGGATCGGGTTCGACGGGGTATCGACTGATGGCGCACATCGGGGTGTTCTACAGCGAGGGGTTCGATCCCGGGGCGTATTCCATGGCGCTGTATCACGCGCAGATGGAGGCGGCGCGCGGTGGGCATGGGATGAGCATTCACCAGTTCCCGGAAGGTTCGCTGGCGGCTGCGGCCGAGCGCGCGCCGGAAGTTGACGGCTTGCTGGCGTTCGCCAGCGGAGCGACCGACCTCGCGTTCCTGCTTGGGCACTCGCGACCGTCGGTGGTGTGCGAGCGCATCGTGCCCGGCTGCGCTTATGTGGCGCCGGACAATTTCGACATTGGCAGCACGGCCGCGCGGCATCTGCTGGACCTGGGGCACGAGCGCCTGGCAGTGGTGCTGCCGGGCGACCCGGCCAACCTGGACAGCTATCACGGCTCCCGCTTTGCCGGATTCCGGGACACGGCAGCCGCTGCGGGATACCCGCTGGACGACTCTGACATCTATTTCGGCGAAAAGGTCGAAACGACCGGACAAACGGCGGTCGAGGCCATGCTGAAGCGCGGCGATATGCCGGACGCCATCTACGTGCAGAACCTGCCGATGGCGCTGGCCGCGCTGCGGACGCTAACGGAGGCCGGGGTAGCTGTTCCCCGCGACGTTTCCTTCCTTGGAACCACGTTCGCCCAGTTGAACGTGCCGGCGGCCACCGAGCACACGACGCCGCCGATGACGGCCGTGACGTTCGAGAAAGAGGAGATGGGGCGGCAGGGCGTGGCCTACCTGGCCGCGGCAGCCGAGGGCCGAGCGAGTGGGCGAATGGAAGCGCTGCTGCCGGGCGTGCTGGTCGAAGGCGCGTCTACCGCAGCCACGCGGGCCGCAGCGTTGGTGGGCTAAGCGGCGAACCGGGGCACCGGCGGGTCCCAGGCTGCGTAGACTGCGCCGAATCTGGTTCGGCCGGAGGCGGGACGATGGCGCACATTGGGGTGTTCTATTGCGAAGGGTTTAACTCCGGCGCCTATAGCGTGGCGCTCTATCACGCGCAGTTGGCGGCGGCGCGCGGTGGGCATGGGCTGAGCCTGTACACGTTTGCGGAGGGATCGCTGGCGGCCACGGCGGCACGGGCGCCGGAGGTTGACGGGCTGCTGACCTTTGGGCCCGAGGGCGTGGACCTGGACTTTCTGCGAGGACACGAGCGACCGTCGGTCGTGTGCGAGCACGTTGTTTCCGGCTGCGCGAACATTGCGCCGGACAATCACGACATCGGGCGCACGGCCGCGCGGCACCTGCTGGACCTGGGACACGAGCGCCTGGCGGTGGTCCTACCGGGCGATCCGGCGAAGACGGTCACCTACCACGGGTCTCGATTTGCGGGGTTTCGAGACGCCGCCGCGGCCGCCGGCCACGCACTGGCCGAGGTGGATATCTACTCTGGCCCACAGGTTGAGACGACCGGACAGACGGCGGCCGAGGCCATGTTGGCGCGCGGCGATCTGCCGGACGCGGTTTACGTGCAGAACATGCCCATGGCGCTGGCTGCCCTGCGCACGCTGACGGAGGCTGGCGTCGCCGTCCCTGACGACGTTTCCTTTCTCGGAACCACGTTCACCCAACTGACCGAGCCGAACGCCACCAATCACACGACGCCGCCAATGACGGCGGTGACGTTCGAGAAAGAGGAAATGGGCCGGCAGGGCGTGGCGTACCTGGCGGCGGCCGCCGAGGGCCGGACGAGCGAGCGCCTGAAAGTGCGGTTGCCGGGTGTGCTGGTCAGCGGCGCCTCAACGGCCAGAGCAGCGGTCGCGGTGGCGGGCTAGGCGACCCACCCCCGTCGGGTCCCAGGCTGCGCGCAGCCTGGGCCACGGATGGCTTCAGCCGCTTAGTCGGCGGGCTGGCGTTGAAGGACGGGGCGGCGCAGGGACTGGGGTAGGGGTGGGCCGACGAAGCCTTCCTCTTCCAGCCGGTGTCCGAGCTTGAGGGCCAACGTCCGCCCGATTCCCAGTTCACGGGCCAGTTGGTCGGGCGTAACGCTGTCGTGGCGCATGACCAGTTCGGTGGCTTCCACGAAGATCTCGTCCTCTTCGTCTTCTTCCGACTGCTGGAGTTCCTGCCGGGACACCTGCATGGGTTCGCCCTGGTCGCGCCAGTGTTGGACGGCCGCGCGAACTTCCTCGTCGGTGACCCGCACACCCTGGATGCGCTGCGCCTTCCCGCCTTCGGGCGGCGCGTAGAGCATGTCGCCGCGTCCGATCAGCCGCTCGGCGCCGGCCGCGTCCAGCACTGTGCGCGAGTCAGCCTGGCTGCTGACCATGAACGAAATGCGGGTCGGGAAGTTGGCCTTGATCAGGCCGGTGATGACGTCGACCGAAGGGCGCTGGGTCGAGATGACCAAGTGGATTCCGGTGGCGCGGGCCATCTGGGCCAGACGGGCCAGCAGGCGCTCGACGTCGCCGGGGGCGGTCATCATCAGGTCGGCCAACTCGTCGATCACGACCACTATGTAGGGCAGCGGTCCGTCGGAGTCCTCAGGCGGCGCGGCGTTGTAGGACGCCAGATTGCGCACGCCGGCCTTGCTGAAGGTGCGGTAGCGGCGGGCCATCTCGTTGCTGACCCAGGTGAGCACGTCCACGACTTCGTTCACATCGGTGACCACGGGCATGCGCAGGTGCGGAATGCCCTCGAACGCCACCAGCTCGACCATCTTGGGGTCGATGAGGACGAACTGCATTTCCTCGGGCGTCTTGGCGAACATGATCCCGGTGATCAGCGACGTGAGGCAGACGGACTTGCCCGCGCCGGTAGCGCCGGCGATCAACACGTGGGGCATCTTGGCCAAGTCGGCGATGCGCACCTGACCGGCGACGTCCTGGCCGAGCGCGACCTTGATATCGGCGTCCGACTCCGCCCAGGCCTGGCTCTCCATAACCTCGCGCAGGGTCACGACCGCCGGGTTGTCATTGGGCGTTTCAAGTCCCACGAACGGCTGCCCCGGGACTGGGGCTTCGATGCGCACGCTGCGGGCGGCCAGCTTGAGGGCCAGGTCGTTGGCTAGTGCGGTGATACGCGCGACCTTGACACCCGGGCCCGGCTCCAGAAGGTATTGAGTCACGACCGGTCCGGGGACGGCCTCCGCCACCCTGACCTGCACCTTGAAGGACTCCAGCGTCTCCTCGATCGAGGCGGCCTTGCTGACGATCTCGTCTTCCGGGACCTCGCCCGAGTCCTCGGCTGGCAAGAGCATGTCTACACCCGGCAGCTGCCAGCGACCGTCCTGCTGCGGGGTCGCGGCGGCGGCGGGCATCCGGTCGGCGACGCGAATCAGCGGCTGCTGGCCCCAGGCGGGCCCGTCGTCAGCCTGATCCTCTCCAGGCTCGTCCTCAACGGCTTCTTGAGCACCGGCATCCGTCTGCGGGGCCTCGGCTCGGTCCGCCGGCGAGAACCACGGACGCGCGCGCGCGTTGGCGGCGGCGATGACCCGCAGGAGGCCGCTGCCCAAGAAGCGGGTCGCCTGGATAACGAACCGCCCCGGCCGCATCACGGCTTCGGCGCCCCAAGGCGACGCGACCAAGCCGTAAGCAAGGGCCAGGACGGCGGCCACAGCAAGAACCAGGAAGGCAGGGACGTCGCCAATGGCCGCCCGTATGGCCGACCCGATGAGCCCGCCAATCACTCCGCCGCCTTCAGGCTGACCCTGGTTGGCGACGACGGCGGCGAGGTCGGTCATTGCCGCGAGCGCCGCGACAAACACGGCTGCCGCGACGAAGTGAGTGACGTCAATGATGGAACGGCGGCGAGCGCCGGCGACCAGGACTGCTCCGCCGATCATCGCGCCGGCCAACGCGCCCAACGGCGCGGCACGGCCCAGGCCGGCGGCCACGGTTGCGGCCGCGCCCGTCACCACCAACGCGTCGTCGACGATGAGGCCGACGAACGACAGTACGCCAAAGGCGGCCACGATGAAGCCGCCAAAGCCCGCGATGTCCCAATGTTCAGGCCGCGTCGCGCGCGCTGGCAGCGCGGCGGCCTTTCGGCTCGTGGCCACGGGAGGCCCTCCTCGGTGCGAGCTGTCGCCCGCCCCTAGCTAGACCTCAGTGACGATCGGCAAAATCACCGGTCGCCGCCGGGTCTCCCGGAACAACCGCCTCCCGAGTGCGTTCCGGATCTTCCTCTGTAGTTGCTCAGGGGATGCGTCCGCATGGTCGCCGGTGTCGACCACCGACCTCACGGTGTCGCGAGCACGCTTCAGCAACTCGTCTTGAGCGTCCGATGCGTACACAAATCCCCTTGTGATGATATCCGGGTCTGTCAAGCATTGACCAGTGTGACGATCAATGTTGACAACGGTAATCACGAGACCGCCCTCAGCCAGGTGTCGACGGTCGCGAAGGGTGGCGTCGCTTTCCTCGCCAACGGTCAGGCCATCGACGTAGACGTTGCTTACTTCGGTCTCCCCAACGACGCTGATCTCGTCAGACGAGAGCTCGACGATGGACCCGGACTCGGCCACCAGCACGTGCTCGGCGTCCACGCCCACGCGCTCCGCGATGCGCCGGTGCTCCTCCAGGTGCCGATACTCGCCGTGGACCGGCATGAAGAATTTCGGTCGCAGGGCCGTGAGCATGAATTTGAGGTCTTCCTGACCCGCGTGTCCCGAAACGTGCACCGGCAGCAGGCGCTCATAGAGCACGCTCGCGCCCTGGCGGGCCAGACGGTCGATGGTCTGATTTACGGCCTCTTCGTTGCCCGGAATGGCCGAAGCCGACACCACCACGGTGTCGTCAGGCAGCAAGTCGATAAAACGATGGTCGCGGTTGGCCATTCGCACCAGGGCGGACCGAGGTTCGCCCTGGGATCCGGTGCAGATGATGGCCAGATCGTCGGCCGCATAGTCCCGCAGGTCGCGAGGATCAACCTCCATGGCGTCGTCGGGCACGTGCAGATAACCCAGGTCGCGGGCCACGCGGACGTTGCGCTCCATGCTGCGGCCCACGAAGCAGACGTGGCGGCCGTAGGCGTAGGCGGCGTCAACGACCTGCTGCACCCGCGAAATCAGGGACGAGAATGTAGCCACGATGATCCGGCCCGGCGCGTCGTTGAAGACCCGGTCGAACGTCTCGGCAATAACGGCTTCGGACGGCGTGTGCCCGGGCTGGTCGGCATAGGTGCTGTCCGACATCAGCAGCAGCACGCCTTCGTCGCCCAGGCGACCCAGGGTCTGGATGTCGAGCGGGACGCCGTCCACCGGGGTGTGGTCGATCTTGAAGTCGCCGGTGTGGACGATGGTCCCGATGGGCGTGTGAATGGCCACGCCCATGGCGTCCGGAATGCTGTGGCAGACGTCGAAGAACTGGCAGCGGAAGGGACCGATGGTGACGGTTTCGCGCGCTTTGACCACGCGCAAATCCGCCTGGTCGCGTAGGCCCGGCTCTTCCAGCTTCACGCCCACCAGGCCAAGCGTGAGCTTGGAGCCGTAGATCGGAAGGTCAAATTCGGGCAGGGCATAAGGCAGCGCGCCAATGTGGTCTTCGTGACCGTGGGTAATGACGAAGGCGCGCAGCTTGTGGCGGATTTCGCGCAGGTAGTTGAAATTCGGCAACACAAGATCGACGCCGAGCATGTTGGCGTCGGGGAAGGTGATGCCGCAGTCGAGCACGATGGCGTCCTCGCCGTACTCGATAACCGTGCAGTTCTTGCCGATTTCGCCAATGCCGCCGATCGAGACGACGCGCACGACTCCGGCCGAAGATTCGCTTGTCATGGGTGAAATTCCGGTGGTTGGTGGGTCAGGCGAAGAGTGAGAGTTGCTGCGTGTCAGGCGGTGGCGGCGGGTCGGGTTCGACCTCGGTGGCGTCGGCCAGCAGCTTGGGAATCATCTGGAAATCCTGCGACAGGATGTCGCGCAACCGTAGTTGCCGCAGCGCCGCCGCCGGATGGTAGACGGGGAGGTACACACGGCCGTGCAGCCGCCGCGCCACGCCGCGGGCCCGCGAAATGCGCGCCTCAGGGAAGAAGGCGTTGAGCGCGTGGCGACCCAGCAGTACGACCAGGTCGGGGCTGATCAGCTCGAGTTGCTGGTCCAAGTAGGGCCGGCAGGCCTCCGCCTCGTCCGGCAGTGGATCCCGATTGTTGGGCGGCCGGCATTTCAAGACGTTGGCGATGAAGATGTCGGCCCGGGCCATGCCGATGCCCTGGATCAGTTCGTCCAGCATCTGCCCGGCCTGTCCCACGAACGGTCGGCCGAGCCGGTCCTCGTGGAAGCCGGGTCCCTCGCCGATGAAGACGACGCGCGCCGTTGGCGAACCCTCGCCGGGGACCGCGTTGTTTCGGCCGCGGTGCAAGCCGCACCGCTCACAGGCTCGAACGACCGACGCAAGACTCGCGAGATCCGGGAAAGTCGGAAGGCCGATCACGCGCTACGCATGCACCGCGGCGGGCTGGAGGAAGGCGTCCAGTTCGTAGAGGTCGAGCACCGACTTGAGGTCTTCCTGCATAGCCGCCGGGAACTCGATTAGCGGCGAGCGTGGGACACCCACTGAAAAACCGCTCAGATTCACGGCCGCCTTGACGGCGATGGGGTTGGGCCAACCGGCGGGGAACAGCGCGCGAGCGATCGGCAACAGGTGCAGATGCTTCTTGCGTGCCGTCTCGAGGTCGCCTTCCACGAAGGCGTCAATCATGTCGCGGGTTTCGCCGCTCACGACATGCGACTGGACGCTCACGACGCCCACACCGCCCAGGGCCATGAGCAGGTAGGTGTCGCTGTCGTTGCCGCTGTAAATGTCGAACCCGTCTTCGGCCGTGCGGGCGATCTCGGCGATCTGGTCGAAGTCCCCGCTGGCCTCCTTGACGGCCACGATGTTGTCCACGGCGCTCAGGCGCGCCACGGTGTCGGCGGTCATGTTGAGGCTGGTGCGGGCGGGCACGTTGTAGAGCATGTTGGGCAGGGGCGTGGCCTCGGCAATGGTTTCGAAGTGGAGGACCAACCCGTCCTGCGGCGGCTTGTTGTAGTACGGCGTGACCTGCAGGAGGCCGTGGACGCCGATCTCGGCGGCTTCGCGCGACAGGTGCACGCTTTCGGCGGTGTTGTAGCCGCCGGTGCCCGCGATCACCAGGGCGCGGTCACCCACGGCCGACAGCGCTTCGCGGTAGAGATTGAAGCGTTCGTCGTCACTGAGCACCGGCGACTCGCCGGTGGTGCCGGTGACGACCACCGCGTCGTTGCCCGCGTCGACCAGCCCGGAGACAAGGCGTCCGAACGTGTCGTAGTCCACCGATCCGTCGTCGGCGAACGGAGTAATCACCGCGGTGATGAGCCGGCCAAAGGTCAACATGCGACAGCCTCCGCCCGCAGCCGTACGAGTGGCCGCGATACGCCGTGCTGTAAGGGTTGATTGTACCTAGCGGCCAGGACGGGACTTCCGCGTGCGGCTGGCCGCTATTGAATGGCTGCGATTAGCGCCGTCAGGCGGGAGCCGGCGCGCTCGCTGGCGCGGACGGTCGCGGATCATCGACCGCCGGGGAACCCGACTCGGCGAGGGCTGGCTGGCCTGACGGATCGCCCGCTGGCCGGGTGCGTTGCTCAATGCTCGACAAGGTGGCCAGCATGGCTTGCTGCGTGGCCTCCATGCGTGCGATGACCTGAACAAGCTCGTACTGACGCGCCTCTAGGGTGTTCATACGAGCCACCAGACGCTCCATTCGGGCTTCCAACTGGTCCATGCGAGCGTTCAGTCGGTCCATGCGAGCGCTCAAGCGTTCAATGCGGTCACTGATACGGCCCATGCGGGCACTCAGTCGATCCATTCGGTCGCTGAGACGCCCGTCCATGGCGTCCATGCGGGCGCTTAGGCGGTTCTCAAGTCTCAGAATCAGGCCGACAACCGCGCCGGCGGTGGCTAGCCCGCCCACAACCAGCGTCGCGCCAACGCTCAGGATGCCGACCAACTCGGCGCTCATGGCGAGTGGTCGTTGCTTCCGATGCGCGATTTGACAGGGCGACTGTAGCACGAGCGACTCTCGGACCACTCTGCGGGTAATGCCGATGCGGACGCGTCAATGTCACCAGCGGCACGCACCGCTGCGACGGTAACGGCTCTACCAGTTGACCCGGCGGCTGAAGTAGCGGTGCCAGCGGCGCCAGACGCCCTTGCCGTAGAACTGCTCTTCCTGGCGCTCGATGATGACGGCCTCGGTGGTAAGAATCTGCGAGGCCAGGCCGGCGGCGTTGTAGGGGCTGAGCGCCTTCAGGATGTCGGGGAAGGCGGAACGCCACAGCGAGCGGAACAGTAGGAGCCCCAGCGTTAGCAGGAAAAGCACGGGCACTGCGCTCGATTCGCGCAAGTACGGGGCCAGCGCCAGCAGCAGCGGAGCCAGCATGGCCACCCAGAGAAGGATTTCAAGCTGCGTGTTAATGCGCCGCGCCCGGCGGCGATGGGCAAAGGTGTAGGGCGCGCGCTGCCGCTCAAAGCGCGCCCGCTCCAGCAGGGCCAATCCCGCGCCCATCACGCCAAACACCGCGGATATCACCAGGCCGGCGGCAATAATTACGCCGCCCGGCGTCCCGACCGGCGGGCCGTCGCGTTCCCGAGGAATCTGCTCCTCGGCCACCGCCCGGCTGCCCTTGCCCTCGGGGTCAATCAGCAACTCCACCACGCCGGAGGCGACGATCATGACGATGAAGATCGCCAGCGCCGCCAGCAGCACCCCCATACCCGCAAGAAACCCGGCTTTGAGGAGATCAAACGTCGGCGTCCGGGCCGCGCGGATTTCCTCCAGGTAGATGTCCAGCTCTTCCTGCGAGGCCTCGGGCGACATGCCGGCCCGCACCAGCGCCTGCTGGGCCTGGCGGTAGTCGTCACGACGGTCCGCCGGACGCTTGACCGCGCGCCACCACGACTGAATCGAGTACAGCACACCCATGACGCCATCCTAGCCGGGACGGCGTTGACCCTCAGCCAGTGACTGGCCACCAGGGAAGCCTGAGGCTCAGACGAGCCCCTGCTCGATCATCGACTCGGCGATCTGAATCGAGTTGGTGGCCGCGCCCTTGCGCAGGTTGTCGGAGACGACCCAGAAGACCAAGCCGTTGGGGTGCGACATGTCCTGCCGAATCCGGCCGACCCAGGTGGTGTCGTTGCCTTCGGCGGTCATGGGCATGGGGTAGACCTCGGCGGCCAGGTCGTCCACGATCTCAACGCCGGGGACGTCTTCCAGCAGCGAGCGGGCCAGGTCGGCGTCAATCGGATCGCTGAATTCGGCGTGAACGGCAGCCGAGTGCGCTCGGAATACCGGCACGCGCACACAGGTCGCGGACACGGCCAACTCGGGAATGTGCATGATCTTGCGCGTCTCCGCCGAGACCTTCCATTCCTCCTTGGAGTAGCCGTCGTCACGCGGATCGTCGATGGAGGGAATCAGGTTGGACGCGATCGGGTGCGGGAACACGTCCGGCTCCAACTCGGCGCCGTTGGACATGGCGGCGCTCTGCTCGGCCAGTTCGCCCATGGCGCTTCCGCCCGCGCCGGAGACCGACTGGTAGGTGTCGGCAATCACGCGCCGCACGGGGCTGTGCTCGTGCAGCGGCGCCAGGACCTGGACGATTGGCGTAGTGGAACAGTTGGGGATCGCCACGATGCCCTTGTGCTCCTTCAGGTCTTCGGCGTTCACCTCGGGAACTACGAGCGGCACATCGTCGTCGTAGCGGAAGGCGGAACTGTCGTCGATGGCGATGACGCCGGCAGCGGCGACCCGCGGCGCCACGGCCCGGCTGATCGAGCCAGACGCGGAGATCAGGACAAAGTTCAGGCCCGAGAAGTCGCTGTCGTCGTCCAGAACCATCACGGTGTGGGACTCGCCGTTAAATTCGATCTGCTTGCCGCGACTGCGCTCCGAGGCCCACAGGCGCAACTCACCAACCGGGAAGTTGCGCTCCTCCATCACGCTCAGGAACTCGCGGCCCACGGCGCCGGTGGCGCCAACAACCCCGATACCAAAACTGCGGCTCATGCGTCGTCACTTTCCTCAAAGAGCAGGTGCTCAAGGCCTATGACCAGGCCGGGCAAGTCTCGCACCCGGCGGGCTGCCATCAACACGCCGGGCATAAACGAATCGCGGCTCGTGGAGTCATGTCGAATGGTAAGCGTCTGACCGAGCGCCCCAAAGATCACTTCCTGGTGGGCCACGAACCCGGGCAGCCGCACGCTGTGCACGCGCACGCCGTGATTCACACCGCCTCGAACTCCGGGCAGGGTGAAGCGCTCCGTGGGCGCGTCGATGGCCGCCCGGCCATCGCGGGCCTGGGCGATGAGTTCGGCCGTGTGAGCGGCCGTGCCCGAGGGAGCGTCGATCTTCTGGTCGTGGTGGAGCTCGATCACCTCAACGTGGTCAAGATGCGGCGCGGCCAGTTGCGCCATCGCCATCATCAGGACTGCGCCAATGGCGAAATTTGGCGCGATAAAGGCGCCCACGCCTTCGCCTTCGGCGGCTGCGCGAATCGCATCGATCTGGTCCGGGGACATCCCCGTAGTTCCGATAACGGGTGAGACGCCCGCCGAAATGGCCATCAAGGCATTCTCCGCAGCCGCGTCGGCCACGGTGAAATCAACGGCGACGTCCGGCTGGGTCTCGCGGATGGCCGTCGCCACGTCCGTGAACCACGAAAAGTCGACGTCCCGGTCCATCTGGTCGACTCCCGCCGCGAGTTCCATGTCGGGAGCGCCGTTCACGGCATCCACCACCGTCTGCCCCACGCGGCCGGAGGCCCCGAACACGATGATTCGCAACGGCGATCCCATCACAGCGCTCCTCTAGTCCCGGTAGCGGGGCCGCCTCGGTCCGCGACCGCCGCCACCGCCGCCACGGCCACCACGGCCATTGCGGTCAAAGCGTCCTCGGCCACCACGACCGTCGCGTCCGCCGCCGTCTCGGCGCGGACCGCCACGTCCGCCGCCGCGCGGGGCGGGGGCGGCGGAAGCCAGCGTCTCCTCCGGCGAGAGTCCCATCAGGACGGCCCGCCGCGACAGGTTGACGCGGCCCTGGTCGTCGGTCTCGATGACCATCACCATGATGTCGTCGCCGACGTTGACCACGTCCTCGATCATCCCGGGCGGTTCCTCGGCCAGTTCGTGGCGCGGGACCAGACCCTCGCGACCGGGCATGAACTCGACCATAGCGCCGAAGCCGAAGATGCGGGTCACCTTGCCGAGCATGGTGCGGCCGGCGTCGATTTCACCGGTCATGTCCCGGATCATCTGGACGGCCTGCTCAGCGCCCTCGCGTGACGGCGATCCGACCATGATGGTGCCGTCTTCCTGGATGTCGATCGACGCGCCGGTGTCGGCTTCCAGCTGGCGGATCATGCGACCGCCCGGGCCGATCACCGCGCCGATCTGGTCGGGGCTGATCTGGGTTCGGACGATCTTGGGCGCGTACTCGCCCACGTCGTCACGCGGCGCCGCCAGGGCGCCGCCCATGACTTCCAGGATCTTCATTCGAGCATCGCGTCCGCGTCGAACCGCCAGCTCCACGATTTCCGGCGTGAGGTACTTGACCTTGATGTCAAGCTGGATCGCGGTGATGCCCTTCTCGGTGCCGGCGACCTTGAAGTCCATGTCGCCAAAGTGGTCTTCCGCGCCCTGAATGTCGGTCAGCACCTTGAAGGCGCCGTCGTCCGAAGTGACCAGGCCCATCGAAATGCCGGCCACCGAGGCGCTGATAGGGACGCCGGCGTCCAGCAGCGCCAGTGTGCTACCGCAGGTGGAGGCCATCGAGGTTGAACCGTTGGAGGACAAGACCTCGGACACCACGCGCATGGAGTAGGGAAACTCCTCGTAGCTCGGCACCACGGGCAGCAGCGCGCGCTCAGCCAGGGCGCCGTGCCCGATTTCGCGGCGGCGAGGCGAGCCAAGCCGCCCGGCCTCGCCGGAGGCGAAGGGCGGCATGTTGTAGTGGTGCATGTAGCGCTTGGGCTGGACCAGTTCCTCCAGGTCGCTCAGGCCGATCTTCTGCTCGTCGCGCTGGTTGCCCAGCGTCACGATCGAGAGCACCTGGGTCTCGCCGCGCTCAAACAAACCGGTGCCATGGGTGCGCGGCAGGATCCCCACGTCCGCGGTCAAGGTGCGAAGCGCGTCGTCGGGGCGCCCATCCGGCCGGATGCCGTCGTCCACGATCGCGCGGCGCGTGTAGGCGCTCTCCAGATCGTGCAGCGCCTCGCCAACATCGCCGGCCTCGTGCTCGCCGTCGAAGGCGGCGACAGCCTCGGCCTGTATTGAAGCCAGCCGCTCGCCGCGGGCATCACGGTCGGTGACGCGCGTGGCCTCGGCCAGAGCGGCGCCGAACCGGGCGTCCACGGCCTTGAGAACTGCGGGGTCGAGCATTTCGGTCTTAATCTCGCGCGGCTCGGGCTTCACCAGGTCGCGGAGCTGAAGCTGCAGGTCGATAGCCGCCTGCAACTGCTCCTGACCCCAGGCAATGGCGCGGATCATCGTGTCGTCGTCGACTTCGCGGGCGCCGGCCTCGAGCATGACCACGCCGTCACGGGTCCCGGAAACCACCAGGTCCAGGTCGCCGTTGGCGTTGTCCTCGATGGTGGGATTCAGCGTGAACTCGCCGTCGCGCAGACCCACGCGCACCGCGCTCACCGGCCCTTCGAACGGGATGCCGGAAATCATCAGCGCGGCCGATGCCGCAATGGTGCCGATAACGTCGGTTTCGGCCGTGCGGTCGTGCGAGAGCACGGTCAGGATGATCTGGACCTCGTTGCGCATGCCCTTGGGGAAGAGCGGCCGCAACGGGCGGTCGGTGAGCCGGGAGGCAAGGATTCCTGCCAGCGGCGGGCGCCCCTCGCGCCGGAACACGCTGCCCGGAATCTTGCCGATTGAATAGCTGCGCTCCTCGTAGTCCACGGAGAGCGGGAAGTAGTCAATCCCCTCGCGCAGGCGGTCGGACATCACGACGGTGCCGAGGATCACGGCATCGCCGTAGGTCACCACGACGGCGCCGTCCGCCTGCTGGGCCAGGCGACCGGTCTCGAACGCGAGCCGGCGCCCCCCGAATTGGGTCTCAACGGTATGCATACAGGTCACTCCTCGCCGGCGGTCTGGACGAAGAGCGAAGAAGCGAGCCCGCAACCGGCGTTGCGCCCTCGGTTCTTGGCTCTTCCGTCAGGTCCCGTCGGCGTTCTGATCCGAAGCCGTTTACAACAAAGAAAAGCGGCCCGGCTTCGAAGGGGACCGCTGATCAATCCGTGCGGGCTCGCCGCGCCTGAGGCGGCTTGCCGCGTATCGCCAGGTATTCACGCGCGTTAGCGCCGCGCTCGAATCTGCAGCTTGTCGATCACCTGCCGGTAGCGCTCGGGATCCCGATCTTGCAGGTATTTCAGCAGCCGCCGCCGTCGGCCGACCATCTTGAGCAGTCCGTAGCGCGAGTGCTTGTCCTTCTTGTGCTGCTTGAGATGTTCGGTGAGCTCTTCGATTCGGGCGCTGAGCAGCGCGATTTGCACCGGCGCGGAGCCGGTGTCGTCGGAATTGAGGCGAAGCTCGTCAATGAGTTCGCGCTTGGGAGAGGTAACGACCATACGTGGTATTCGATCTCGCCGACCCTGCGCGGGCCGCTGCGTCTCGGAAGGGAGGCGTCCAATGCGCCGCCCGAATTTCGTAAGTGTAGCGCACGGCAACGGCTCGAGAACCGGATTATCGAAGAGCGTGCACTACAACGTTGCGCAGCATATTTTGGCTCGATAAACTAGTTTGCGACACAAACTTAGGAGCGGTGCACGGCCGCAGCATGCCTGGGAGACACGACATGCCGAACACGGAACAGGAAGCCGCGGCGCTTCCGCCAGAGCAGAGTTGGGACGCCATCCACGCCACCATGGACCGCGCACGGAGCTCCATGTACGTCGCCGGCATGGAATCGATCATGCTGCTTTGGGGCGCGGTCGTGGCCCTGGGCCTGCTCGGGCAATACGCCCTGACGACCCTGGCGCCCGAATTTGCGACGGCCATTCCATGGTTCCCCGGGCCGCTTTGGGGCGTGCTGACAGCGGCCGGCGTGGCGGCCAGCGCCGTCCTCGGGCACCGCGCGAGCAACGAGAACGCTGTGGGTACCGCGGCGCGGAGGGCGGGGATCCGGGTGTTTTTCTTCTGGCTGACGGTGGCAAGCGCGGCATTCGTCATTCCAGCAGCGGCCGGCCTGTGGACGGCGGACGTCGAAGGGATCACGATCGCGCGAGTTGCCGTGGGCATCGTGGCCCTGGGCTACGTCCTGTTCGGCATCATGCACCGCCCCGTGATCGCGGCCGTTGGGGTGGGCTTTGCGTTGGTGTTCTATCTGTCCAGCCACCTCGCGGGCGACGCCGCACCTGCGATTTCCGCCGTGGGGACGCTCGTCGTGGTTGCACTGGGATCGCTGTGGATCCGCGGGAGCAACAACCGTTGACCGACGAGCCCATCGTCCTCAACGAGACCATTCACCAGTCGACGCGCCTGCGGATCATGACGATGGTGGTTGGTCAGGCCGATTCGGACCGGTTGGCGTACGGGTTCATCCAGCAGACGCTGGACCTGACCGGCGGGAATCTGACCACCCACCTGCGCAAGCTCGAAGAGGCGGACTACCTGGTCATGACCAAGGAGTTTGTTGACTCCAAGCCGCGCACCTGGGTCCAGGCCACACCGGTGGGGCGCCGCGCCTTTACCGAGTACCTCGCCAACCTGGAGCGGGCGCTGAACTGGCAGCTGACCGCCTAGCTCGCCGCGGCCTTGGATCTGCAGATCCGCGGGGTGCGCTCGGGCGTGGGCCTGGGCCCTAAACCCGGACGGCTCCACGACCTAGCGGCGCGTGACTCTATAGATGACCTTGCCGACATGGTCGCTGACGACCACGGCGCCGTCGGGTGCGATCACGACGTCGGTCGGCCGGTCGAGCCCGGTCACGAAGGGGTGAACGTCTCCCGTGTAGGTCTCGCCCCTGGGTTCCAGGCGCACGCGCAGCACGTTGTGGGTGTAAGAACTGCGGCCTAGTCCAGGTCCCCACGTTGCGATCAAGGCGTCACCCTCGAATTCGCCCGCCTGCGGGCCGGTAAAAAAGGTGATGCCCGCCGCAGCCGCGTGGGCGGGCAGCGCGGCCACAGGACCCACGACCGCGGAGTCCTCGGGCACCTCGTCCCAGACGTCCGGATGCCCGTAGTCGCGGCCTTCGATCACGTGGTTCAGTTCGTCCGGCGCGTCGTCGGCCGAACGTATTGGAACGTCGGGTGCGTTGTCCGTGCAGAACAACTGCCCGTTGGGTGCGAACGCCAGATCGAACGGGTTTCTGAACCCGCGCGCCACCACCTCAACGCGCGATCCGTCCGGCGCAATGCGCAGGATCGTGCCCGAAAGCTCGGTCTCCGGCTCTTCGCCCAGGTTGCTGGTGCTGCCGACCGCCACATAAAGCAGGCCATCCGGTCCGACGACGATGCCGTTGTTGCGATGGAGCAGTTCGGCCTGTTCCGGCAGGCCGGTCACGATCTCCACGGACTCGTCCGCGGCGCCCGTCCCGCTCGTGTCGCGCAGCCGGATGATCTTCTTTCGCACGGACGCGTACACGGCGTCCCCGATGAAGGCCACGCCGCGCGGCTCGTCGACCCCGAGCGGATCCAGCCCCTGGGCAAAGGCGACCGGGGCCTCGGCGCCAGGGACGCCGGCATGCGTCAGGATCGCGTTGTTCGACATCGAGATGTAGAGCCGATCATCGGGACCAAAAGCCAGGGCGACCGGCAGCCCAAGCTCGGACGTATCGAGCACCGGCACCATGCGGAAGCCGGCTGGCGGTCGGGGCGCGCCGGCGACGACCGCGCCCACCTGGCGTTCAAGCACTTCCAAATCGACCCGATCGCCGACGTTCAGCGGGCTGGCGGAGCGAAAGCTGCGAATCAGGGTCCACAGGCCGGCCGGGTAGGCACGATTCCGCACCGCATCGCCGCTCAGGCGTAGACGTACCGGTTCGGCGCGGCCTGGAGCGAATTCCAGCACGCCGGCCTGAAAGTACTGCCGAATAACGCCGGGCTCGGCCGTCGGGTCGATCACGGTGTCCGGCTCGCCGGTGTCGCGACGGGCTTCGGTCTTCGGGAACCCAAGTCCGGTCACGCCACCCAGCGCCTGGAACGCGTCGAGGAATCCGATATCGTCGCCGTCGACGGACTGGTTCGACACTACGTGCCCAAAAGAACCTACGGCCATGCCCCCGAATGGGTTGGTGGTTCCCGCTTCAGAGCCCAGATCGGGGCTCCCGTCCAGCCCACCGCCAATGAAATCCCATACCGGGCGTGGGATGGGTTCGCTGGCTTCGCCCGACCACTCCATCACGCCGCGCTGGAAGTACTGGACCAGCAGGCTGTTCTCGATCAGCGGTTCAGAAACCGGATGGCCCCAACGCCACAAGCCGCCGGATGCGTGGTAGTAGGTCAGGAACGAGGCCGCGCGCGCAACGCCGTCAAGGTAGACCGTCAGATTGGCAATGTTGTGGCCCAGCGCCGAGTCGAACGCTACGCGCGCAACCCAAACGCCGCGCACCGCGGACAACGCGCTCGTCCGGCGCGCCAGCAGCGCCGGAAGGGAGAGCGCCGCGGCTGTGAGTAAAGCGCGGCGGCCAACACGGCTGCCGGCTCGTGCTACAGGCATAGTAAGCGGACCCGCCAGAAACGCTTGAGGGTGCGTGAACACGCAATGGTAGCGAGACCCTTGGTCGGCTTCCCTATACTCATTGCATCCCACCCGCAGGTGAACCCCTATGGCATCGCGCCGTCGCCGCCGCACGCGCCGCCAGTCCAGCGCCGCACCCAGCAAGAGTCGCTCGTCGAGCTCCGACAAGAGCGGCAAGCGGGATCAGCGCAAGGGCGGGCAGCGCAACCAGCAGAAGGGCGGCCTGGGGCGCGGGTTCTGGCTGTACATGATCGCGGTGATGGCCCTGTTCATTCCGCTCAACCTGTATTGCCTGAATCAGGCCAGCCCTCCGGGCCCTGGCGAAGAGACCCAGCAACAGGCGGCCGCGATTCTGAACTCCGTGAACGACCCGCATGAGCCCTACGCCACCGATCCGCCGACCTCGGGGCCGCACGTGACGCAACTGGCCGCGCATGGCTATCGGACCGACACCCTGGTGGACGAGATTCAGGTCGCGAACCTCTCACGCGGCTTCGTGATCGTCCACTTCAAGGACGCCGGATTGGAAGCCGAGATGCGGCAGTTGGCCGCGGAGTTCGAGGGACACGACGTGATCGTGCAGCCGGACGCCAACCTGCCGGCCGAGACCGCGGTGGCGCTGACGGCCTGGGGCCGGATCGAGCGTCTGGACAACTACGACAAAGGCCGCGTTTACAACTTCGTGCGCAATTACGCGGGTCTAGGTCAGCCGCCGGCGACCCCGGCTGCCGGCGGCGGTGGCTGACTTACCCGCAACTGCACCGGGCCGAGCAGCCCTGAGACGAGCGACTCAGCCTCGATGTTGTCCTCGTGCCAGTAGCGGTGCCAGGCGTTGCCCATCTTCGTCTCGTCCCGCTTCCAGCGCATTTCGTTGGCGTAGAGGTTGCTCACCCGCACGCGCAGGTTGTTGGACCCGGTCTGAACGAAGCCGCTGAGATTGAACCGGTAGGGCGGCCAGAGCCGCACGTCGACGCGCCGGTTGTTGACGAAGACCTCGGCGTGATGGCGCACGTCGCCCAAATCCAGCGTCACCTCCGACGTCGCTTGCTCGGCCGTGAGCTCGAAGCTGCGCTCGTAGACGCCGGCGCCGGAATACCAGCCGTATCCAAAGTTCGCCCACGGTTGCAGGGCAATAGTCGTCGGCCGCGTAAACAGCGCCAGCGGCGCCAGGATGCCGTTGGAGAACTCGGCCGCCTCGATTTCCACGGTCAGCAGCCGGCCGGTCGTGATGTTGTAGATGCCCTGAATGTCGGGGGTGCGTTCGCGGACATCCACGTACACCTTGTGGGTGCCCTTGATGTTTGGAATGCCAATGCCAACACAGCCGACCGGCAGGCGTTGCCGGTACACGAGCGTCCGAGGGAACGCCACGGGCTCGCCCAGCAGCGGGATGTGTCGCCACGGCTCAACCGGCGGACGGCCGCGCTCCCAGGTCACCAGCGGGGTGTCCCGCTCGTACGCCAAACCGGACCACACCTCGGCCGGCGGGGCCTGCACTTCCCATTCGTCGTCGGACACGATGACGATGGAGCCGCCCGAGCGCAGGTCGATCTGCCCTTCGAAGAGGAATGAAATCGGCGCGTCGGACACGCACTCCACGTCCGCGACGATAGTGTTCTGACCCGGACGCAGGTAGGGCATGATGTTGTAGGTGACGGGGCTGGACCAGTCCTCGGACTCGCCCAGTTGCGTGCCGTTCATGTACACGGCCACGCGGTCCGCACCCACGAATGTGGCCCAGGCCTTAATGGGCGGCTCGGTCAGTTCGATCGTGCGCATGAACCGCAGGCGCCGGTGTTGGTCGCTCGTGCGCTTGACCGCCCAGCCGCCGTGCTTCCGAACCCCGGCGATCCAACTGGCTCGCCAGTTGCCGATGGTGTCGGCCCCGGCCTGCGCCAGCCAGGTCTCGGGCCACTCGGAATCGTCGAACAACGGGTCACGAAGTTGCTCCAGGCGGCCCGCGCCCAACGAGAAGCTGGCGACGCGCATGACCGGCAGTTCGAAACGCCGAATCGATCCCTGGCCCGTCGGAATCCCACCGTCCAGCGCGAAGGTCCAGTCCGTCTTGAACTCCAGATCCTTCAGCTGCGGCTTGGTGCTGCGGGGCGCGCGCTGGCGCGAAGCCCGGACCGAGGTGTCGAAGACAACAACGTGGGCCGCGCGGGGCGGCAGGTCCAACGTAAATCGCCGCCTTCGGCGCGATCTGGTCGTCGCCAGCGGCTCGGTGCCGCCGGTCTCGGGGTCCCAGACCTCGGGGCGCCCGGGCACATCCGTAGTGACGGTGGCCGTGGCCTCGTCAGGGGATCGGTTGACGACCAGGAGCACCTCCGCGCCGTCGAGCCGTCGCGGCACGACGATCACGTCGGCTTCGCTGTCGACCGTCGTGCCGGGGGCGAGGATCTGGGCAATCCGCTCGAGCGCGTCCGGCAACTGCTCGGGAACCTGGAATGTTCGGCCCTTGCCGACGGTTGTTCCTCCCGGCGTCTCGGAAGTGTCCTTAAAGAGCGCCCCTACGGCGCGCGTGATCGAGCGATGTCTCCAACCGCCCTCGCTGCTGCCTGATGGACACTCGCCCATCACGATGAGCTGCCCGCCCGAGCGCACAAAGGCGCCCAGTCGGCGCATCGCCCGTGGGCCAATGACGGGCGTCGGCGGCAGGATCAAGCTCGTCACGGTCAGCGCACCCTGCCGGAGGCGGCCGTTTTCAAGACGAGCGTTCCCGTGGCTGATGAACCGTTCGTCCACGATCTGCACGTCGATACTGGCGTCGGTCAGACCGTCGATGAGACCCTCGTACGCCTCCGCGATCTCGCGCGCTCGCGCATTGGGCCGGCCGTCGGCGGTATTGGCGGCGATGCTGGTCCAGGGATACAGCACACCGACCGTGGTGGCGGATCTCGAATGTCCCACCACCGCCGACAAGCGGGCCATGTAGTCCGACAGACCCTTGAAGTGGGACCAGTACGGGTTCTGATGGCCAAAGCTCGGCGGCCAATCGTCGGCCGCCTCCGCGGTGGCCATGGAGTAGAAGAGCCCGTGGAGCACCAGCATGTTGACGCCGTAGGCGGCCAGCAAATTGGCGCCGTGCCGAATCTCGTCCAGCGTGACACCCCAGCCGGCGCCGCCGAAGGCCTCGGCCATCACGCGCGGCCGACCCGCCATGGCCGCGACCGACACGGCCGGTTTGACCTCGGCCGCCTGGACGGTTCGCGGTCGGGCGTAGCGAAATCCGTGATGATCGGTACCCGGAATCGTGAGGTGGCGCAGGCCGCGGAAGTAGTCCCCCTGCCGGGCCGGATGGGAAGCCACGTGCTCTTCGGTGTGCCCCGTCCACTCCAGGCCGCGGCGCTGGCACCACGCGCTGATCTGCGCGAACCACGCCTCCTCGTACAGCGCGGCCACCGTGTCATAGAAGTCGCAGCGAACCTTGACGGTATTGTTCCCGCCCCGCAGCACGAGCAGTGGGAGTGAGGTCAGCAGGTCGTATCCCTTGTCCTGTTTGAACCGAGCCGGCAGGCCGTCGGTCCAGGGCATTGGCTCGGCGGCGATGTACGGCTCGTCGAAAAAGACGCCGGGAATGCCGTCGCCAAACGCATCCGCATGGCGCTCGGCGTAGCGTTCGTAGGCGGCGTCCAGGAAGGTCTTAACCGTCGCGGGGCGCAGGTAGTCGATCCGGTCGTCAACGGTGCGAACGGAGAAACCGAAAACACGCCAGACGCCCTCGGGGCACTCCCAGGTGTTCAGCTTGGTCACGTCCACCAACGTCTCGGGATCCAGATCGCCATCCGCGTCAAGCCGGGCGGCGACCTGGACCAGCGGCGTCCCGGTTGGGTAGCGGCCTTCGAGCCCGACCTCAGCCGGACCTTCGACCTCGTGGATCATGCGCGTGAGGGTCTTGGCGTAGTGCTCGCTGCCCTGGGCGAGGACGGCGGATTCGGTCTGACCGTTGCGGCCGCCGGGCGAACCGGCGGATCCGCTGGGCCAGGCGTATTCGTCGTAAATCCAGGTCTTGAGGCCGGCGTCGCGACCCTTGCGAACGGCAAAGTCGACGGCGTCCCACCACCGCTCGCCAAGGTAGGGGGTCTGCAAGCTCTCGCGGGCGTGCATAAACACGCCGCCGATGCCTTTGTCCGCGAACTCCCTAATTTGTCGACCAAGCTCGGCTTCGTGCAGCCGGCCGTTCCAAAACCAGAGCGCCAGCGGCGCATATTCGCCGTCCGGCTTGACAAACGACGTTCGCAGACGATCAAGTGCTCGGCTCAAGGTAATTCAATCCTGACGGGGGAGCGCGGGCGGCGCGCACCGGCGGGTCATAGTCAGCGCCGGCGCAAGTTAAAGGGCGCGACGTGTGGGTAGTGGGCGGTCGGAGCGTTGTGCCGGAGCGGCACTAAGGCGTAATTATAAGGAAAGGCGGCAAATTACGCCAAATTGGTAGACATAACACGGGTCTTGAAGCTCATCGGGCACGCTCGTTGCCTGGCCGCCGCTGGCTCCGGGCAGACTTGCCGGGGGCCAGCGGCGGGCTGTTGAGCGCTTGAACTGGCGCCGGACCTCGCCGCGTTGGCCTATTCCACCGGCCACCCGTCCGGCAGGTCGTTGGCGTCCAGGGCCGACTGAATGGCGGCTGCGGCGTCGGCGGTCACCCACCCGGTCCAGATGCCCGGGTTGCTCTTCAGCCACCAGAGCGCGGCGTCGTTGGTGCTGGCGCCGTCGTTTTCCCGCTGCCATTGGGCAATCGCGCTGTAGACCTCAATGTTGAGGCCCCAGGCCCGCAACATCTCCACCACGTCGGGCGCGCCGGTCAGAACGTCGGGATGCACCGCGATCAGAATCGTGGCGTCTTCGTAGGCGCAGGCCTTGGTGGTGAACCAGCATTCGTCACTGTATTCGGGCTCCTTGAGCCGCACGAGGTCCAACACCAGCGACGGATCGTTCGTGCCCCATTGGTAACCAAGCCAGGGCTCGCCCCGCTCATAGGCGCCGTACAGGTCGGCATTCGCTGCCGCGCCGTCACCCGGATTGACGATATGCACGTGATCCGACAGGCCGTAAGCCTCAATCTGGGCGGCGTTCACCTCTTCACAGGCCCAGCCGATCACACACGACACCAGGCGCGCTTTGTCGCCGGATTCCGTCGTGCGAAACAACGCTTTGAACTTCTCTTCTTTCAAGTCCTCCACGCTATCTAAATCCGGATATTCCTCCTGGAGGTAGGCCGGAATGACGAACGAGGATTGCCAGTCTTTACCCAGACTCTCACCGATCGGGGCCACTTCGCCCGCAGCCACTGCCTCTCCCCACGCTTCATCCTGGTTAGGCAGCCATATCTCCATCGTGATATGGGTGTCACCGCGCCGCAGGCCCTGAAACAACGGCAGCGTGGCGCCGAACACGACGTCGGTGGGATATCCATAGCCCTTTTCAACGATGTACTGCGCAATCCGATTCTGTATCTGGGCACTGCTCCAGTTGAGGTCGCTGAAGATGAGGGTTTGTTTTTCTCTGGCTTCCGGCGTAACGACCTTTTCAACTACAACTTCAACAACTTTCTCGACAGGAACTTCCCTCTCAACTACAACCTCTTTGACCTCAGTCTGTACTACCGTGACAACTCTCTCGACAGGAACTTCAACGGTTTTGGTTTCCCCACATGCAGCCGCGACGATGCCTCCTGCGAAGCTCAGCACACCCAGCCGCAACACCCGGCGTCTGCTGATAGATTTCATAGCAAGACCTCCACATCCACTTCACGCCGGACGACCAAAGCGGCCCTCCGCTGCAACTGGCTGCCGCAACGAGAATTGCATATTAAAATCATCAATAGATTTGCAATTTGCGAGCAGCACTCTGTAGGCGTAGCCTGCACCCTATCAGCACGCACCTGCCTTGTCAAATAAATCGAAAGAACGGCCGATCCTTGCGCGGCCTTTTCCCAAGGCTTGGCGCGCTCGCCGCAATCAGCCTACGGACCGCAGCATCTCTTGCCGGCTACGGGACACGGCCTGCGTGAGGCGGTCAATGATGATGGCGAGAAACACGATGGATAGTCCGGCAATCGCACCGTTGCCCGGCTGATTCTTCTGAAGCGCTCGCAGCACGTTATCGCCCAGGCCGCCGGCGGCCACCATGCTGGCGATGGTCACCATGGACAGGGCCATCAGGGTGGTCTGGTTGATTCCCGCCATGATTGTCGGCAAGGCCATGGGAATCTGGACTTTCGTCAGTATCTGCATGGGTGACGCGCCGAACGATCGAACGGCTTCAATCGTCTCGCTTGGAACCTGGCGGATCCCCAGATTCGTCAACCGGATGACCGGCGGTACGGCGTAGATGATCGTGGCGAAAATTCCGGCTGGCTTTCCCAGGCCGAAGGCCAGGATGCCAGGCAGGAGATAGACGAAGCTGGGCATGGTCTGCATCGCATCCAGAATCGGACGCATGAGGTTGTCGGAAAGCTGGTTCCGCGAGCCCAGGACCCCCAGCGGTAGGCCGATGAACACGGCAACAGCCACCGCCACCACCATGAGCGCAATGGTGTCAATCATGTTCTCCCACAGGTCCATGAAGCCGACGAATAGCATCGCCGCCACCGTAAACCCCAACAGCCGCCAACCCCCGACGGCATAGGACAGGAAGCCAAGGCCAACGATTATTGCCGGCCAGGGCACCCACTTGAGCCCGTTCTCAATCTGAAGCAGCACGGTGTCCACGGCTGTGCTCAATCCGTCGAACAGCCAGCTGCCGTCCGTGGTAATCCGGGTGACCGCATCGTCGATGGCCCCGCTCGCGACCTCGCGCACGGAGCGATCCAGTGTGATGGAACCGCCCCCCGAGGTCGGAACCTCCGAACTCGACACCGTCGTCGGAAAGCTCATCTCCGTGCCCCACACCAGCAAGCTCAGGACCAGCACCAGGAGAACCAGCGAGAGCCCGGCCAGCCAGGCATAGTGGCGCCGAATTACGTGGAGCGGCGTCCGCGACGATGACGTCGTTTCGCCGGGCGGCGCTCCGTCCATTCGAGCCATGCTTAAGTCCCCTGCTCGCCTTCAGCCATTCCAGCGAGCAACGCTCCCGGACGAATCTCACCAAGCAACGCTCGCGTGTCGTCAACGACGGCAATCGGATGCCGTGTCTGCGCCGCGATTGGAATGATATCTTCGATTAAGGCGTCAGGCGTCGTGGTGGTTGCTGGATCAACTTCCGCGCCTTCCAGGGATCTCCGACGTTCGTCGATGAGCGCCATCACCCGGTCCTTCGTGAGCACACCTCTCAGCGTGAAATCGCGCCCGATCAGAAACACGGCCTCTTGCCTGTGGCTGTCCATAATGTGCAACGCCGCGCGTGGCCCTTGCCGTTCGTAAACGACAACGTCAGATTCCTGCATAACCGCTCTGGCTTGAATGACTTTAGCTCGAGATACGTCCTGCACGAATTCAGTCACATACTCGTCTGACGGCAGCGTGACAATCTCCTCTGGCGAGCCCTCCTGAATGATTTCTCCATCCCTCATCACGGCAATTCGATCGCCGACTTTCAGGGCTTCATTTAGATCGTGCGTGATAAATACAATGGTCTTTTTCAGCTTGGTTTGCAGCGAGATAAGCTCGTCCTGTAGCTCCCGGCGTATGAGGGGATCGAGCCCACTGAACGGCTCGTCCATCAGCAGCATGTCGGGATTGACCGCCAGCGCCCGCGCAAGGCCAACACGCTGCTGCATACCACCGCTCATCTCTCTCGGGCGATAGTCTTCCCAGCCGCCGAGCCCCACGGTTTCTATGCTCTCCATCGACATCTGATAGCGAGTTTCTTTGTCGATTCCTCGTATCTCAAGACCGAGAGCTACGTTGTCCATCACGGAACGATGCGGCAGCAACCCATAGTTCTGAAACACCATCGCGATCTTCTGACGGCGAAACTCCATCAACTGGCTCGTTGTATAGGACAGCACGTCCTCACCATCGATAGATATGCTGCCGCGCGTGGGTTCCACGAGCCTGATCAGGGCGCGTACCAGGGTTGACTTACCGCTGCCCGACAGCCCCATGACAACAAAGATCTGTCCCTGATCCACGCTGAACGACACGTCGCGAAGGGCAACAACGAGTCCAAGCTCGTCCTGAATCTCACTTCGAGACTTTGAGCCATAGGCGGCTTCCAGCGCGCGCTCCGGCTTGTTGCCAAAGACCTTCCAGAGTCCGTGCACGTCGACCTGCCGCGCACCCTGGGCCACGTTGGCAGTGCCGTCACTCACGACAACACCAGGGCCCGGACAGAAGAATCACGCACGTACGTGCCTGGATACGCACACCTGGGCATCAGCCTCGGCTCGCTCGGGTCGCCTGAACACTCGCCCGGCGACAGTCTCGTGCACATATCCCAGGTAGCGATCATTGCGCTCCGCCCAATCACATGGGACGCGCCGTTCATACTGCCCCATGCGTACCTGGCTGTCATAGGCGGAACCACTCGATCCGCCGGGGAATCGACGCGGGGAAAGCGGCGCGCGTGACAGAATTCAACCGAGCATCCAGTCGCCGCGCGTGACCCCACCGGCCCTGAGCCGCCGCTGGAGCGCATGATCGTCAGCCAGTCGCCACCACCCAACCACCGGGCCCTGCAGGCCATGGTGGACATGCTGGCCGATGACGATCCGTCCATTCGTGCCCGCGTCATCGCCCACCTCACCCAGGCCGGCGAGCGCGCCGTCGTTGCGCTGGAGTCCGCCGCGTGCACGGCCGCGCATCCGGACCGAATCGCGGAAGCGCTAACAGCCATCCACCGCGAAGAGGCCTTGGGAGGACTCGACGGGTTCCGCTCGATGGAGCCGAACGGCCCGGCCGAAACCGGCGCGCTCCTGGTTGCGCGAGTCATTGACCCCGGCATCGATACCGACGACGTTCTCCGATTCCTCGACAAGCTTGCGGACGCGGCCCCGGAACCCATGCGCAACGCCGACCCGCAACAGGCGCTCCAGGCACTGGCCGAATACATGCACGCCGCATGGAGGTTCGACGGCGCTCGTGCGGACTATCCAAACCCGGCCAACAGCCTGCTGGATCAGGTCGTCAAGCGCCGCACCGGGCTGCCCATCACCCTTTCCGTCGCCTATCTGGCGGTGGCCGACCGGGTTGGCATGCCCCTGGAGGGCGTTGGCCTGCCCGCCCATTTCGTCCTGCGCCATCCAGGCGCCCGGGATCGTCCGTACCTCGACCCGTTCAACCGGGCCCGCTTGCTCAACCAGGCCGAATGCGAGGAGATCGTGCATACCCACGGCTTCACGCTGCGGCCCGAGCACCTGGCGACCGTGAGTCCGCAGGAAATCGCCGCGCGCATCTGCCGCAACCTCATCCTGGCCTATCGACGCCAACAGGATTCGCAGCGCGAGGAATTCGCCCGGGAAGCGCATCGGCGCCTGCGACCCGGCCAGGACCTGCTGACCGTATGAAGCCGCAGGCCGTTCGACGTGCGGCGCGAAGCCCGGCAACCGCGCATCGGCTGACGGGCTGACGGACGAGCTATGCCCGCCGCCAGCGCCTTTTACGACTGGCAACTCAGCCTGATCGACGTCCGCGGCGTGTACAGCGCCCTGGACGTGGGCTGTGGTGAGGGGCGGATGACACAGGCCCTGCGCCAGCGGACCGCGCCCGGCGCCTGGATTGTGGCCGTGGATCTGCAGCCCGAAGCGGTAGCCGCCACGCGCACTCGACACGCGGTCGATGGGATTCGCGCGAGCATCGAGTCGCTACCCCTCGCGCCAAGCCAGTTCGAACTCGTAACCGCCGGGCACGTGCTGCCGTCCGCGCCGGACATTCCGCGTGCGGTCAGCGAACTTCGCCGTGTGCTGGCCCCCGGCGGCGCCCTGCTCGCCAGCGCCGATAGCGAAACGTCCGCGCGGCGGTTGCTCGACTGGCATGTCGAGGCCTGCCAGCGCGCCGGCCTGACCGATCAGGCCACCCGTGCCGCCGCCCCGTCGGCACGCAGCCGCTTCACGCTTGAGAACGGCGCAGAGGCGCTATTCCGGGCGTTCCGGACGGTTGACGTGCAGTTCCGCGATGAAGTGCTGGCCTTCCCGTCGGTGGACGCGCTGCTGAGGCTTTACGTGAACGGGCTCCACCTGCGCGGCGCACCGGCAAGCAGCGACCCAACCGAAGCTGTCTCGTTAGCGAACAAACTGCAGCCGCACCTTCGCGACCTCGCGTCCGCCGCCGTCGAGCCGGGCGGTCGCCTCCTGGTGCCCCGCCGGTCCGGCTGCCTCGTCGCTCGGGCCGCGTAGTTGTAGACCGCGGAGACGCCCACGTAGGCTCACCCATAAGGAGGCGTCGACCATGTCAGACACAGCACAGACCGGGGTTGGACAGGCATTCCGAGGACTGGCCGGACTCGCCACGCTTGGCACGCTGCTGGCCACCGTTATCATCACGATTCTCGGTATCGTCGGCGTCGTTGAGATGGACTGGGTCGTCGCGGACCGGACGATCAGTTTTGCCTACATCGTCGGGATTGGAGCCGTCGCGCTAAGCCCGCTCATCGCAGTCGGCATTGTGGCGATCAGCTTGGGCAACGCGATTGGAATCGTTGCCGTCGCCGCCGGATATGCCGGTGGCATCATCGCCATCTCCGGTGATTACGCAAGCGGCATCATCGCCATCAGCGCCGGCGGTCGTGCCAACGGCATGCTGGTCGGCATCGGCGACGAAGCGCGCGGCCTCATCGCCATCGCCTACTCGGGCCGCAAGACAGGGGCGTTCGGGAGTTGGCCAGCCTGGCCTGGCGGCGAGCCTTCGTCCGACTAGCCGAGGGACGAGTCGACACGCTCTGATCCCGGCACACTGAACTGCGCGCCGGGTGTCGCGCGGTGGCCTGAGGCGCGCCCTCCCGGCGGCCAAGCCCGAACGGACTACAATCCGAGCGACGCCGGGGCGCCGGGCGCACGCCTACCGGGCGGCATGCGGCGGCGGGCACGGGTTCCGTCGCACGCTGCAACCGTCCGGACCCCCGAACAGGATTTATGTCCACCAGCCGCGCGCTAACAATCGCCGCAATCGTCGGGACCATTCTGCTGATCCCGGTGCTCGTGATCCTGGCGCTGGGCTTATACGGCTCGTCCATCACCGGCGACTTCCCCCTGGCCGAGGATCACGGCCCCGAACTGCAGATCGAACCGCCCAGCGGCGCGGCCGGGTCCGATATCACCATCCGCGGCGTGGACTGGGTGCCGCGAACGCTCGTGCGGGTGGAGATGATCGTGGCCTCGAGCCGTCCGTCGCTGACCGCTGATGGTCAGATCGACACGGCGCGCATGTCCTCGCCCGCCGTGTACGTCGGCGAGGTAATCGCCTCACGGGCCGGGACGTTCACGGTGGAGACGCAACTGCCCACCACGCTGCCGCTCACCGCCCACTCAGCCATCAGCTTTCGCGCGGAAGCCAGCTATCGCGGCGGAGAGTTCGCGGGCGCCTCGGAAACCGAATTCGACGTCATCGCTGGACCCGGCGTCATTGAAGCCACGGTCGTGGACGAGGTGAGCGGCCAACCGCTCACTCGTGGCTTTGTGGACCTGCTCGGCCTGCGCGGCGATCTGCTGGCCATCCAGCCAATTACGGCCGACGGCACTGCGGCCTTTACCGGGCTGGCCCCAGGCCAGGGCTACGACGTTCGAGCCCGCGTGCCGGGTTACCAGGCGCTACGGTCCGCCGGGGTCACCGTGTCGGAGACCGAGCCGTCGACCGTGCGCTTTGAAATGCCGCCCGGATCGGCCGGCCGCATCGTGGCGGGCGGCGTACCTATGGTGGGCGCTCCGGCGTCGACCACGATGGCGGTCATCGATCTACCCTCACTGACCCCATTGCCACCGGCGGCGGCCAGCGCCCTGCCGGCGGCGTGGGCCATCGCGTCGGACCCCGACCGTGGACGCGCCTTCACCGTGGACGAAGTCGCCACGCACGTCGAGGTGATCGAGGCCGACAGCGGTGCCGCGGGGCTGCCGATCCCCCTCACGTTCTCGCTTGAGGTGCGCGTCGTCGACACTGAGGAAGAGCCGGTGGCCGACGCCTTTGTGCGGCTGTTCTGGAACATTCGCGGCACCCGCGTCTTCGTCAAGTCGGAGCGGACCGACGACCAGGGCCGCATCCGTGTCTCCGACCTGATTAGCGGCAGCCAGTACCAGTTGTTGGTAACCGCCGAGAACCACTTTCAACCCCTGGGCGAACGTACGACGGTCACGATCGAGCCCAACGTCATCTCGACCGCCACCGTCGTCATGCGCAGGGAGCCCCGGACTGAACAGAGCCTCTGGTCCGGGGAGCCAAGCAGGGGGTCCGGCGAGCCCGGGTCGGCCGGCGGCATTGGATCCCTGTTCCGGCTGGCGCCCCTTGCGGGAACCGACCGTGCGCCGGCCACGGCCTTGGTCACCGCTGACATCGCCGTGGAACCGCTGAACGGCCGCGTATATGTCACCGGCTCCGACCTCGATCGCGGGCATCTCTTCGTGCTGGACCCTGACACTCGCCAGGTCATCCACGACTGGGAAGTCCCGGCCGGAGTGGGGGACATCGTGCCGACGGGCGACGGTAAAACCGTCTATCTGGCGAACCGGCCGTTCTCGTCGGTGGCGCGCTTCAACGTGGAAACCGGGGAGCAGGAAGCGCGGGCCATTGTGCCCTCGTGGCCGGAGGCGCTGCTTCGCGACGCGGCCGGTCGCCTTTTCGTGGCTAGCCTGCGCGACGGCAGCGTCAGTCGGCTGGACCCTGAAACGCTGGAGGTGCAACAGACTCGCCGCCTGGAGGAAGGCGTGAACCGGCTGGCCGTGGACGAACGCACCTCCACGGTCTTTGCCAGCAACCTCTGGACCGACACAGTGACCGGCTTGGACGCCGAAACCCTGGACATGCGCTTTCTGTTGCCGGTGGCCAAGTCGCCGCGTGCGGTTGCGCTGGATCCCGCCAGCGGGTCGCTGATTGTCGGCAGCGCCGATCAGGGCACCGTGGCGATCTACAGCCCCGAAACGTTCGAACTGGCGCAGGCCCTGCAGCTGCACATCCCAATCAATGACATCGTGACCGTCGGGACGGCTGACGCCTGATGGACTGGCGACTTGTGGGCAACGCCCACGCCGTGCGGGCTATCCGGGGCTCGTTGCGGGCGGGCCGGGCCGCCCAGACCTACCTGATCGCCGGACCGCCGGGCGTTGGACGCCGCACCTTCGCCATCCGGCTGGCGCAGGAGATCTGGTGCGCCGGTGGACCCGAACCGGTCGAGACGTCCGACGCCTACCAGTTCCTGGACGACGCCAACGCCATGTGGCGAACGGCCGTGCGGCGCGGTCACCCCGACGAAGAGCGCGATCCCGACAAACTCACGACCGGGGACGGACGGCGCGTGGACCTGCGCTTCGTCCTCACCGCCTACAACGACCTGCACGTGCTGCGCCGGGCCGATCACGCGCGGGACATCGTGATCGACGGCGTGCGCGAATGGGGCGCCGGGCTGTACCGCACTCCGGCCACTCAACCCATGCGCATCGGCCTGATCGACGCGGCGCACGAGATCAACGCGCTGGCCGCCAACGCGCTATTGAAAACGCTGGAGGAGCCGGGCGCGCATGCCATCCTGATCCTGATTGCGCCCCGAGCCGCCGACGTGCTGCCAACGATCGTGTCCCGCTGTCGCGTCATCGAACTGGGTCCCGTGCCGGCAGCCGAAATCGCGGCGCATCTGACCGCGAACTACTCGCTGTCCCCCGACACGGTGGGCCGGATCGCGCGAGCGGCCCGCGGACGACCCGGCTGGGCGATCCGCATGGCGCGCGACTCGGAGGCTTGGGCGGCCTACCAGGGCGCCCGCCATGAGGCCTCAGCCTTCGAGGAAGCGCTCGTGCCCGCGCGCTTTCGGGCCGTGGATGGCCTGCTGCCGCGTGGCCGCATGGTGGCGCAGACCAATGAGGCCCTGGCCTGGTTGGGAACAGTCGAGGAAACACAGTCGCATACACTGCGCTCGGCGATGCGGGGCCATCCGCGCGGCGCTCCCGCCGAGCGTCGGGCGGCCCTGGCGGGTGCCGTAGGGCGCTTGACCCGGCTGCGCGAAACGCAGCGGGCGCTGATCGCCAACGTCTCGCCGCGGCTCGCGCTGGAAGATCTGGCCCTGCGGCCAGAGCCCGACCCGGGCGACGCGCAAGGAGGTGGTCGTGGTCGCCGCTGATGCGCCCGCCAGGACTGCACGCCCCATTGGAGTCCGTTTTCGCCGCGCCGGCCGCCTGTACTACTTCGACCCCGGCGACGCCGAACTCGCGGTCGGCGACTACGCCATCGTCGAGACGCCTCGCGGCCTCACCGCCGCGCGCGTGGTCATGCCTGCTACCGAGGTCAATCTTGACGACCTGCGCGGCGAGCTGAAGCCGATCGTCCGGCGGGCCACCGACGACGACCTCGTCAGCATGACCAACTACCGCAAGGAGGAAGTCGAGGCTGAGCGCGCGTTCGCCAAGGCCATCATGACGAGCCGGCTGCCGATGCAGGCGGTGAAAGCGGAATACACCTTCGATGGCGCGACGCTAACGCTGCACTTCTCGTCGCGCGACGCGAGGCTCGAATTAGGCGACCTGGTGGCCGAGATGGCCGCCCGCTTCCGCACGCGCGTGGAGCTGCGGCAGGTCGGCCCGCGCGAGAGGGCCGCCATGCGGACCGGCATGGGGCGCTGCGGCCGCGAGCTGTGCTGCGCGACGTTCCTGTCGGAGCTGGACACCGTGTCGATGCGGATGGCGAAGGACCAGAACCTGCCGCTGAATCCGGACAAGATCTCCGGCGCCTGCGGGCGGTTGCTCTGTTGCTTGCAATACGAGCACGCCGGGTACGTGGAGGACAAGTTGGCCGCGGAGCAGGCGCAGGGCGGGGGCGGCTGCGCCACCAGCGGCGCGTGCGATAGCTGTGGGGTGCACGAACTGAAGGATGTGCTGGGCCAGGCGGTGGCGCCGGGCCACGAGCCGGAGCCGAAGCCGGAAGCGTCGGAGCCGGAGCCTGAGCGAGCGGAGCCGCGACGGACTGGCAGCCAGCGGACGGCCCGTGGACGGAAGGCTCGGGGCGAGGCGTCGGAATCCGGCGAGGCCGGCTCGGGGCAGGAGGCCAAGCCTGCCAGCCCGCGGTCCCGCCGGCGTGCCCGCAGGCGGCGCCGCGGACGGATGCGGCAGCGGCCGCAGGCCAACTAACGCCCCGCGGCCCCCGTTGCCGGGGGCCGCGGAAGATGAAGCTGAGGCTAGACCTTAGGCGTCGTAGTAGAGCATGAACTCGTACGGGTGCGGCCGCAGGTTGACCTCGTCGGCCTCGCGGGTGCGCTTGTATTCCAGCCAGGTGTCGATGACGTCCTGGGTGAACACGTCGCCAACCAGCAGGAACTCGTGGTCGGCTTCCAGCGCGTCCAGCACCTCGTAGAGCGAGCCCGGAACCGACTGGATCTTGGCCGCTTCCTCGGGTTCCAACTCGTACAGGTCCATGTCGGCCGGCGGGGGCGGCTCGATCTTGTTGCGGATACCGTCCAGCCCGGCCATCAGCAGAGCGGCGAACGCCAGATAGGGGTTCGCCGTCGGGTCGGGCGGGCGGAACTCCACGCGCCGCGCCGCCGGACTGCTGGAGTACGTCGGAATGCGAATGCAGGCGCTGCGGTTTCGCATGGAGTAGACCAGGTTGACCGGCGCCTCGAACCCGGGCACCAGGCGCCGGTACGAGTTGGTGGTTGGCGCCGCGAATGCCAGCAACGACGGCGCGTGCCGCAGCAGGCCGCCGATGTAGTGACGTGCCGTCTCGCTCAACATGGCGTAGCCGGTTTCGTCGTAGAACAGCGGCGTGCCGTCCTTCCAGAGACTCTGGTGGACATGCATGCCCGACCCGTTGTCGCCGAAGATCGGCTTGGGCATGAAGGTGACCGTGTAGCCAGCCTTCTGCGCCACGTTCTTGACGATGTACTTGTACAGCATGATCCCGTCGGCGGACTTGACCAGCGGCGCGTACACCAGGTCGATCTCGGCTTGACCGGCGGTGGCGACCTCGTGGTGGTGAACCTCGACGTCAAGGCCAACCTCGCCTAGCGCCAGCACCATCTGCGTGCGCAGATCCTGCAGCTTGTCGTTTGGCGGGACCGGGAAGTAGCCCATCTTGTGGCGTGGACGGTGGCCCAAGTTGGCCACGTGCATGTCGTCGGCACCGGTGTTCCAGACGCCTTCCTCACTGTCGATGAAGAAGTAGCCGGCGTTGGCCGTCTGGTCATAGCGGATGCTGTTGAAGATGAAGAACTCGGCCTCCGGACCCCAATAGCTGGTGTCGGCGATGCCGCTGTCGATCAGGTGCTGCTCGGCCTTCTTGGCGATGTTGCGCGGGTCGCGCGTGTACGACTCGCCGGTGATCGGGTCGCGGATGTCGCAGGACATCACCAGGGTCGGCACTTCCGGAATCGGGTCCACGAATGCGGTGGCCGGATCCGGCACCACCAACATGTCGCTTTCCTGGATCTGCTGGAAGCCGCGGACGCTGGAACCGTCGAAGCCGAGGCCGTCGTCGAAGAGATCTTCTTCGAGCTTGTCGATCGGCAACGAGAAATGCTGCCAGGTGCCCGGCAGGTCCGTGAACCGGAGGTCGAAAATCCGGCAGTCGGCGTCGCGCGCCTTGCGCATGACGCTCTGGATGAGATCGTCTCGAGAGGGCTCAGACATTGCGGTGCCGCTCCTCGCGTTGGCAGCCCACCCGCCTCCTGCGGCCTGACCTGCCGGCTATATATGAAAAACGCCCCGCGGCATCGCTGCCATGCGGGGCGGGAGGATCAACGTCCCAACGCTCCGACGCTGGAGCGCTGACAGCCGACATGCGTCGCCGGCGTGCGGCAATTGTAGGCGGGGGGTCGCCGGGCTGTCTACGCAATCCGACCGTGACACCCGCCGTGCGATACCGTGACCTGACAACGCTGCACCCACGGGACGAGCCGTGAGTTTTTGGGACCGCTGGGCTCGCGAAAGCCGCCTGGCCCTGGCCATTGGCCTGCTGGGGACGCTGGCGGTGCCAGTGGTGGGCATCGTGATCCTGCGCTTCCTGCTGTCCGGACCCGAGGTGGAGGCGACGGCCAGCCAGCGGCCGGCGCCGCCGCGCCCGGCCGCCGAAGTCGGCGTGACAGATCCCGGCCCCGTGCCCACCGTGTTGGCGCCGGCTCCACCGCAAACACCGGCGCCCGACGTCCCCGCGGCAACCCCCACCCTGGCACCGACTCCCACGCCCACGCCGTCGCGAACCGGCGAGGTGAACGCCACCGACGGCCTGAACGTGCGGACCGAACCCAGCACCCAGGGCCGCGTGCTGCGCATCCTGCCCTTCCAGACCCAGGTGGATCTCACCGGCCGCTCCCGCCAATCCGAAGGTCTGACCTGGGTGGAACTGGAGGCCGGCGGGTGGGTGCAGGAGCGGTACCTGGACCGGCGCTGATCCCGGCCGCAGACCGCTGGCGGGTGCGGCCGGAAGGGGTGGAATCCGGGGCCCTCGCGCGCAATAAGAGTTTTTTCCAAAAAACTCTTGAGCTGCCGCGGGGTGCATTTCCGCCGGATTCGGGACGCGACGGCGGCTGGGGCGGATACCGGCGAACGCGGGCATGACGGGTGGCGCGGCGGGTCGTTGTTTGGCGAGATCCGGGGATCGTGGGATCGACGGTCCGCCCGCCTTCGGGCAGCGGCCGGGAGCGCCAGCCGGGGAAGGGCTGCCAAATGCACCAGGAGCGAGATGAGACGCCGAAGGGGTTGGATCAGTCGCGGCAGCGACGAGGCAGCGGGCATGTGCGGAGTGGATTGCGAGACTTACTCCGGCAGTGTACACTTGCTGAGGACGAGCGGCAAGCGACGGCTGGGTGGCTGCTAGCAGCCGAAGCCGAGGGTGAAGATGCAGAGCATGCCCTCGATGAACTTGTCGATGTTGGCGAGGGCGTTCAAGCCGAGTTCGGCCAGGGTGAACAGCGCTTCCGCGGTGAGCGCCCCGGCCTCGAGCAGGTCGAGCAGGTCGGCGTTGCCGGATTTCTGGACGAGCTCCGCGATCCCGGGGCCGTTAGGGTCGGCGCCGGCCGCCAGGAGCAGCCGCACGACCTCGGTGTTGCCGCGATCGACGGCGATGGCCAGGACCGACAGGTCTTGCTCCGCCAGCGTGTTCGGGTCAGCGCCCGCGTCCAGCAGCAGCCGCACGATCTCGGCATCGCCCTCAATCGCGGCTGGCACCAGGACCGGGATGCCGGATTCGCCCCTGGCGTTCGGGTCGGCGCCGGCGTCCAGCAGCATCGCCAGAATCGGGACATCGCCAGCGCTGGCAGCGAGCGACGCGGCAGGCTCGCCGTCCACGGTGCGGGCATCGGGATCGGCACCGGCATCCAGCAGCAGCGGGACGATTTCCAGATCGCCATGCTCCACGGCCACCGGCAGGGCCGAGCGGCCCTCGTCGTCCCGGTAATTGGGATCCGCCCCGGCCCACAGCGAAAGCTCCACCAGCGTGGTCCGGCGCTCAGCCACGTGATCCAGCAGCAGCGTCTCGTGACCAAGGACAAACCGGCCCAGGAAAAACAGGAGCACCGGCCCGACCAGCACCAGGGCCACACCGGCAGACAGCACCAACCGAACTCGGGACGTCACGGCTTCAGTCTCATCGACGCGCACGAAGTCAGCCCAGCGTCATTTCGAGTCCTTGCCCGACGCGAATCGCCACAGTGCCCGACAGTGGTTCGTCTTCCAATGAGAACCACTGTCGTCATCAGAGCACAAGCTGGATGATCAATTCCACGCATTGCGAACCAGACTCTTGTGAAGCCGCTCGGCACACTCTTCCCAAGTGAACCTGAGGGCATACTTCCGGCAGTCACTTCGCTTCAGCGACAGCGCCCCAAGCGCCGCCTTCTTGAGATCGGTGTGTAGAACACCGACTTTGCTACTCGCTATGACATCTCTTGGACCCATCACGGGATACGCTGCCACGGGGATTCCGCTGGCAAGAGCTTCAATCATCACAATACCGAATGTATCGGTCTTGCTTGGGAAGACAAACACATCACTGTCCGCGTAGCACCGTGCCAAGCTTTCGCCGTGCTGCTCCCCCACGAAGCAGGCTTCCGGGTATCTTCGGCGTAGTGTCTCAAAGGCCGGACCACTGCCGACAACAACCTTGGTGCCGTCCAGACTCATGCCGAGGAAGGCGTCCAGATTTTTTTCTACAGCTACCCTGCCAACAAAGAGCCATATCGGGCGCCGAAGCCCGACAAAGAACAATTCTTCCCGAGGCCTAAATAGCCTGGTATCGACGCCTCTTGACCACGAACGGATATTCTTGAACTTTCGCTGTCGTAATTCCTTACGCAACGACTCCGTAGAAACGAGTACGGCCGAAGAAGGCGAGTGAAACCAGCGCAGCCACGCATATGTCCACAGCTCCGGAATTCCGACACGAAGACGAAAGTAGCCAGGAAAATTCGTAGTGAAACTCGACGTGAAGTGAAGACCTCGACTTGCACAGTAGCAGCGAGCGGCTATCCCGAGGGGACCCTCAGTCACAACAAAGATATAGTTAGGTCGCAGTTCATTTATCATTCCGCCGAGTTTGGGCCAGACATTGATAGCCAGACGTATATCCGGCGATCCGGGATGCGGAATCGTATAGAAGCGGTCGGGCGTAATCATCGTTACTTGATATCCAAACTCGTCAAGATATTCACGAATGCTAGCCAGTGTCCTCACCACGCCGTTTATCTGGGGCTTCCATGTGTCGGTTACGATAAGGAGTCTCATCGACGACGCAGCCGAATCAATCATGGTTGCGCGTAGACCTGTGTGCCATGGGCAAACCACCCAACGCCAAGGCCGGTGCAGGGCCAAGCTGAGGACCCAGGCGTGCCAGGAAATTGTCGATCCTCATCCGTTTCAGCTCTATGACACCTAGTCCGTTTTCTATGCCACAACCATTATCGTGGTTCCAGAAACACTGGCATACCCCCCTTTGGACGGAGGCTAAACAGAAGCTCAAAGTCGATTCGATGATTGAGACTGTGCTGCACTCTCCAGTTCTGTCCAATCGTAGCCATGATCAGCTTCATCTCCATCCAGGCAAACCTCTCTCCGATACAGCGACGATGACCGCCACCGAACGGAATGTAAGCAAACCGATGCAATGACCGTCGAGAATCCGGCGCCCAGCGCTCAGGAATAAATTTCGTCGGATTATCGAACCAACGCAGGTCGTGGTGAATGATGTACGGCGAGATACAGAGCAACGTTCCTGGCAGGACTTCATAGCCAGCCAGCTCAAAATTTTCCAAAGCAACACGCCCCATTCGCCAGACTGGAGGGTACAGACGCATCGACTCCCTGATAACCTGTTCCGTATAGACTAGATTTGGGAGATCAGCCAATGTCGGGATTTCTCCCCCCAACACAGCATCCAGCTCCCTGTGAAATCGTGACTGAACTTCTGGATGTGTCCCGAGCAGGTACCAAGTCCAGGACAGTGCCGTCGTAACTGTCTCGTGACCCACCGCAAATATGGTAATGATCTCATCCACAATCTGACGATCCGAAATGCCGCCGTTTACTGAGCCAGGGTGTTGCTGTGCCCCTGGATCGAGTAGCAGCGACAGCAAATCCTGACTTCCGTCAACAGTCCCACGCCGTTGCTCCATCATTCGACACGACAGACGATCGAGGTACGTCTTCTCGCGTCGAAACCTGCTCGATGCAGGTAATGGTAGATAGTGCCAAAGATCACGAACTCGCTCATATAAGTGAAATCGCTTGTTCAGGTATCTATTTGCATAGTTCACTGCAGCCCCGATGCGTCTCACTTCATCGTCAGAAAAGTCCTGTCCGAACAGACAGCGCGTCACGATACTCAGCGTTATCTGCCGCATCTCGTCATCTATATCGATCCTCGTTCGCGCACTCCATTTGTCAACGCACTTCAAGGTACACTTGATCATAGCTTCACAGAAACCATCGATCTGCTTCCGATGGAAAGCCGGCTGCATCAGTCGACGCTGTCTCGAATGCAGTTCACCATCGGACGTCAACAAGCCATCACCCATCAGGTACTTCATCGCCTCAACGTTGCGCCACCTACCAATACGCTCGTGGTTGTCGACTAACACTTCGCTAACTAACTCCGGACTGGAAACTAGGTAAACCAACCATGGCTTGAAGGACATCGTAACTATGTCCCCATATCGCGCAGCCTCTTCCATCAGGCCGATCGGGTCACGAAGGTACCGAATAGTCTGTCCAACAATCGGTGCTTCGGGCGGGCCCGGTGGTAGACGACTAGGCTTGATCTTCGGGTTTGGTGGTAGGCACGAATTTGATGGCAGGCAAGAATCTGACATGCTACTCTCTTCGCCCTGAAGATATTAAAGCTTGCCATAACGCCGAGCCCATCCGAAGTTTCCTTCTCTTCAAGCGCATATCTGTGAGAATCACTATAGCGAATAGGGACGAGAAATACGCCACGAGAACCCACGAGAGTCCAGAAAACAGCTTTGCAATAGCCAATGACCATATGAACGAACATCCGAATCCGAGCCCAGTATTTTGCGTTCGCAGCATCACCAACGCCGCAGGAAATGCTGTAATCAGCATTTGGCCGGGAATGACGGCAGCTAAGACACCCAGGGCGGTCGCAGCACCCCGGCCACCACGGAACCCAAGCCATACTGGCCATATGTGGCCAGCCATGGCGGCGATCCCTCCAATCATTCCCAGTGTCGAGACAGGCTGCTCGAACTCACCAGAATTGACCATCAAGCTCATCAAATTGGATACGAAGACGGCTGCGAATCCTTTAGTCATATCCAGTACACCAACAAATAGGCCCCAACGGATTCCCAGCAAGCGTCCAGCGTTCGTGGCTCCCATGTTGCCGTCCCCAAGGGATCGGATGTCTGAGTCCTTGCCGAGAACTCGGCATGCAACGAGCCAAGCTGTTGGCAGGCTACCTATAAGATACCCGACCAACGATGCTGCAACGGGGGCCCAGATCATTCTTTACTAGCTACCGTCTGGAAAATTGTCCACGTCTAGTGCCATGCCTCTATCGGCCTATCACGCGGGTCGATTTGTCCAGAGCGAAAGTTTGGCGCTTGGTCCGTGTTCCCTGTTCCGATCTACAGCGAGGGGTCTCGAGCGAACGCCTTAACAACATTAACTTCCAATCCAACAAGCCAGAGACTTCAAGACCGTTAGCCTTGAGCCAGGATGACGGAAATGTTCCGAGTGCCGGCCTAGCATCATTCGAAGCGTCAAGACGAATACGCCGCGCACGTCCTCGCGGTAGTCGTTCTGACGTCCGGCGCAGCGGTTCGATCCGGGAGTGGCGCGGCGTGCGCAACCTCTCTTCTGTCTCCGGGTCGCGCAGCAGAAGCCGCTTGATACCTCTTCATTCTTAACTCGTCCTAAGCGCCATCATCTGTTCCACCATCTCCACACACTCGGGGCAATCGGATCCTGACCGGCCCGGGTGTCCACTCTGCTCGTGGACCTGGGTCACTACTTCATCGAAGGCTTCCCTAGCAGCCCTGGATAATTTCATTCTTCATCAGGCGACCGACCGTACCGATTGGATCCGTCGTCGCTCGGGAGCATCATGAACACCAGGAAAACTATCCAGCCGACCAATGGAACCAAGATTATAAGAAACCACCAGCCACTCTTGCCTGAATCATGGAGACGCCGGACTGAAACCGTCAACCCAGGAAGAAATAGCAATACCGCCAATCCCCAATAAGCTATCCCGAATACCGTGTGGACATCCGCAAGTATCGAGAGCGTTATGAGGACGATGACATAGGCGAGATAAAACCACCAGAATTCCGAGCGTCTGGCGCGACCTTCAAAGTCCGCGTAGTGTTCGAAAATTACGCTATTACACGCATTCCACACTGGGAACCTCCGTCCTTTGCGCTATGCCTCTTCCGCTGCACCAGTACCGCGGGAAACTCATTGACCTATATCCTCGACCATCTGAAGGGTGACGCGATCAGCGTCATCGTCAACGCTGTAAGCGCCAAGCCGGGGAATATGACGATCCACGGCGCAGCTCGAATTTGTTGCATCGGCACAGCCATCATGCCGCCCCACGATGGTGTAGGAGGCTCGATTCCCAGGCCGAGGAAGCTCAGCGTTGCTGCCATGAGGATGGACAGCCCGAAGTGAAGCGTCACCAGCGCAATGATGGGATTAATGGCATCGGACAGGCTGAAACCGCCGCTGGCCTTGAGGACTGCCACCTCGTCGCGGGTGGCCCGGGCGATTCTTGGCCATAGGACGAGGGTCACCGCAATTGGAAGGCCCGTTAGGCCCGGATCAAACGCCGCCGTCACCAGCATTGCAAAAAGCAGCAGGGGAAAGGCCGGTATGTTGTCCAACGCTCCCGTGATAATCGCGTCGACCTTGCCGCCGGCATAGCCGGAAAGCAGGCCCACCCCGCCGCCTACCACAGCGACGGGGATCAGGGAGAGGAGCGCCACTGCCAGGATGGACCTCGCGCCGTGAATCAACCGGCTCAGGACGTCGCGTCCGAGAGCGTCGGTTCCCAGCAGATGCCCAGCTCCGGGGGAGGACGATGCGTCCTCGATTGACACTCGGACTGGATCTTGCGTCGCAATGATTGGTGCGAAGACGGCCACGACAAGCAGGATTCCAATTGCTATCAAAGGAACCCTAGGCACCTTCCGTGCGCTGGACATGGATGGAACGGGTGGGATGTTCGTCCTCGTGCTGACCGGCTGCCCGCTGGATGGTCGGGCCGCAGCCCCAGGTTCCAGCCGGCGAACGAGCAAGGCCGTGACCAGGCTGAAGCCCAGGACTATCACCGCCATTCCCGCTGCCGCCATGGCCACCGCCTGGAGCACGGGGTAGTCACGCGCCTGAGCGGCGAAGACAGCCAGCGAGCCGATGCCAGGTGCAGTGAACATCACGGTCTCGACCACGATCGCGCCAGCCAGGAAGACCCCAAACAGGATCGGTGTCCAGATGAGGACGTTGCCGAGGCAGCGCACCAGGCACGCCCTTACCGGAAGTCGACTACCGCGCGAAGGCTCGATGTCCTGGCTGTCCAGAACTTCCACGATGCTGGAGCGTACGACTCGGACCATGACTGCTCCGGCAAGAATCGCCAGGACCAGCGAGGGCAAGACAAGCTGGTTCATCGGGCCGTCCCGCGACCCCATCGGCAGGACGAGCATCAGCATCAGGGCGAGCCAGAAGCTCGGAACTCCCACGCCAAACACGGCCGCACCCCCCACGACACGGTCAATCAAACTGCCGCGGCGGGTGGCGGCCAAGACCCCCAGAGGCATGGAGACAGCCGCCGCGAAGAGCATCGTTAGTGGCAGCAACGACAGGGTAGAAGGCAAACCCTCAAATACCAGGTCGCGGACCGCTGTGCCGCTCTCGAACGAGTGGCCAAAGTCCCCCCTGGACATATCGCCTATCCAAGTCAGGTATCGGCTAATGGGGGAGGGGGATTCAAGACCCAGAGACTCACGAAGGAGAGCCGACTCCTCGCTGAGAAAGGAGTCTTCCGGAAGAATAACCGTGAGAACAAATACTGCCACCGAGAGGATGAACAACAGTACGACGCCCGTGACGAGGCGGGAAACGATATAGGTCCTGAAGTCCCCGGTAGAAAGAGGCATTCTGGAACCCCCAACGTCCGCGGCATGCGATGCAACTTGAGGATTGCGGGATGAAGCGTCTGTGTGAGTCATCGTCGACCCTCGCTACGAGTCAAGAGTGTTTCTTAGCCCCAATCAAGAGCATGGGCCCAGCCGGCACCAGGGCCACACGGGCGAACAGGACGAACCGAACCCGAGCTGTCACGGAAATCGCGCCGCCAATGTCCGGTGGCTGAGGTTCGCTGAGATTCGGGACCGCACCGGATGGTGTGGCGGAACTCTCTGAGTGGGTCCGGTCCCGAACGAGGCACGACCATCGTTAAGATTCGATCGGCGACGTGCCCACCGTGGCCCGGACGGGAGTCGGGCCACGGCGGGTGTCAGAGCGCCGAGGTCGGGCACGAGGTCACATCGTCAGAAGGCCCAGGCAAAGACGCCGCGCACGTCCTCGCGGTGGTCGTTCTGGCAGGCGGCCTCCGCCTGGTCGCCGAAGACCTTTTGGTAGATGCCGACGTTGTTGTCGTTGCCCAGGTGGTTTTCCACGATGTCGTTCAGGTCGACACAGGTCGTGGGCCAGCCGAGTTCGGGCTCAACGGCCGACGCCGCCAGCAGGATTTGCACGATCTCCGTGTGCCCGCGCCACTGCGCTTCGCCCAGGGGGGTCTCGCCATCCGAGTCGCGCGCATTCACGTCGACCCCGGCATCGACAAGGATCTGCACCATCTCGGTGTGCCCGCGCCAGACCGCCTGAAAAAAGATTGGATCCCCATCGGCGTCCCTGGCATTCACATCGGCCCCGGCGTCCACCAGGATGCGTGCGACGTCCGTGTAGTCCCGCCAGATCGCCGAACGCAGCACCGGGTGGCCATCGGAATCCAGGGCGTTCACGTTGGCGCCGGCGTCGGCCAGGATGCGCACGATTTCCACGTGGTTGCGCCATATGGCCGAATGAATGAGCGGGTCGTTGTCTTCGTCGCGCGTGTTGGCGTTGAGTCCGCCGGCCACGAGCGTGCGCACCTGCGCGGTCCGGCCCCGCCACACGGCTCCGTACAGGGCGTCGTTAGCCAGGGGCAAGGACGACCCCGCGACGGCCGGTTGTGCGGCGGGTGACGCGAGCCCGAAGGCCCAGGCGAACACGCCACGCACGTCCTCGCGGTGGTCGCCCTGGCAGGCGGCCTCGGCCTGGTCGCCGAAGACGCGCTGGTAGATGCCGACGTTGTTGGTACGGCCCAGATGCTGTTCCACGATGTCGTTGAGGTCGACGCAGGTGGTGGGCCACTGCGCGAAGACGGGCGTGGCAACAGCCGCGGCCACAGCGACGGCCACGACGGCCGCAATGAGAATTGTTCGTATCCGTCGCATATGAAGCCACCCTTCTTCACATTCGCAGAGGTTCATTCGACCCTTCCGATATTGAATTTTCTTCACGTTAAGCCAGGACTGTCAAAGGAGGAGGCGCAGGAGGCGGCGGCCACCGCCACCACTGCTGCCATGAGGATTGTTCGTATCCGTCGCATTCAGTCGCCCTTCGTCGGTCGCACACGGTGCAGAGGTGTGATTGTACCTCTTGAGTGATACTTTTGCACCAGTGTCGTTGCCTCGAGTCAGCGGACGACAGTCGCAGCCCGGCGAGCGTTCGAACTAGGAAGGCCGCGGGTTCAATCAAGCGCGGATAGTGTCGACGCGTCAGGCGGTAGACCTAGTCGTTGTCCAGCAATCCGTTCCGCACGGCCCAGACAACCATCTCCTGGCTCGACCCGGCCCCCAGCTTGTCGCGGATGCCATAGATGGCATTGCGGATAGTCAGCGGACGATTCCCTCGAGCCTCGCCGATCTCCGCATACGACATCCCTTCGGCAAACAGCTTGAGGATCTCCTGTTCGCGCACGGTGAGCCGTGACAGCTCGCTACCAGCGTCCTCGCCAGAACTGTCGCGAACACCGGCAAAGGCTCGCCGCACCACGTCGCCGGGCACGCGAAACTCCCCGTCGACAACGTCACGAATCGTGGCAAGCAGTTCGTCCTTGCCGGTGAACTTTTGCAGATAGCCCGTGGCGCCCGCGGCAATCGCGTCGATTACGGTGTGATCGTTGGTCGACGCCGTCAACATGAGCACGCGGGTTCCAGGCACGGCCTCCATGATTTCGCGGCAGGCATCAACACCGTTCTTTACCGGCATAATGACGTCCATGATGATGACGTCGGGCTTGACCCGCCGCGCCACATCCACGGCCTCGCAGCCGTCCCGGGCCTGGCCCGCGACCTGAAAGTCCTCGGACCGCTCCAGCATTTCTCGCAGGCCGTCCCTCATGATGGAGTGATCGTCCACGATCATGACCCTGGCTGGCGGACTTGCAGTCACGTTGGCACCATCCTTAAGTTGGATCAATTTCGATTTCACAGGTAACGGTTGTGCCCCTTCCAGGACGGCCTGAGGTGACGTGGAGCCGACCGTTCATTTGTTCGGCGTTGGCGTGCATGTATTTGAATCCGTGCCCGCGCTCGGCGTAATCGTCGGGAAGACCGATGCCGTCGTCCGACACTGACATGCGCAGACTCTTGTCCTGATAGTCCAGGGCGACCGAGACCTTGCTGGCGCGGGCGTGCCGCAAAGCGTTCGTCAGCGCATTGTGCGCGATCGAAAAGAGCCGACTGCGGGTCACCGAAGGGAGCGGCCGTTCCCTGCCGGTCTGGACGACCGACGCGGGAATCGAGGTGATGGTCTCAAAGGATGCGGCGTGCAGTTCCAGCACGCGGCCCAACGACCGGCCTTCGAATATGAGCCCCGCGTCGATCGGGTGCCGAAGCTCCCACATCGCCGCCTTGGAGAGCGCCGATGTCGCTTCGAGCTTGGACACCATCTCGCGCCGTGACTGCTCGGTCATCTCGAGCGCCGTGTCGATTCCAATCCCAATCATGAATACGGACTGGGCCGTGGTGTCATGAATCGTCTGCGAGAGCTCGATTCGCTCCCGATGCAGCTCGCGCTCGCGTTTCACCGCCCCTTCTCTACGGATTCTCTCGGCCCGGGACAGGAGGCTCACGGACGCCGCCACGGCATACATTACGATGGTTCTGCCAAACAGTTCTTTCTCTTCCTTCGCCTCGAGGTCGAGACCCGAAGCAACGGCCAAACATACGATTACGTAAGCGACGACTACTACTGTGGTCCACACCATACTCAATCTGAACGAGCCGAAGAAGACCGCAAACCAGGCTAGCGAAGGGTAATACAGCAGATAGAAGAGATTGTTATTCAAACCGCCGCCAATTGCCGTGCCAGCGGTTATGATGATCACGTCCAGCACGCTAAGCGCAAGCATCCAGCGTATCGTCACTGAAGGACCGGCAACTACGCGATAGTGGACGATGCCGTTTACTATTATAAGCAGCACGAGGAAGCTTATGTAGGAAGTATATGTAAACGCGGTAAATGTTGGCCGATATGCCAAGTCAATAATGCTGGCCCCGTGAATGAACCAGCGAACCCAGACAAAGATCTTGGCCGGGTACCTCAGCTCTTCCGGATCGGTTGTGTACGGGTGCCAGTTTCTAATTGCACCAGCCTCAACCACAGCGGATAGGAGCCGCTGCGCTCGCCTCCTGAAAGCTACATCGTTGCCTGCCGACATCACGAAACCGACACGCTCTTCAGCCCGCCAAGACTTCCGAGGACATGGGCAAGCCTGGATGAGACCGGCCGACGGCGCACAGGCGATCCAGACGGGTGGTCGCTCGCGGCCACGGGCGTGGCGTTCCTAACGTCGGGGCCATGACGTACATAGACCGATGCGTCGATTCGCCCGATGGATACGTAACCACTGTTACGTTAGCACCACCTGAGGAGGCAGAGCGCTCCCAGGGGGTAACGCTGTCTTGGCGAGGCGCCCGGTATTGCCTACGGCGTCGCGCGGACATGGCCCGTCGTCCGGCGTTGGGCCACGTGGTCCAGCAGCACCGCATCGCGGCTGAGAACCAGCCGTGCCAGGAAAAGCTCCAGCACGGGCCCTGTGAGCACGAAAGCCACCCCGGCGACCAGGACGAACCGAACTCGGGCAGTGTCAGCGCCGATCTCAGCGATGCGCGTGAATTCGGGCCAGCAGTATCTCGGGACCGTACCGGTCGTTGAGACATTGCGGCGAGCCTGCAAGGTCAAACGCGGTCACGATTGGTCCGTCCGGGCTGAGACAGAATTGGTGTGTTGCCAAAATGCACACGTTGCATGACAATTGACGCATGGGCGTTGCCTTTGACTGGAGCACTGAGAAGAATCAACGGCTGGTCGACGAGCGAGGGGTTTCGTTTGAACGCGTCGTCTCGGCCATTGAGCAGGGCGGCCTGGTCGACGTGGTGGAGCACCCCAATCAGGATCGCTACCCAGGGCAGTTGATCTACGTGGTGGAAGTCAGCGAGTACATTCATCTCGTACCGTTCGTCACGCAGACCGACGGCACTCGCTTCCTGAAGACAATCATTCCCAGCCGCAAAGCGACGCGCGACTATAGGAGGAGGCGATCAACGTGAGCGACACGCTGAGCGTGGAAGAGCGCGACATTCTTGAGCGATTCGAACGAGGCAAGCTTCGCTCTGTCCCCGGTGTCGAACACGAGATCGAGGCGGCCCGCGAAGCGGCTCGCCAAACGTTCAACAAGACCAGGCGCGTGAATCTGCGGGTCACGGAACGCGACTTCAGTCTCGCCCACTCGCGGGCCAGGGAAGAGGGCATCCCCTACCAGACTCTGCTGTCGAGCGTCATCCACAAGTACCTGGCCGGCCGGCTGACCGAGAAGCGGTAGGCCAGACGTCCTGACGCTCGGCGGGCGCACCGCGACCTTTAGCGATGGTCGCCTGCGACTTAGTCGAGGTTGCGGGAGAAGCGGTGGCTGTCGGGAGCGTAGCCGAGCTTCTGGTAGAGCCGCAGGGCGGGTTGGTTGAAGTCGTAGACGCTGAGCCCGATCTGGGTGAGGCCGCGGTCGCGGGCCCAGCGGTGGGCTTCGGCCATCAGGCGCGTGGCGATGCCGCGGCGTTGATGGTTTTGCGCGACGACGAGTTCCTGGACCATGGCGTAGCGGCGCGGCGTGAGGGCCGGAACGTCGGGTACCTCAAGGCGTTCCAGAGCCTGGACGCGCACCAGGCCCACGACGGCGCCATCCACTTCAGCCACGAAGAGCGCCTGATCGGGGTCGGCCAGGTGGGCATCGAACAACCGTTGCGAGCGGGCTGGCTTATCAGTGGGTCGAAAACGGTCAGGGCGCTCGCGTGCGTGGAGGGCATCGGCCTCGGCGTAGAGGCGGCAGGCGGCGTGGTGGTCGGTGGGTTTGGCGAGGCGGAGGCGGCAGTGCATGGGAGGTTCAGGATAGGAAGGCTTGTGCTTGGTCGAGATGCCTCCGGTCTCCGGCTTCGAAGACCCGGTGCCCTGGATCACGTCTGTAACAGGAATCGCCAGGGTCTCCACCGGGACGATCGGGAGGAGAGAAACGGCTCGCCGTTGGTGGTCAGGCGGACTATAAGCGTTGTAGTGGATAGTGGAGAGCGCTATCGGCACGCTTGCTTTGCGAGGGCGCTTTCAGTCTCTAGGGGGCCGAAACGCGCCCGATGCGCCCGGATTCATCCCTAGCTGCCTCAAACGTCTAGACGCTGCGGGGCTCGCAAGCGCGATAGAATCAAAGGGGTTGGCGCGAAGGGACCGGTGAGCATGGAGACTTCGCTAAACGAAATTGTCGGGCTCACGCTCATGGTGCTCGGCCTGGTTCTCTTCGGCGTATCACTTGCCGGCATGTTGGGATTCGTACCGTCGCCACCCTGGGGGCGGGACGCTGGCCGCACTCACGGCGAACGCTCCTAGAGTCACGGCGTTCGGGTGAGCCGTCGGGAAGTTCCCGCTAGGTGGGTTTTCATTGGCCTGTTCGCTCTCGTGATCATGGGCATAGGGGTAATGGCCTGGCTCGCTGACGTACCGGCTGACGTTTTCACCCCGGCGCAACGCAATCTGCTGACGGTTGCCGACTGGATGGTCAAGGCCTCCATAGGCGCCATCCTGGGTTTTGCGGGTGCTCGGGTGGGATCCGGCCCTACCTCTCCGGAGTCCCGTTAGCCAAAGCCCACACAAGCTGTGATGCCGTCGCTCGCGAAGGCGCACGGAAGCAGGCGGGTCTGAGAGGCCGCGCCTATGAGGCGTGCGAGGCCGTGTCGGGCTGCTCCAGTTCCGAATCCAGGCGGTCGGTGACGAACATGTGGCCGGGGGCGTGGGTGATCATGAGGGTGGGGCGGCTGGCCTGGGCGACGGCCTGGGGGGTGACGCCGCAGCCCCAGAAGACGGGGACTTCGCCCGGCCGGATTTCTACCGGCTCGCCCCAGTCGGGCAGGTTGATGTCCTGGATGCCGATGGTGAGGGGGTCGCCGGCGTGGACTGGGGCGCCGTGGACGCCGGGGTAGCGGGCAGTGATTTCGCAGACCTCGGGCACCCGGTCGGCCATGACGGGGCGCATGCTGACCACCATGGGGCCGGCGAACTCGCCGGCGGGGCGGCAGGCCAGGCTGGTCCGGTACATGGGGACGTTGACGTCCTGGGTCTGGTGGCGGAGTTCGAACCCGGCGCGGGCCATGGCGCCCTCGAAGGTGAAGCTGCAGCCGAGCAGGAAGCCGACCATGTCTGCCTGAACCTGGTCCAGCACGTCGGTGGGTTCGCCGGGGTCCTGCACGCCTTCGCGGTAGACGCGGTAGCGGGGAGCGTCGGTGCGCAGGTCGGCGCCGGGGGCAAATTGGGTCGGTTCGAAGTTGCCGGGCGGGGTGCGCTCGAGCAGGGGACAGGGGATGGGGTTGGACTGGCAGAAGGCCTGGAAGTCGTCGGCGTCGCCGGCCGGCAGCATGACGAGGTTGGCCTGGACGTAGCCATCGGCCATGCCGTGAGTGGGTCGGTCCCACTCGCCCGAGCGGCAAGCGGCGCGGACGTCGGCACCGCTGGCAAAGGTCCGGGACGACCTCATGCCGGGACCCGTCCGTTGGCCTGGGCGTAGGTTTCGCAGACGTCGGCCAGCCGGTGCAGAACGCTCGCCGTGCGGTCGTAGTGGAAGGTGTCCACGGTGGGTTCGCAACGGGCGGTGACGCCATCAACGGCGCCGGCTCTGACGATCGCGCGCATCCAGCGTCGATCGTCGGTCTCGGTTGGCATGAGCGGCCGGCCGGCCAGCATTTCGAGCATGGCGGTGAACCCGTAGGCGCCCCAGTTGCTGACGGATGCCAGCAATACGTGCCGTGCGCGAGTGACGCAGGGCGCGGGGGAGATGCGGCGCCGGCGCATGAAGCTGGCCAAGCTGCCCAATCCCAGTTCGTTGCCGCCGTCGCCAATGCCCATGCTGATGGGCACGCGCAGCAGGCCGTCCATGGGAACGGGCGAGGGATCCAGCGTCTCGCCGCGCATGTTGGCCAGGCGGCCGTCGGCGGTAAGCCCCGGCCGTTCGATGGCAATGGCGACGTGGGGGCGAATCCGGTCCAATAATCGTCCGGTGACGGCCTCGGCCTGCGGGATGCCGTGCGCGTCGATCTCCTCTATTTCCCCCAGGTCGCGGGCGAGGGCTTCGATGACGGGTCGGGTCATGGGATCAACCACGGTCACCACGTGCCAGCTCAGGGCCCGCAAGGCGCGGCCAACGGCGGCGGCGCCGGGAGGGCCGTCGGTTTCAGCGATGCCCTTAATAGGGAATCCCGTGATCAGCAGGGCTACGCCGGGGCGGCGGTCCAGCAGTTCCATCGCGGCGCGGGCGTAGGAATCGGCGGGCAGGCGGGCCAGCGCGGGCCGGACGCCGCGGTAGTCGAATGGAAACACGGCGTCGGCCACGTCCACCGCGGCGGCCTGCAAGGGATCCGACGACTGCCACATGGGCGGCCCGATCCAACCACTGTCGAAAAGGGAGCGCCATCATAGTGGGTGGCATAGCCACTCTCGCTGGGGTTGGGGTGACACAGCCACTTTTACTAGCGAGTCGAGGCGGACAACGAGACTTAGACTCTGTGCGGATGCCGGTGGCGTGTTGGATGTCCGGGCGTCGGCGACAATGTGTCCACCATGTCTCCGAACGCTCGCCACCATGAGTAGCTACTGGGACGGACTCTAGTGTTCTATGAGCCGTATCCGCCGTCGGAGGTTGCGGACGGGGTGTGGGTTGGGGGCCGGCCCAGTCCGGCGTCGCTGGGGGCCCTTCAGGCGGCGGGGGTGACGCACGTGCTGAACGTGAGCACGGACCCGCATGGCGCCCAGGTGCGGCGGGACTTCAGGGCGACGTGGGTTCCGGTGGTGGACGATCTGGAGCCGAAGCCGGCTTCGTGGTTCCGGCGCGGGCTGTCGTTCGCGCGGAGAGCGCTTAAGGACCCAGACGCCCAGCTCTACGTGCACTGCCGCGAAGGGGTGCATCGCGGGCCGTTAATGACTTACGTGATTCTGCGGGCACTGCGGGGGCTATCTCCCACGGAGGCGAAGCGAGCGATCACGGGGAAGCGGCCGGTGGCCGGGTTTCCGCAGGTGTACCTGGAGTCGGCCGAAGCCTTCCTCCAGGAAGAGTCCGAGCGGGACGAGCCGGCGACCTAGCGCCCGTCGCGCGAGGTTAGCGGCGGGACTTCGTCAGGACGACGGCGTGGGTGTGGCCTCGTACAGCGAGCCGGGGGCCTGCTGGTAGTTGACGCCCTGGCCGCGGCCGGTGCCGCTGGGCTTGAACTCGAACTCGCCGCCGCAGCCGGCAAATAGCGTGGCCGCAACGGCGCTGGCGACCAGGAGTGTGGCGACGGTTCGCCATCGACGGATGGACACAGCCATGCGCTTTCTCTCCATGCCCCAATGCGAGGGCGGGTCTGTCAGCGTTAGGCCCACATTGTAAAGCGAACGAGTGAGAGCCGAGGGCACGGGTTCGGCACACGGCATAGACTCGGCGCATTCGCGGGACAGAAAGAAGCCAACCATGTACGACCCGCACCTGCACCTGTTTGTGGACGACGCCGAGGTTGACGCCTCGCGCAACGTGACGCCGACGATCGGGCGCCCGGAACGGCGCTCGCACGATCCGATCATGACGGCCGACCAGCCCTGGGAAGGCCGCGGCGTGGGGATGGACCTGTCCATCCTGAAGGACGAGTCCAGCGGCGGCTTTCGCATGTGGTACCGGAGCTTCGATTACGACAGCCCGACAGGCGACCAGGTGCTCCTGAACTATGCCGAGTCGGACGACGGCATCAACTGGAACAAGCCCAACCTGGGCCAGATCGAATTCGGCGGCAACAGCAACAACAATATTTTCCACCGGCCCTCGCTGATTCCGGGCTGCCGGGCCATGGAGTCGCACGGGCTGATCGTGGACGACGTGGGCGGGCCGCAACGGCGCTACAAGATTCCGGTGTATCACTCGTTTCATGGCGACCAGGGCAACGGGCTATACGCGCTGTTCAGTCCGGACGGAATCAGTTGGACCCAGCACCCGGAGCCGATCTACGCGCAGGCGGGGGACCGGCATTCGGCCATCAAGGACCCGGTCAGCGGGGCGTACTGGCTGTTCCTGCGGCCTCCGCGCTACCACTCCCGCATGGGCAACGGCGCGCCGCCGGGGTCGGGCGCGCTGCCGTACAAGCGGGTCGTCGCCAGGGCGACCAGCCAGGATTTTGCGAACTGGTCGGACTACACAATCGTGCTGCGGAACGACGCGTTTGATACCCGCGGGACGGAGTTCTACAACATCGCGCCGATCGTCTACGGCAACCGCTACCTGGCCTTCGTGAACCTGTACGACACCGACGTGGAACGCATGTGGGTCACGCTGGCCAGCAGCCTGGACGGCTTGCACTGGCAGCGGCCGTTCCGGCGGGAGCGGTTCGTGGACCTGGGTGCCGAGGGCGGTTGGGACGACTCGTGGGTCAACATGTCGGACAGCCCGCCGGTGCGCGAGGGCGACCGCATGCGGTTCTGGTTCCACGGGCGCGAAGAGGCGCACGCGGTGAACTACCGCACCGGCGGCATTGGCACGTTTGTGCTGGGGCTGGACCGCTTTGCCGGGCTGTCGGCCGGGCGCGAGTCCGGCTGGATCGTCACCGACCGCGTGGTGGCGGGCGGCAACCGGCTGTTCCTGAACGCCAACGTGCGCAACGGCTTGGCCAAGGTGGAGGTGCGTACTAGCAACGGCACGCCGATCCCGGGCTTGACGCTGAACGAGTGCGACGAGATCCAAGGCGACTCCGTGGAGCATCCGGTGACCTGGAACGGATCGCCGGACCTTGGCGCGGCCGCCGGCGAGCGGGTGCGGGTGCACATCGAGCTCAGCTACGGGCAAGTGTTCGCCTACCGGTTTGGGGACGAGGCAAGGGACCTGAGCTAGCGGGGCGCTTCGGCCAGGCATCGGGAGCCGCTGAGGCGCAAGACGGTTTGGCTGTCGCCTCCTCAGACTGCACAAATTGCAAGTAGTACTTGCAATTTGTGCAGACCAGCAGTAGCGTGACGAGCATGATCGAGCGCGAAATCGCCGGTCGCCTCACGCGGCTGTTCGAGCAGTACCCCTTCGTCACCGTCACCGGGCCCCGACAGTCCGGGAAGACGACCCTGTGCCGGGCGGCCTTTCCCGACCTGGCCTACGCCAACCTGGAAGCGCCCGACCAACGGGCGTTCGCCGAGTCGGATCCCCGGGGATTCCTGGCGCAGCTCGGCGAGGGCGCGATCATCGACGAAATCCAGCACGTCCCTGAACTTCTGTCGTATCTGCAGGTGCTGGCGGACGAGCGGCGGCGCAACAGCCTGTTCGTTCTGACGGGTAGCGAGCAGTTTCAACTCTCCAATGCCATCAGCCAGTCGTTGGCCGGGCGCACGGCGCTGCTATGCCTGCTGCCTTTTTCGCTGGTCGAGCGGCAGCGGATCGGGGCGAGCCTCGCGATCGACGAGATGCTGTACTCCGGCTTCTACCCCCGGATCCTGGACCAACAGCTCGAGCCGCGGCAGGCGCTGGGCGACTACATCGAGACCTACGTGGAGCGTGACGTTCGCCGGATGGGCGAAGTCCGCAACCTGTCCAGCTTCCGGCGCTTCGTGCGCCTCTGCGCGGGGCGCGTCGGCCAGTTGATCAACCTCAGCGCGCTGGGCTCGGACGCGGGCGTGTCGCACACCACCGCGCGCGAATGGCTGACGGTGCTGGAGGCCAGCTACATCGTCTTTCAGCTGCCGCCTTACCACGCCAACATCCGCAAGCGCCTGGTCAAGTCGCCCAAGCTCTACTTCTACGACGTGGGCCTGGCCAGCTACCTGATCGGCATCGAGCACGCGGATCAGATCGTCACGCATCCCCTGCGCGGCGCCCTGTTCGAGAACCTGGTGGTCGCCGAGGCGCTCAAGTACCGGTTCAACCGGGGCCGCCGCTCCAATCTGTCCTTCTTCCGCGACTCCCGCGGCCTCGAATGCGACCTCTTCTACGAGACCGGCCACGGCATCGGCGCCCTCGAAATCAAATCCGGCGCCACCATCGCCAGCGACTACTTCACGTCCCTCCACCGCGTCGCCGCCCTGATCCCCGACATCACCACCAAGGCCGTCGTCTACGGCGGTGACTCGCGTCAGTCGCGAACTGACGCCACAGCCGTACCGCTAGCCGACTTGGGCGAAGTCCTGGTCAAACTCGAGTCGATCAGCATGTCCCCGCAGCCCTAAGAGGCGACGCCCGCCCAACAGGGAGCCGTCGCCGCCGCCTAGTCGGCGTTCAGCCCCGAGAGATCCACGGGTTCCCACTGCCGTGACTCGGCGCTGCGGTAGGCGGCGTCGATGACGGCGTTGGAGATGTAGCCGTCTTCGAAGTCTTCGGCCGCCGGCGTGCCGTCTTCCAGGCAGCGGACGAAGTGGTACATCTGGCCGTGGTAGCCGTATTGCCAGGCCTCGTCGGACTGCGGAAAGGTCCAGCCGGTGTCGGAGTCGGCCTTTTCCTGCACGTAGCCCATGGAGTGCAGGCTGAAGGCCTTGATGGGGACGCCCTTGGTGGCGTCGATGTGGATCAGGCCGTCCTCGCCGTAGATCTCGGTGCGGACATCCATGCCGCCGTGATTGCTCCAGCCGGCTTCGATCTGGCCGAGGGAGCGGTTCTCGAATCGGACCAGGGCCACGGCGTTGTCCTCAAAGGGCACGTCGTGCTCCAGCGTGTCGGCCCAGCACATGACCTCCTGAGGCATCACGTCCTTGCCGATGAAGAGGCGGCAGGCGGCCACGGCGTGCACGCCCATGCCCAGCAGCGGCCCGCCGCCGCTGGTTGACGCGTCCCAGGCGTAGCTGGCATGGGAGCCGGTGTGAGCCTCGCGCGCGCGCACGATCAGCACCTTGCCGATGGCCCCGTCGTCCACGGCCTGCTTGGCGCGCAGGACGTCCGGCATGAAGGCCTCGGTCTCCAGGTAGCCGTTGAAGACGCCGTGCTGGCGGACCGCCTGCAGAATTTCGGCGGCCTCGGGGGCGTTGCGGCCGAGCGGCTTGGTGCACACGACGGCCTTGCCGGCCTCGGCCGCGGCGATGCAGGCGTCCTTATGCACGAAATTGGGCAGTCCCACCACCACCAGGTCAACGTCGTCGCGCTCGATGGCGGCCTGCATGTCGGTCGTGGACTCGGGCACCTTCCAGCGCTGCGCGAAGTCCTCGGCCTTGGCCTGGGTCCTGGAGAAGTTGACGACCACGCGCTGATCGGGCACGTAGCGCAGGGCGTTCATGTAGAAGTCGCAGACGAAGCCGCTGCCGAGCATTGCAATTCGAACCACCGGAACCGGCCTTTCCTGAAACGGTTAGTCGCGGGTGTTAGGGGAAGGCTACCGAACGAGGGCGGGTCAGCCGACGAAGATCAGCGACAGCAGGATGAAGCTCCCGGCCAGCGTCACTAGCCCAAGCGGCAGCCCCATGCGGACGAAGTCGCCGAAGCGGTAGTTGGCGGGGCCCATGACGAGCAGGTTGCCGGGGTGGGCGTAGGGGGTGGCGAAGCCGGAGGTGGCGGCCAGGGCGACGCCGAGGGCGAACATGCGTGGGTCGGCGCCCATGCGCACCGCCGCGTCGATGGCCAGGGGCGCCATCAGCACGGCAGTGACGTGATTGCCCATGACGTGGGTGAAGAAAAACGTCAGCAGGAGCACGCCGGCGAGGACGGGCAGGGCGCCGAACGTGCCCAGGCTCTCCGTGGACCGCTCGGCCAGGAAGGCTGCCGTCCCGGTGGTTTGCATGGCCTCCGCCAGGGGCAGCATGGCGGCGATCAGCAGGATGGCGCGCCACTCAACGGCGCTGCGCGCGTCGTCCATGGTGACGCAACCGGTCAGGACCATCACGGCCGCGGCGGCGACGCCCATGATGGCCACCGGCGCCACGTTCAACATGAGGCCCAGCACGAAGAGCAGGAGAATTGCCACCGCCAGGGGCGCCCGGCGGGCGCGCGGCGCGGTCTCGACATCCTCGGTGAGGACGACGAAGTCGGGCGTGTCGCGCAGTTGCCGCAGGGCCACGGGGGGTCCGTGGACCAGCAGGGCGTCGCCGCCTTCGAGGGCCAGCTTGGCCAGGCGGGTCCGGCGCGGGGCGCCGTCGCGCCAGATGCCGAGGACCGTGGATCCAAACCGGTCGCGGAAGTCGATGTCCTCCAGGGTCTGCCCGACCAGTCCCGAGCGCGGGCGGAGGACGAGTTCGGTCATGCTGAGTGAGCCCGCCCGCAGCGCGTCGGCGCCGAGGCGCACGCGATCCTGGACCTGCAGGGCGTGCACCTGGCGGAGTCGGTCGATGTCGGCCTCGCGGGCGCCCAGCAGCAGGTAGTCGCCGGCCAGCAGCACCTCGCCAGGCGCGGGCGCGACGGCAATGTTGCCCTCGCGCTCGATGGCGAGGACGGCAATGCCGAAGGCCTCGCCTATGCCGGCGGCCATCAGGCTCTGACCGACCAACTGGCTGTCGGCGGGGACCACGGCCTCGAAGAGCCGCTCGTCCAGGCGGTAGGCCTGGTGCTCGACGCCGGGCGTGGCGGCCTGGGCGCCACCGCTGCGCACGGGGAGCAAGCGGCGGCGGGTGAGCAGGATGACGCCGACGCCGAGGAGCAAAGCCAGCGCACCGAAGGGCGCGAATTCGAACAGGCCAAACGGCTCGTAGCCGGACTGTTCCAACACGCCGCTGGCGAGGATGTTGGAGGGGGTGCCGACCAGGGTGAGCATGGCGCCAAGCAGGGACCCGTAGGCCAGGGGCATCAGCACGCGCGACACGGGGGTGTTCATTTCGCGGGCGGCGGCAACGACCGCAGGCAGCAAGACGGCGCAGGCGCCGACGGAGTTCATGAAGGCCGAGAGGACGGCGACGCTGGCCATGGTGAGGGCGATGAGCCGGACTTCGCTGTTGCCGGCCGCGCGGCGAATCCAGGCGCCGAGGTGGGCGGCCACGCCGGTGGAGGTGAGGCCGGCGCTGATGACCAGAATGGCGCCGACGGCAATGACAGCCTGGTTGGAGAAGCCGCTGAGCGCCTGCTCAACGGTGATGACGCGGGCGAAGAACAGGACAAGCAGGACACCGAAGGCCACGAGGTCGGGCGAAAAGCGCCCAAGCGCCAGCAGGAGCAGGGCCACCAGCGTGACGACGAGTACGAAGGCGATCTCGAATGTCACGGCCGGCTCAGGCGGCGGGCGCTAGTCATCCTCGCCCTCGTCCGCGAGGAGGCTGTCCACGCCCTCCACGTAGCTAGGGTAGGCCAGCTCGACTCCAAGCCCGTCGCGGATCTTCGCGTTTGAGCACCCGTAGTTTCCGGTGACCAGCGCGTAAAGGTTGTGCCCCAGGGGGGCGTGACCCTTGGTTAGCTTCGACGTCAGCCCGAATCCGCCAATCATGGCCCGCGCCAGCCACTTCGGCGTCGACCCCGGCGTCGGTACGTCGGCGCGTTCGGCCAGGTGGTCAAAGTAGTCGGCCATGCTCACCGGCTGGTCGTCCACGGCCAGGTAGACCTCCCCCGAGCGGCCGCGTTCGGCCACCGCCGCCAGCACCGTCGCCAGGTCGTCCACGTGGATACGGCTGGAGAGGTTTTCCCCTCCGCCCAGCATGCGCAGACGCTTGTTGCGCAGGGCCTCGACCGTGCGCCTGCCGGGTCCGTAGATGGTGCCGGCGCGCACGAAGCGGGCGGGAAAGCCGCGCTGCGCCAGGGCCTCGCGCAGATGCCGCTGGGCCAGCAGGCTGATTCGGCCAAGCTGGGAGTTCGGTTGCGTGGGCGTGTCTTCCGTGATGGTCTCGTCCGAGCCCCGCCCGTAGACGGCCAGCGTCTGCACCAGCACGAACGAGGCAATGCCGGCGTCGGCCAGTGCGGCCTCGGTGTTCACCACGCCGTCCAGCCCCACGCGTTCCGTCCAGTCCGGGTGGCCGCTGATGCTGCCCACCAGGTAGAACACGTGATCACCGGGACGGCCAAGGCCCTCGAGTTCCTCCGGCTCCCCCACGTCGGCAATTTCGACCTCGACGCCTAGGGTCTCGAGATCGTCCGCCGCCGACTCGCTACGCCCGATCCCGCGCACGCTCCAGCCGCGATTCACGAGATGCCGGGCCAGCGCGCTGCCGGCGTAGCCCGTGATACCGAAGATCAGCGCCTGGGGCATTCGCCACCAACCGGCCGGCCGTTGCCGCGCCATGGTGAACGGCTTCAGGCCGCCGCCGCAAGCCGTGACCGCGCGGGCTGCTAGTCTGGATGCGTGGGCGCCGAAACCTTAGCCAGCATCGACATGGCCTCGCTGGCTTCCCGCATTGTGGACGCGGCGTACCTGGAAGGCGACTTTGTCCTGCGTTCCGGCCGGCGCAGCCGCTACTACCTGGACAAGTACCGCTTCACGACCGAACCGTCGTTGCTGCGCGACATCGGCGTGGCGCTGGCGGGGCGTCTGCCCGCCGGGACGCAGCGCGTGGCCGGCCCCGAGCTCGGCGCCGTGCCACTGGCCACGGCGGTCTCCCTGGAGACCGGACTGCCCAGCGTGCTGGTGCGGGGCGAGTCCAAGTCCTACGGCACCGAGCGCCGCTTCGAAGGGATTCTGCACGCCCGCGAGAACGTCGTCCTGATCGAGGACGTCGTCACAACCGGCGGCCAGGCCATTGAATCCGCGATTGCCCTGCGTGACAGCGGCGCCAACGTGCGACTGGTACTGGTGGTGGTCGATCGCGAGGAAGGCGCGGCGGAAGCCATGGCCGACGCCGGCTTCCAGTTTGAGGCCCTGTTCACCAGCACCACCCTGGGGCTGAAAACCTGATGGCCAAACGAAAGCTCCGGGTGGGCGTACTCTTCGGCGGCCGCTCCGGTGAGCACGAGGTGTCGCTGCGGTCGGCGCGCTTTGTGCTGGACTCGCTGGACCCCGAGAAGTACGAGGTCCGGCCGATCGGAATCACCAAGACTGGCGAGTGGCTGCTGGATGACGATCCGATGCCACTCCTGGAAGGCGCCGTCGAGCCTGGCACCCAGCCCGCCCAGGCGCCGGTGAGCCTGCCCACGCGCACGCCGGAACGTCCCGCCGGCACCCTGGACGCACCGCTGGACGTGGTGTTCCCGGTGCTGCACGGCACCTACGGCGAGGACGGGACGATCCAGGGACTGCTGGACCTGGCCGACGTGGCCTACGTGGGCAGCGGCGTCACCGGCTCCGCCGTCGGCATGGACAAAGCGATCCAGAAGCGCGTGCTGCACGCCCACGGGATTCCGGTGGCGCCGTCGCGTGTCTACACTCGGCGGGCCTGGCGCGCCGATCCGGAATCGATCCGCGCCGAGATTGAGGTGGAACTGGGCTATCCGGTGTTCACCAAGCCCTGCAACCTAGGTAGCAGCGTCGGCATCAGGAAGGCGCACAACGCGAACGAGCTGGGCCCGGCCATGGACTTTGCGGCCAGGTACGACCGCCGGCTGATCGTCGAGGCCGCCATCCCCAACGCCCGCGAGATCGAGGTCAGCGTGCTGGGCAACGACGAGCCCGAGGCCTCGGTCTGTGGCGAGATCATCCCCGGCAACGAGTTCTACGACTACAACGCCAAGTACCTGGACGACACGTCACAAGAGTGCATTCCGGCTGACATTCCGGACGAACTGGCGGAACGCATCCGCCGGATGGCCGTGGAGGCCTTCCGCGCCATCGACTGCGCCGGCTTCGCCCGAGTGGACTTCCTCGTCGACGGCGAGACCTTTGATGTCGTGCTGCTCGAGATCAACACAATCCCCGGCTTCACCGAGATCAGCCAGTTCCCGAAGCTGTGGCGAGCCAGCGGTGTCGATTCGCGCGAGTTGCTGGACCGGCTGATCGACCTGGCCCTGGAACGCCACGCCGACCGTCGCGAGACCAGCACCAGCTACGACTGACGGCGGCAAGCCAACACCCTCGCCACGGAGATGCGGTCTGCACTTCGCGTGGCCGCGTCATGGCAAGTTACAGAAATTATTTGTGTTGACTTGTGTAAAGAACGGTGTACTATGACTGCCCTGAGCCATGCGTGGACGTCGAAGTTTCCTCAGGCACAGCCTGAGGCTGCTGGCGGGAGGCACGGCAGGCACAGCACTAGGGGGGCTGGCCACCGCTGCGCACGCCGCCGAGTCGGCTTCACAGCCGACCGCTTCCCCACCCGGGCAACCGGACATCGCCGACGCCCAGCCGCCCTTCCCGGTCCCAACCGCGCCGACCCTGGACGAGTTGGATCTGCCGGTCACGCCGTACACGGGTGAACAGCCGCCGCAATCCATCGTCAAGTCGTCCCCGGTTATCACGGTCTACGGCCGCAGCTTCGGCGTGGCCCCGGTCCTGGGGCTGCTCGGCGATCTGAATTCGTTTGATGAACTTGAGCGCAGCATCGCGCCCTGGGTCCAGGCCACCGAGGAGTTGGCCCAGGCTCCGGTAACGATCGCGCCGCATCTGATTTACGCGCTCGCGCGCCCCTGCCACGGCGAGGACGACTCCTGCCTGATCTTCCTGGACGGATCGGGCGTTGACCTGATCAATGACTACATCCTGCCGGCGGCGGAGCGCGGGATGTCCGTCGTGCTGGACGCGCAGATGGGGCGTCTCTCGCCGTCATTCTTCGTGCGCCGCATGATCGACATGGGCTACATGGCCTACCCCAACGTGCACATTGCGCTCGATCCGGAGTTCGCCACCAAGCCGGGTCAGAACATGCCCGGGCATCCCATCGGATGGCTGTCGGCCAATGCCATCAACGAGGCGCAGCGCATCCTGGCCGATTACGTGCGCAGCGAAAACCTGTCGCACAAGAAGATCATGATCATCCATCAGTTCGTGGATGAACTGTCGGATTCGTGGTCGATGGTCTACGGCAAGCGGAACCTGGAAGTCTTCCCGGAAGTCGACCTGGTGCTGGATGCCGACGGCTTCGGCAGTCCCGACGCCAAGATTCTCAAGTACAACGCCATCACCAATCCCGATGCCTATCCGCACCTGCAGTGGCGGGGCATCAAGATCTTTCAGCACAACAAGTACGCCCCGCGGTTCTCGGACTCGCCGGTGCTGACCCCGCGCCAGCTGTTTGGACTCGATTCGACGCGCGCCGGCTGGCGCATGTGGGCGCCGCCGCACCTGATCGTGCTGGCCTAACCGGCGTTAGCCCAGCGGCGGCCGCGCCAGGTTGCTGAACGTCTGCGCGGCGCTCGATCCCAGCAGGCGCAAAGCGGAGGCCACCGGCTCGCCGGCCGTGGCATCCCTGAGTTCGATCTCAACCAGGTCGCCTGCCTCAAGACTGGCCCACACGTCGTCCTCGCGGGCCTCGGGCGGTACCTGGACACGAACGCCGTTGAGCGTAAGCGCATCCTCCGTGCGTTCGTCCACAAAGCCCTGCCAGCGCGTCACGACCGGGCCGTCGGGCGGATGGAAGGGCACGACCTCGCGCGCCACGAGCACGTAGGACGAGGCCGCGCGGAGCGCCTCGAACGTCACCACGACGATCTCGCCCGGCGCCAACGGCCCGTGCAGCACTAGCGGAGTGTCCAAGGGCCGGCTGAAGACGATCCCGCCGACGCGGACGCTGAAGGAATCAATCCCGACCAGGACGCCCTGCAGCGTGGGCGGCAAAGGCGCCTCCGGGGTGGGCGGTAGCGCCGGAGGCGTTGCCTCGGGGCTCGGCGTCGCCTCTGGCGTGACGGTTGGCTCAGCCTCGGCGGGCGTTGGGGACGGCGTCACTTCGGCGGGCGTCGGGTCGGGCGTAGGCGTCGCCTCGGGGACCGGTGTTGACTCGCCCTCGGGCGGAGTGGCCGTGGCGGACGGCTCTGGCGTTGGCTGAGATTCGTCCGAGGGCGTCGGCGTGCCTTCCGTGGGAGTCGTCTCGGGATCGGGCGTCGCCTCGGGTGTCGGACTCGGTGCACCGGCCGTCACGTCTGGCGTAGGCGAGACCTCGGATTGGGGCTGCGGCGGTTCGGTCGGCGACGACGTGGCCTCGGGTGTGGGCGACGCCTCCGGGGTCGGCGACGCCTCGTCGCTCGCTGCCGTTGGCGAGGCTTCAGGCGTCACCGTGGCTTCTCCTTCAGCTGCGGTCGGCGTGGGCGAGGCGTCCGGGGTCGGCGTGCCGTCGCTCGCCGTTGGCTCGACCGTGGGTGATGCCTCCGGCGTGGCCGTCGCCGTTGCCTCGGGCGTTGGCTCGGGGCTGGGCGAGGGGTCCGGCGCGGCAGTCGGCTGTTCAACTGGTTCGGCCTGAGCGACAGCCGGTACCGCTTCCACAATCGAGAAGGTCACCAGCGTCAGGCCCCCGTCGGCGGCCACCTGGGCTCCGGCCCGAACGCGCGCCGCAAGGGGCGCCGCGTCCACACCCGCCACGTTGCCTCGCACAATCGAAATGCCCGCCACGACCAATGCCGTATCCGTCACGGCGTTGAGCTCGCCCGTCACGACGACGGCGCTGCCGGTGATGTCGATGACCGGGATAGGTGTGGCCGTGGGTGTCGGCTCCGGCGTGGCTTGCGGCGTGGGCGAAGCCGTCACGGCGACCGGCGTCGGGGAAACCGTCGGCGCCGGGGTCGCGGTTGGGCTGGGACTCGGCGCCGGCGAGGGCGGCGGTGCGGGTGTCGGTGAGGTCGCCGCCGGTGCCGACACCGTGGGCGTAAGCCCCGGATCGGGGGTCGCGGTGGGCGCCGCTCTCAGAATCGGACCGCTATGCACGTCCTGCAGACCCGCCTGCACCTGCGATCGAGCACGTGATATGGGAGCGCGCTCGGCCTCGGGGGCCGAGTGCGTGAGCGAGTTGAATCGCGTGTCGTGCTCGGCCAGCCGGCGGCGGTAGTTGGCGGCCACGTCCTCGGTGCGCTCGGCGCCCGGCTGCGTATCGCGGGCCACGACGCCCAGTACGTCCACGCCCTTGCGCACGACCTCCTGGTAGGCGGTGCTGGCGCGGGCCACGGCGACGGTGTCCCCGACGCCTGCCGCCGATTCAATCTCGCGCAAGCGCTGTTCGGCGGTATCCAGGTAGAGATACGCCTTCTCCGCATCGGGGGCGAACCCGATTCGCAGTTCTTCCAGCGTGAGTCGGTAGCCGTAGAGGGCGCTATCTGGCCCGCTGTTGACCGCCGCCAGCGTCACACCGCCGTAAGCGATCAGCGCGATCGCGAAGGCCGCGGCCAGACCCGCCATGCGCACCGGCATGAAGCGCGGGAACCACCAGGTCAGGCGCTCCCAGGCACTGGCCGGCTCAGGCTGCTGATCGAGCCGCGCGCGGAGGTGCCGCAGCTCGTCGTCAATCAGGCGCGCCCCGCGCTCCACGGCCTGTCGGTCCAGCGGCAACGGGGTGAGGGCCTGCAAATCGAGCGCCACGACCAGCATGTCGCGCAGCCGCTCTTCGTGTTCGGGATATGCCGCGACGCAGGCATCGAGGGTCGCCTCACCGCGCAGCAGGCGGTCGAGCGACGTATGGAATGCCGTCTCGATGTCCGTGCTCACCTGGCGTCCTCGGCCATGACTTTGCGAAGGGCGGCAACCGCCCTGAATTGCAACGCGCGGATGGCTGGTTCGTTACGGTTCATGATCTGGGCGATCTCGCGGTGGCTCATGTCCAGGGCGAACCGGTAACTCAGCACCTGCCGCTGGTCTTCGGTCAGCGACTGCATCGCCTCTTGTAGCTCCTCGCGGCGCGCCAGCGACTCGAAATGCGCGTCCAGCGTTTCGCCGCGCTCGGCCACCAGTGACTCGTCCAGCGACACGGTGCTGCGAGTAGCCCGCCAGTTGTCCACCACGACGTTCTTGGCAATGCGGTAAATCCACCCGTTGAATTCGGGAATCGAGCGGTGCTGATAGCGTCCGATGGCCTGCATGGCACGCAGGAAGACCTGGTTGGCCAGGTCCTCGGCTAGCACCCGGTCGCTCACCTGGTACGCGATGTACCGGTGAATCCGGTCGACATAGAGTCGATAGAGTTCCCCGAAGGCCTCGCGGTCCAGCGTGGCGGCGCGGCGGATGACCTCATTCAGTTGCTCTTCGCTTGGCTCAGCGTCCAATAGCACGGCAACGGTGGTCCTGGCGCTCTCTGAACGCCGGTGGATATGCGTCTGTTACGGGGCGGCGCCGCCTTGGGCCGCTGCTTCTCAGCGCTCGGCCAGTTCGCTGAACCAGGCGCGGGTGCGTGCCAGGCCCTCCGGCAAGGCCACGCGTGGGCGCCAGTCCAGCAACTCGCGGGCGCGCGCCGCACTTCCAAGGTAGCGCTCCACTTCCGCCTGCGGGTGCGGATGCGGCACCTGGCGGACGCGTCCGGCGCCACCGTCAATCAGCGCCGCCAGCTCGCGAATGCTGGTTTCGCGCCCGGTCGCCAGGTTGAGCGTGCGCCCGACGGCCGTCTCCGCCGCCGCGTCCACAATGCCGGAAGCGGCGTCTTCCACAAACAGGAAGTCGCGCGTCTGCGCTCCGTCGCCATGCACCTCCAGCGTCCGGCCGGCCAGCGAAGTCTGCAGAAAGCGCGCGACCACGCCGCCTTCCAGGTCGCCCCGCTGCCAGGGGCCGTAGACGTTGAAGGGCCGCACGATGGTTTGGCGCAGGCCGAAGGCCCGCCGATAACCGGCGGCCAGATCGTCGGCCGCCAGCTTGGATGCCGCGTACGGCGAGGCCGGAGCGGTGACTGCCCGTTCGTCAAGCGGACCGTCGGCCGATGCGTAGACGTGGCAGGTGCTGACCAGCACCAGGCGCAGGTTGGCCGCCCGCGCCGCGTCCAGCACGTTGAGCGTGCCTAGCACGTTGGCGCGAATCGCCTTGACCGGACCGTGCACGCTGGCGCCAACGTCCACGGAAGCCGCCAGGTGAAAGACCGTGTCGACGCCCATCAGTCCATCCCGCAGCGCCGCCGGATCGGTCACGTCGCCCTGCGTCAGCCCCAGGTAGCCGGGTCGCCCCGTGAACGCCTCCAACGATCCGGGCCGGGCGCGCGAGAGATCGTCCAGCGCGCGCACCGCCACGCCGCGATCCAGGAGTTCGCCCACGACGTGACGACCGATGAACCCGGCGCCGCCGGTGACGAGCGCGCTCATGCGTCCACCGCGCGCAGCCAGTCCACCGTGCGCCGCATCCCTTCCTTGAACGGTGTGTCGGCTTCCCAGCCAGTGGCTCGGCGAATCCGGCTTGCATCGGCGCGCAGGGCGGGCAGATCGGTGCGCCGGCCCGGCGTTTCCACAATCTCGCTGTCGGATCCGGTGACCGCCAGCACGGTTCGCGCGACATCCAGGATCGACGTCTCGAGCCCGGTGCCGATATTGAACACCGAGCCGGCCAGCACCGCGCCGTTCGCAATCACGCGCGCATAGGCGTCCACCGCGTCGTCAATGAACATGAAGTCCCGCGTCTGGCGGCCGCCGTTCTCCAGCGGCAGCGGCTCGCCCCGCAGCGCGCGCCGCGCGAAGGCCACGGTGACGGCCGGATACCCCACGATGTTCTGGTGCGGTCCGAAGGTGTTGAAGTTGCGAATCACCACCACCGGGTGGCCCCACCAGCGGTTCAACGCCAGGCAGTGCATCTCGCACGCGGCCTTGCTGACGGCGTAGACCGTGACCGGCCGCAGCGGGTGATCCTCATCCATCGGCACCCGCTCCGGCGGCCCGTACACCTCCGGCGACGAGGCGTAGATCAGCAGGGGCGGCCGCGTCATCTCGGCGATCGCGTGGGCGAACCGGAACGTGCCAACCTCGTTGTTGGCGAAATAGGCGTGCGGTCGCTCCATGGACTCCGGCACGGAAATGCGGGCGGCGAAGTGCACGATCACATCCGGCGCCCAATCGTTGAGTTCGTCCGTCGTCAGGCCGGCGTAGTCGCGGCGCACGATCTCGATCGCTCGTCCGGCCACGAGCTCCGGCGTCAGCGGCTCGCCACCCGGGAAATGGCGCGAGAAGTCGTCCACCGCCACCACCGAAGCGCCGGGGTCTGCTCGCAGCAGCCGCCGGGTCAGGTTGAACCCGTACATGCCGGCGGCGCCCGTGATCAGTGCACGCATGAAGGTCCGTCTCGGTGGTGAGTGGCTGGCGGGGCCCGCGAGTGGAAAGTTGCGCCTACGAAGCGCAGATTATAGGGACGACCATTCGCTGACAGGCCGGAACGCCGGCATTCGAGAGGGAGACTTTGATGGCACTACTGGCGGACGAGGACATCCAGACGCGCCTGGCCACGCGATCCGGCTGGCGTCACGACGATGGCGCCCTGGTCAAAAAGTTCGAGCTGGAAGATTTCATGGCCGTGGTGAACCTGGTCAACGCCGTCGCCCCCCGGGCCGAGGCGGCCGACCACCACCCCGACATGTTCATCAACTACCGCCGCATCACCTTCACCCTGTCGACCCACAGCGAAGGCGGCGTAACCGAAAAGGACTTCGCGCTGCTGGACGAAATTGAGCAGTTGGCGGGCCTGTAGGCTTGTACTTGAATCAGGTGCCTCTGCGGGCGGTCAGAGCCCGATGTTTCACGTGAAACATTCGCCTGTCCTCTGATCAGGTGCAGGCGCCCGCGTTGGAGTAACATCGGAACACGGGTGCTCAAGCTTGAGGTTGAGGCGGCCCGCCGCCGTATCTGGTCTTAGGCAGACACCCGAAACGATTGGGCGGTCGCGGTTGGAGTAATACACCGTGAACGCAGAACTCATCCCGATTCTTGTCGCCGTCATTGGCGCCGCAGTCGCCATATTGCTTGGGCTCGGGGGGTTGATCCTCGCGCTTTGGCGCGACATGCGTGAGGACATTCGGTCGCTTGGGCGCCGCGTGGACGCACTATCGGACCGCATGGGTCGGGTCGAAGAGCGCGTGGCTCGGATTGAAGGCCACCTTGGCTCGACGGGCACGCCCTCAAAGTAAGCGCGCTCCCCCGGCTTTGCCTTGAAGCCTCTGCCCGTCAGGCCGGGCCCTTAACGCGGCCGCGGGCGCCGATGAAGAACTGGTCGGTCTCGATGACCTCGATCTCGGTGCATACGAGGCCCAGCAGCGATCGCAGCTCTTGCGGCGACCAGTAGATCTTCCAGATCGTGAATTCGCGGCCGTCGTTCAGGCGCCGGTGCTGCCGCTGCACGCGGTCGCCGGCGGTGTTCTGGTCGGACGCGCCCGAAAGTTTCGCCTGCCGCGAGTCCACCAGCACGATCCATCCACCCGGCCGCACGATGCGCGCCGCCTCGCGGATGAATTCGGCCGAGCGGGGCACCGGCACGTGGCTCAGCCAGAACCCGAACATGCAGGCGTCCCAGGCGCCGTCCGCGGCCGGCAGCCGGTAGGCGTCGGCCCGGCAGCGGCCGACCGGGAGGTCCGGCCCATCTCGCCGGCGGGCCTCCTCGAGCATTTCGGGCGCATAGTCCGAGGCGACCACGCGATTGCGCCGGGCCAGCAGCCGCGTCCACCAACCGGTGCCCGCGGCGATTTCGAAGACGTTTCCGTCAGTCAGAGTCCCCACGAACCGTTGCAGTTCGGCCATCTCGCGATGCCACGCGGCGTCTGCCTCGTCGCCGTGCGCGTAGCGGCCCTCGCGCAGAATCCACTGCTCGAACTCCGGCGCGCGCGCCCGGTAATAGTCGCGAGTGTCGGCCTCGACGTCAGTGTCGCTGGGCAGGTTTGTCGTCTGGTTCATCGTCGTCTTCCTCGGGGAGGTCCACCAGTTCGGCCTCGTGGAGCCAGTCCAGCGTGGCGTTGAGACCATCGTCCAACGTCGTGTAGTTCAGGCCAAGGTCGCGCTCGGCTTTGGACCCATCGAGCTGGCTGCCGTGCAGGGCAATCTGAACGGCGGCCCGCGAGATCACCGGGCGCTGGCGCTTGATCCAGGCCGGCAGGCTGTAGATCAGGCCGAAGGCCTGCCAGGCCAGCGGCGAGGCCGGCTTGATCTGGTACTCGAGGTCGGCGAGTTCGACGGCGCGCTGCAGGAAGGCCAGCCGCGACAGGTTGTGGCTGGCCAGGATGTAGCGCTCGCCAGGCCGTCCGCGCACCAACGCCGATGCGATCCCGCTCGCCACGTCCTTCACGTAGACCCAGGCCACGGGCACGTCCACCGACACGCCCAGACGCCCGCTGAGTGCGCCGATGAGGGCCTGGCCCGTACCCGAGGCGTCCCCGGGGCCATAGACGGTGGCGGGGTTAACGATCACGACGTCGAGCGGCGACCCGTCCTCCAGGAGAGCGGCCTCGGCCTCGACCTTGGAACGTTCGTAGTCGCTGAGCGCGTAGTCGCGCCGCTCGGTGTCCTCCGTGCCCACCGCGTCTTCCTCTTCGCCGATGGTGGAGCCGCTGCTGGCAAAGACCAGGCGGTGGACGCCGGCGGCTCGGGCGGCGTCCCGCACGTTGCAAGCGCCGTCCACGTTGAGTTCGAAGAAGTCGTGCGCTCGCGGGGCCCACGAGTCGTGCAGACCGGCCAGGTGGATGACGGCGGCCATGCCGTCCACCGCCGCGCCCAGCGAGTCCGGCTGCAGGATGTCGCCTTCGATCGATTCAACGCGGTTGGCGTTGAGCCAGGCGCGGTCGCTGGACTCGCGAACCAGGGCTCGCACGTCGTGGCCGTCATGGCGCAGCGCCTGGATGACGAAGGGACCGAGATTCCCGGTCGCGCCCGTGACCAGGATGCGCATGTCAGCCGCCGGCGTCGACGGCGCAGTCGTGGATGATTTCGGCCGCCCGCTGGATGTCGTCCGTGGAGATCTGGTGGTAGGTGACGGCGCGGCAGCGCCCGGTTTCGTTGAAGCCGACGACCCGAACGCCAGCCGCGTCCAGCCGGGCCTCGAACTCCGTCGGCAGGCCCAGTTCGGGCCCGATGTCGAAGAACACGAGGTTGGTGGCCACGGAGTCCGGGTCCACGGACAGGCCGGGGGTATCGCTCAGCAGTTCGGCCAGCAGCCGCGCGTTGGCGTGGTCCTGCGGGAGGCGCTGAGGGATCTCGTCCAGTGCCACATGTCCGGCCGCCGCCAAAACGCCCGCCTGCCGCATCCCGCCGCCGACCATCTTTCGGACTCGGCGCGCTTCGTGAATGTAGTCGTGCGATCCCAGCAACAGCGAGCCAACCGGCGCGCCCAGGCCCTTGGACAGGCAGAACTGCACGCTGTCGGCGCCCTGCATCAAGTCGGCAACCGAGCACTCCAACGCGGCCGCAGCGTTGAAAATGCGGGCGCCGTCCACATGCACTCGCAGGCCAAGCTCATGCGCCGTCCGCACCAGGTCGGCCATGCGCTCCGGCGGGGTGCAGGTGCCGCCGGCCGTGTTGTGGGTGTTCTCGATCCAGACGAGGTGCGTATCGACCAGATGGACGTTCGGCGCCTTGACCGCGCCGCGAATCAGATCGGACGTCAGGATGCCGTTGGGCGCGTCCACGGCGGCCATGGTGACCCCCACCAACGAGGCCCAGCCGCCGACTTCCCAGGTCACGACGTGGCAGCCGCGTTCGGCAATGACTTCTTGCCGCGGACGGCAGTGGGTCAGCAGCGAGCAGAGGTTGCCCTGGGTGCCGCTGGCGACCAGCAGCCCCGCTTCCATGCCAAACAGCTCGGCGCAGCGCTCTTCCAGCGACCGTACCGTCGGATCCTCGCCGAAGACGTCGTCGCCGACCTCGGCCTCCGCCATGGCCCGGCGCATGGAAGGCGTGGGGGAGGTGAGCGTGTCGCTGCGGAGATCGATGGTCGAGTTGGACACGGCGGTGCCAGCGAGGAGTCGAACTGGTGAATGGTACCGGCGCGTCAGACCGATTCCAGGAAGCGGGCCAGTTCATCACGCTCCACGACGGGTATCGGGACGTCGTTTCCGCCCACCGTCCAGCGACGGCCGGCGGATGCGGTGGCGACCTCCCCAATGGCGGCGGCGGCCAGGCCAGCCTCCTGCAGCGCCGTCGCGGCCGCGTGGGCCTGGTCAGCCGGCAGGCTGGCCAGCAGGGCGCCGGAGGCGAGCAGGGCATAGGGATCGAGCCCGAGCGCGCGGCAGATGCGGCGGCACTCCGGCAGTACCGGCACAGCGTCGCGATCGACGACCACCCCGACCTCGGCGGCCTCAGCTAGTTCATGCAGTGCGGCGGCCAGCCCACCCTCGGTGGGGTCGTGCATGGCATGCACATCGGCGGCGGCCCGCAACGCCGCGGCGGCGGGTCGAACGGAGATGCCGGGCGCCTGAAGCCTGGAGGCTCCGGTTTCGATGTCTGCTTCGCTGACGCCGGCCCGCCGCAGCGTGGCGGCGTGGTCGCCGGCCAGAACGGCCGTGCCCTCGATTGCGATCTCGCCGACCAGCAGCAGCGCGTCCCCAGGCTGAGCGCCGGAGGTGCGTACCAGCGAATCGCGTGACGCCGTGCCCAGCAGGGTGCCGGCGACGACCGGGGAGGTCACGCTGTCAGTGATTTCGGTGTGACCGCCCACCAGCGCCACGGCGGCGGCGGCGCAGGCAGCGGTCACGTCGGCCAGGAGCGCCTGGATCTCTGGCGCCGTGGTGCCCGCTGGGGCGAGCACCGTGGCCAGCAGCCATCGTGGTTCAGCTCCCATCACGGCCAGGTCGTTGCCGTTGACCGCCAGCAGATAGGTCCCGATGTCGGCGGCCGCGAAGGTAATGGGGTCAGCGGCGGCGACCAGGAGTTCGGGACCGCCAACGTCAATCACAGCGGCGTCCTCGCCGGGTTCCGCTCCCACGAGCACAGCCGGGTCGCGGCGCGGGACTCGGCCCAGTGCCTGGCGCAACAACGGCAATGGCAGCTTGCCGGTCGGGAGGCTCATCGGTTTGGTCCGGCCGAATGTTTCACGTGAAACATTCGGGGAATCGACTGCATCCGGCGGGGCGGCGCTAGGATGAGCGGCCCCATTCCGCGCCTGGTTTCGCGGCGTCCGTTCATGCCACACGCCTCCCTGCCCGATGCACGCGCCAGCGACATCGTGCCCCGGATCCACGCGAACGGACAGTCAAGCTGCGTGCGGCGGATCGACCGGCTGCCGCCGCTGCGCCTGGTGACCGACGGCTTCCGCGACCTGCCGGGTCTGGCTGTGCTGGAGGGTGGTTCGGACCTGGGAGGCGAGGGCCGCTGGTCCTATCTGGCGGCGGAGCCCTTCGACACGGTGCGATGGACGTCTCATGGCGTGGTCTCCGAGGTCTGGGGTCTGCTTCCGGGCAATGGCTTCTCGGCTCTCGACAGGGTCGTCCCCCGCGTTGCGCCAACTGGCGACCGGACGCTCCCTCCATTCACGGGCGGGGCCATTGGCTACATCGCCTATGACGCCGCCTACGAGCTCGAAATATTGCCTGGCCGCTGTCCGGGACCTGCGCCCACCGACCTGATGCAATTTGGCGTGTACGACTGGGTGCTGGCACGCGACGCCCACAGCGGCGATGGCTGGATTGTCGCGACGGCGCATGGTGGTCGCGACCCCGACGACATCTCCGCGCAAGTGCAGTCACGCCTTTGCGTGCACGAAACGTCGGCCAGACCACCGGCGCCGCGAACCACCCGTACGAACGCGGGCCGTCGCCGGTTCGGACGCTGGGTGACGGCGGTCAAGGACTACATCGCCGCCGGCGACTGCTACCAGGTAAACCTGGCGCGCCGGATCGAGTTCGACGCGCCGGAGCCGGGATTGGAGATGTTTCAACGACTCGCGGCGGAGCATCCGTCGCCGTTCGGCGCCTACCTCGACGCGGATGGACTCGAGCTGGCCAGCGCGTCGCCGGAGCTCTTCCTGCGCGTCGGTCCCGGCGGCCAAGCTCGAACGCGTCCCATCAAGGGCACGACGCCACGGGGCGCTACCCGCCCCCTTGACGACGCCGCCGAGGCCCGGCTGCGGGCCAGTCCCAAGGATCGGGCGGAAAACGTGATGATCGTGGACGTGCTCCGCAACGACTTCGGGCGCGTGTGCCGTCCAGGATCGATTAGCGTCCCCGAACTCTGGCAGACCGAGGCGCTGCCCACCGTGTGGCAGTTGGTTTCCGAGGTGCGTGGCGAACTTGGCCAGGGGATCTCCGCAGCCAAGTTGCTAGAAGCTTGCTGGCCCGGCGGATCGATCACCGGCGCGCCGAAAATCCGGGCCTCGGAAATCATCGACGAACTGGAGCCGGTACGTCGAGGCGCGTACTGCGGCAGCGTCTTCGCGCTGGGCTTCGACGGCGGGCTTACGGCCAGCCTGGCCATCCGCACGGTGCAAAGCCGAAACGGCGTGGGCCACCTGCACGTGGGCGCCGGAATCGTGGCGGAGTCGGACGCGGACCTGGAATACGCCGAAACCCAGCACAAGGCGCGCGGCGTGCTGCAAGCGCTGGGCGCCTCGGAGGATTTGACCGCCTAGGTTGGCGCTTCGCCGCCCCAGCGGCGGTCGACCACGATTGCGGTTGTGACGAGGCTGGCGGCGATGGCGAGACCGAGCGGCGGCGTGAGCAGGGCGATCATGGCGACGATGCCGCTGCCGAAGTCGCCGTAGGCGCCGAACACGATGCGCCCAAATCCGAGCATCCGCCACTCGACACGGCGGCGGGTGCGCAGGCGCAGGGCGTGGGTGGCCAGCGCCGCCAGAGCGCCCAGCCCCACCCCCAGAATCACGCCGGGGCCGCCGGTGGCCATGGCCGCGCCGCCAACCATCCCGCCGGCCACGGGGCGCAGCACCCAGCCCACGCGGTCCATGAGGCCGCCGCTGCCCGGGAACTTGTCCGCGAAGATGTCGATGGGCAGCAGCAGCAGCGCGCCAACGAACATTCCCGTCGAGGCCACGAAGGCGAACGCAGGGGCCGGCGTCAACAGGTCGGAGCGAGCCGCAACGACCGACGTGATCGCCACCGTCACGTAGGGATTGAGCCCGCTTGACATCCCAAGCGAGAGCGCGAGGACAATGTTCATTGGGCAGGTGGAGCTTCAGGCATGACCCGCGACGGTGTCACCCGCCGAATTCGGCCTGAGCGCGCGCGTATTCGTCGGGGCTGCCGATGTCGATCCAGCGGCCGGCGAACACCTGGCCCAGCACCCGCTCATGTGTGTGCAGCCACGCGATCAACTCGCCAGACTTATCCGGGTCACCACCCGCGTCCATGAAGGCCTGCACTGCGCCCAGACGCGCACGTGGGATGCCGTAAATGGCGGCGGACGCCAGCGTGCTCCGCGGGCGCTCGGGCTTTTCGACGAAGCTCGTGACCACGTCCTCGTCGTCGACTTCGACCACGCCGTAGCGGGTGGCAAGTTCGAGTGACCCAACATCGTAGAGCCCTACGACGAGGTTCTGATGCGCAGCCCGGGCCAGTGGCGCAAGGTCGAAGTCGAACAGGTTGTCGCCCGCGATCGCCAGCAAGTCGTCGTCGATTCCCGACTCCCGGATGAAGTAGGCCATGTCCCCGACGGCCCCCAACCGCGTGTCCAGCGAGTTGGTCCCGTCGCTCATCACGGTCACGGGCGCGCCGCTGCCACGGTGGGCCGCCCACTCCATGAAGCGGGGGAAAAACACGTCGTGCGTGATCACCGTGACGCGCTCGACTTCGGGAATCGCGCCGAGGCGGTCGACCACGAAGTCGATCACGGTGCGGGACCCGATAGGCAGCAGATGCTTCGGCCCGCCGCCGGTTATAGATCCCAGCCGCGTGGCCCAGCCAGCGGCGAGTACGAGCGCCTGCATGGGCGCATGGTACGTCCGAATGGGCCGGCGCACCCCTATACTCGCGGCGGGTCCACCAGCCGCATGAAGGGTTATTCACCCGGAAGCGCCGGAGGTGTGCAGGGCTGGACAGTTCGCGCCGTGAGTTGGTGCTGGGAGTGCTCGGGCTGCTGATCCTGGGCGTCGTGGCGTATGTCCTGTACACCCAGGCGACCGAGGACGGCGGCATAGGCTTTCAGGCCGAGATGCCCACGACCACCCCCGAGAGCGCGACGTCTCCAACGCCAAGTCCAACGCCCACACCTGCGGCGACCCCCACGCCCACGCCGGCGCCACAGACGTACACGGTGCAGCCGGGTGACACGTTGCTCGGCATCGCCGAGCGGTTTGGGATCACGCTGGAAGACCTGCAGTCCAAGAACGATCTGCCCGATCCCAACAACATCTTCGTTGGACAGAAGCTCGAGTTGCCACAGGCAGGCGAACGCTTGCAGGTCGATACTCCAGCCGCCGGTGGAGGCGCGGCGGACGACGTTTATGTCGTGAAGGCGGGCGACACGCTGTACGCAATCTCGCAGGATTTGGACGTCACCGTGGAGGACCTGGCCACACTTAATGAGATCACCGACCCGTCGCAGCTCTTCGTTGGACGCCGCCTGCTCATCCCCGAGCGCCGACTCACGCCGCCGACGGTGCGACCTGCGGCGGGCGCCGGACAGAGCGGGGCCTCGACCTAAACGGGGCCGGCCAGCGCACCTCCAGCCATATACTTGATTACACGGATGGCCGTTATGAGCATTCCTTCGCCGTGAACTTGACGCAGGTCACCGCCAAGCGGGCGTTGCGCGACGCCCCTGTCCAGGCGTTCACGCTGGTAGAGCGCCTGGTCAAGCGGCCGCTGTTCGGCTGCCAGATGTGCGGCCACTGCATCCTGCAGGACACGGCGTTCATCTGCCCGATGGCCTGTCCCAAGGGGCTGCGCGACGGGCCGTGCGGCGGGACCGACATCTATGGCATGTGCGAGACCGATCCCACCATGCCCTGCGTCTGGCTGCGCATCTACGAGCGGGCCGAACGGTTGGGCCGCATGGACCGGCTGATGAAGCTGCAGGACGACCTGGATTGGCGCGGCCAGGACACGTCAAGCTGGCTGAAGCTGCTTAAGCGGGTTGTTGGACGAAACGGACGGCTGAGCGAGGCAGAGCGGACGGCGACCTAAGGCGGCGGTGGCGGCTCCTCGCCACCCCGGGGCTTGCGCAGGCTGACCTGCCGGAACAGGCGGCGGCGCAGTCTGAACGCGACCAGGGCGCCAACCACGACGATCGCAGCCAGAACGATGCCAAACCCGACACGAGGGTCGGCTTCGACGGCTGACGCGAGGCGCCGGTACTGATCGCCCAGCCCCCAGCCTATGCCCATGTAGATGAGGGCCCAGATGAGCGCGGACAGCGCGGCCGACGGAAGGAACTTCCAGAAGCTGGCGCGGGCGGCGCCCGCCACGATGGTGATGACGATGCGAAAGCCGGGAATCAGGCGACCGATAACGATCGCAGGAACCTCGTAGCGATGGATCCAGCGTTCGGCACGCTCGCGCCGCTCGGGAGTGATGTGGAGCGCGCGTCCGAACCGCGTGATGAGGCGTGGTCCGATCAGGCGGGCCAGCCAATAGAGCACTGACGCACCGGCCGTAGCCGAGACCACCACCGTGGCCACGATGGCGACGGGATTGGCCACGCCCCGGTACACCTGATATCCCATCAGCACAATGGCCGTGTCCGCCGGCACCGGAAGCGGAACGCCGGCTTCTTCCACTCCGACGTAGATGGCCAGCGCCAGGTACTGGTTGGCTTCCAGGAACTCCAGCAGGAACTCCCGCGTGGCGGTGATCCAGTCGCCCATGGCGGCTACGCGGTGCCGCGGGTCGTAGCGGCGAGGGTTTGCTGACGGGAGCTACGCATCGGCTGGTCCTAGGCGGATCGTCCGGGCGATCCGTAGCGGCCGGTGAGGAAGCGCCAGCGGATCCGCGCAAGATCGCGCACCATGCGCAGGGTGTCCACGGTCAAACGCAGACGTGAGTCAGGGTCATTTGTCCATTCAACGGGTAGTTGCTGGACGGTGTAATCCCTGTAACGCGCCAGCCGGAGAACTTCCAGGTCGAACATCCAGCGATCGATCACGGTTGAGCCAAAGAGATCATGCGCCACGGGTCCCCGAAAGAACTTGAACCCGCACTGCGAGTCGGGCGTGTCCGGCAGCCCACCCACCTGACGCGCCAGTTCACGAAAGACTCGAGCGCCGACCCGCCGATAGATCGGCTGCCGTACGACGGTCTGGCTGCGGCGCAGCCCCCGTGATCCGATCAGCACGTCGGCGCCGTTCTGAATGGCCGTTACCGCTTCCCCCACGTGCTGAAGGCTCGTGGAAAGGTCGGCGTCCATGAAGCCGACAATTTCGGTGGAAGCGGCCAGCATGCCCGCCCGCACGGCGGCCCCCTTGCCTCCTTGCCGCGACAGCGTGACGAGGTCAAGGTTTGGGTGAGCTGGCATCTGCGCGCGCACGGCGTCGCCCGTGGCGTCGGTGCTGCCATCGTCAACCACCAGGAGCCGTCCGCCGCCAGGGAACGTCGCCAGCCAGGCGAGAATTTTCGGGAGGGTGCGCCCGAGGCGCCCGGCCTCGTTGTAAGCCGGTACCACAATGGTTAGAAGCATGGAGGCCATTTCGATTGCGTGACGGCGCATTTCGACCCTTGCCGGGTCCACGACGGCGGAGCATTACCAATCACGTGCCACGCCGCACCGTCAGCGCCCTGAACCCGCGCAGTTTAGGCGAGCGTTCGCCGGCACATACGACCGCATGGAAACCGTCCATGCTCCCACTTCACGCCCCAGCTCCGAAAGCTGGCAGTGAATTGGCGCCTGACCCATGCCGCTTGCCGACAAGGCTCGCCGCCTACAATCAGCTTCGGGCCGCACCGCTCTTGACCGCGTAGCGGCTACACCCAAACCTGCCAGACGAGCCTGCGGTCGAACAGGCAGTGGTTGCTGATTCGTGCGCGTGACCGGGCATCAGGCAACGCAAGCCGACTTTAGGTGCGCACAGCCCAGGTCTAGGAGGCACCTTGTTTCCGAGCGTTAACGCGGAAACCCACAAGTGAGCCTGGATCCCGCCGCTTCGCTCTGGCCCGGGGTTCTGTCTGCGACCGCCCTCTGCCTGTGGATGTCCGCTATTGGCGCGCCACTGGCGCATGCGGTGTTTGCCCATCGGCCGCGTTCGGTGTGGCCGTACTACGGGCCTGTCCTCGGAGTCGTCGCCGTGCTGCTAACGACCAATCTGAGCGCCCATTTCTGGCCAGGCCCGCCGAGCGCCTGGATTGGAATCTTGGCGCCATCAACGCTTTCCGTGGTAGTCGCGTGGCGCGGCGGCGCGCTTTCTCGCGTGTCCAGGCGTGCAGCGCTGCGCCTAACGGTGCTCGCAGCCGCCTCGGTGGGCCTTTTTATCTTCGCCCTGGCAAACCGGTCGCACGTCTGGTTCATCGACGAGTCGTGGCACTTCGCGCTCGCCCAGCGTATGGCCAGGGGCGAGTTTCCACCGGTCACGCCCTACGGCGTTGACGCGGGGATTGGTTATCACTACGGCGCCGACCTGCTGGCAGCGTCGGTGATCAGCATGACGGATGCCCCGGTCTGGACCGTCTACTACGTCCTGCTGTCGTTCCTGACGACGGCGCTGATTCTTGCGGCCGTAGGGTTCGCGTGGGACGTGGGCTCGCCCCTGCCGTTGGCCGTGGGGTCCGGGGCCGCCCTCGGGCTATTTACCGGTGCCGTTCACATCGGCCTGCCCCCCTACGTTGAGTCTTCCGGTGACGACCGTGGCCTCGCCGGCTTCATTCGGGGGCTGGCCCCTGCCGAAACGGAGCACGCGGCAACGCGTTTGGCCTTCGATTGGGTTGACCAGCCGCAGTGGGCGCTCGCCGCCGCCATTGCGATTCTCATTGCTGCGTCGCTGGAGGCGGCGGTAGCCCGCCGGCAGGCGGCGCTCCTGGCCGCGGCGGCCGGGGTCTCCGCGTTGGCGGAAGCCGCCGTGCTGGTCTTTTCCGGCGCAGCGCTGGGCCTGGTTGGGATCGTTCGCTTCTTTCGACCGCCAGCATTTGGGCGGTTCTGGCTGGTGGCCGCCCTGGCGACTTCGGCCCTCTTGATCGCGCTGGCCGGCGGGCCCATTGCAGACGCGCTGCTGGACCGGGGCGGGACCACCGGGATGGTGCGCGTCGAATTCGATCCCAACCCAGACGACCTGGCGCCATTTGGATTGGCGGGTCCAGCGCTGATCCGGGTTGGGATCATTCCCCTCGCCATCATTGGCGCCTTTGCCGCCGTCCGCCGGCGCAGCTGGGGGCTGGCGTATCTCGCGTTGGCCGGGACGCTTGGATTGCTGGAGGCCGAGACCCTGCGTTCGGTGAGGCCGGCGAATGACCAGCGGATCCTCTGGTTGGCAACCGCAGTCGCGATGTTCGCCGCGCTGGTTGGGATCAGCGCCCTCGTCGGCGGCCTTTCCCGCGGTCGAAAGCGCCTGGCGGTTCTGGCCGTAGGCCTGTTGGCCCTGCTGCCAACGGTCGTGCCCCGTGCGATATCAGGGACTCAACTCGCGCTTGGCGGGCTGAACGTTGGGCATCTGGCCGACGCGCAGTCGGTGGACCGCTTTGCGGTTCGGACCCAGTTTGGCTCGATCCTGGAAGCGAATTGGGACTTCTATGCGTGGCTCGCGCGGTCTTTGTCTCACGATGCCCGCCTGCTGACCACCCAGCCGGCGGCCATTGCGTCGCTAGCCGGGATCGCCTCCCCGACCTCGGGCCAGCACTTGCAGTCGCTTGCCCAGTACGCCACGCCCACCTACGAAGACGCGCTGCGATTCCTGCATCGCGACGACCTTCAGGAGATGGGAATAACCCATCTGCACGTCACGGACGCCCACGCGGCTGCGCTGACGCCAGAGGCGCGACGCCTCCTGGATGATCCAGCTCATTTCAAGCTGCTGACCGACCAACGTTCCGTCTCCGGCCAGCGACATCGGCTGTTTGAGGTCTTGCCCGGCGCAGGAACGACGAACGTCGCCTCGTCGAGCTACCGCCGCCTGCGCCAGATCGTCCCGGCCGACACTCCCGTGTCCCTTGTCGGCAGCCTCTCCGTGTACGCACGCCGGATGCTGCTCTTCAACCTCATCGACCACGTCGACCTTCGGGCGCCGGAGTCCACCGATGTCAATCGAGCAACCCGCGTTGCGCGCTTCAAGACGGACCTGGGCATTTCCGATCACGGCGTCGTCGTAATGCCCGAACTTCTGGAGCCGACAGCCCTGGGCCTGTCGGCCGACGACGCCGTGTGGATCGGATATGGGATGCGCGCTTACAGGCCCAGCGACGCCTGGTCGCCGGTTTGGCGCATTGGTTCCGATTTCGCCGGACGCGCCCACGAGCCAGGACGCGTGTGTGAAGCCGCGAACGGACACCTCGATTTCCGAGTGCTGGGCGCACCTGGAACGCAGGTGGCGGCAGGCCGCGAGTCCTGGGACTTGACGGGTATCCCGCAACAGTTCCAGCTATCGGTTCCTGACTGCGGGGCGTTGGCGACGATCTCGGATGCCGAGATGGCGCCGTTGGCCCAAATGCGGGCGAGCCCCTCGGCCAGCCTCGCAGAGCGCGAACAGCGAGTGGCCGGGCTTGGCTTTGACGGGCAGGTGGAAGGCGAACGTGTCGTCGTCAATCTCCGGTACCAAAATCCGCACCGGATTGCTTTCGAAGCCGGCACCCACCTCCGACTGTACGAAGCCGATGCGACTGGAACCGGACCGGCGCGGCCCGACTTCAGCCGCTTCGTCCGAAGGTGGAGCCGTCCACTGGTACTCACGCGAGAGTCGCAGATGACCAGGATCGAGTTTGACGATCGGCGGCTTGAGATCAATGGATCGGCAGTCGGGCGTGGAGTCCCCAGGCTAGAGCCTGGACGTTCGTACCTGCTGATGTTCACCGTGGCAGAGTTCGACCCAGTCAGCGGCCACGTGGACTTTCAGCAGCTGCTGCCGCTAGTTCGCATTGATGTGAGCGATGCGAAGGTCGCCTACGAGGTTTTTTCGGGAATAGTGGCGCTAAGACAGATGGTCTCCAGTACCAGCGCCATCACACGGCTGGAGGCGCATCACGGCTGGCTTGGGGTGGACATGGACCTGACGCCGCTGCGAGCCGCGACGGGTGGGGGTTCCTAGTCGCAGGCCTGGCTGCCGGCGCGTTCGCCGCGCCGGCTTCAGGCCGGAACTACGTCCCAGGCGTGGACGCGGGCGACGGGGCCGAGAACCGGGTCTACCGGTTGGAGTAGGCGGCTGAGGCGGGTGAGGGTTTGGCCGGCGAGTTTGACTTTGCGGCCTTTGCGGCCGGCGCGGAAGTCGATTTCGTCGGAAGGGGGAACCGCAAAAAAGTGGCGGCGGTCGCGTACGCGCCAGCCGGTGGCGTGGAGGTCGGCACGGATTTCGCCGGGGGTGGCGGCCTTGAAGGGGCCGAGGCTGGGGTCGGGCGCCAGGGCGTATTCGACGCCGGAGTGGCCGATGCGGCCGCGCATCCAGCGCAGCGGGCGGTGGTAGGAGCGGCGGTTGACGAAGGCCAGGAAGAGTTGCCCGTCGTCCTTGATGCGGCGGCGCATGGTGGTGAGGTAGTGGCGCCGCTCGTCGCGCGGATAGCCCTCCAGGCGAAAGATCAGGGACATGACGTCGTAGCCCTCGGGGCCTTCGTGGAAGGCGTCGGGGTAGAGCTCGTGGCGGAGGGTGCGCGGGGCGCGGTCCTGGACGAACTCGAAGACCTGGTCGGTCATTTCGGCGAAGGTGAGGTCGACTTTCGGGTACCTGGAGGCGATTTCCTCGGTGTAGAGGCCGGTGAGGGGTAGGACGTCCAGCCAGCGGCCGTCCTGCACATCGACGAATTCGCCCAGGGCTTCCAGGACGGCGTCGCGTTCGGAGGGGACGGGCTTGTTGTAGCGGGCGCCGTTGCGGATTTTGGCCATCTGGAAGTCGCGGATCTGTTCGAGGGTCCATTCCTCGGGGTCGTCGCTGCTGGGCCAGTTGAGGCGGCCTTTGTACTTGTCGTAATGCAGCAGGATGTCGATGGCGCGACGGCGGGGGGCCTTGGGGATGAGCTCGGGGTAGCCGAAGAGGACCAGGGCCAGGATTTCGCGCTCGGCTGGCAGGCCCAGGATGCGGCGGATGCGGTCGACATCGCCCAGGGTGTCGACCCAGCAGCTGGCCACGCCCAGGCTGTGGGCCATGAGCATCATGTTCTGGATGGCGGCGGCGGCGCTCTGGACCCAGGCGTAGTTCTCGCGGGTGTAGTTGTTGCCGTAGGAGACGAAGAGCGAAACCGGGGCCAAGTGCACGTAGCGGGTCTCTTCGGCGACTTCGGCCTTGGTCTCGGGGTCGTTGACGAGGACGAAGTCCCAGAGCTGCAGGTTGCAGGAGCTGGGCGCGTAGCGGGCGGCGTCGATGATCTTGGTGAGGGTCTCCGGCGACACCGGGTCCTTGCGGAACTTGCGGCAGGTCCGGCGCGTGAAGATCGCCTCGTCGACGGACATGAGGGTGTCGAGCATGGCGGCAGGAGGTTCGGCTGGTCTCGTCGCCGGTCATGGTAACGGCGCAGGCGTGGGCGTGGCGCCGCGGGCGCTCTCCGCGGCCAACTGAGCGGGTGCGCTGAACAGGGTGGGTTTGCGGGGCGTCGGAACGGGCGTCGCGTGCCGAGGTGGGAGTGGGGGATAAAGGGGGAGCGGTCGCGCGGCAGCCCGAACCCGTAGGGGTTCGGGC
>JAPPLN010000053.1 GCA_028874175.1 Chloroflexota bacterium
TGATGGTCTTGTGGGGGGCGTAGCGCCGGACGAGGCCGTCGAGCGCGCCGTCGTAAAGCAGCTTGCCTTGATCGATCACGATGACGCGGCGGGCCAGGGCCTTGACGTCGGCCATGTAGTGGCTGGTGAGGAGGACGGTGGCGCCGGTTTCAGCGTTGTAGGCGGTGACGAATTCGCGGATGCGTTGCTGCATCGTCACGTCCAGGCCGATGGTGGGCTCGTCCAGGAAGAGCACGCGGGGCGTGTGCAGCAGGCCGGCGGCGAGTTCAACCTTCATGCGCTCGCCGAGGGAGAGTTGGCGGACGGGCTTGGTGAGGAGATCGCCGAGGTCGAGCAGCTCCGTCAACAGGTCGACGGTGCGCGTGTAGACGGCGTCATCGATGCCGAAGACGGCCTTGTTGACGAGGAATGAGTCGGCGGCGGGGAGGTCCCAGAAGAGTTGCTGGCGCTGGCCCATGATGAGGGTGATGCGGGAGAGGTACTCGGCACGGCGGTCCCAGGGCGTGAAGCCCAGGACATCCACCTGGCCGTCGGTGGGATGCAACAGGCCGCTGAGAACTTTGAGGGCGGTGGTCTTACCGGCGCCGTTGGGGCCCAGGAAGCCGACGACTTCGCCGCGGTCGACCTCGAACGAGATGCCGTCGACGGCGCGGACGAGGCGGTGCTTGCGGCGGAGCACGCTGCGGAACGAGGCGCGCAGGCCGCCGGCGCGTTCGGGGACGACGTAGTGCTTGACGAGGTCGCGGACGGAGACGTCGGGGGGCATGCGTTCAGCCTAGCGAGGCATTGCGGCTTGGCAATGCGTTGGGCCGCCCGGACTCCGGGACCAGTGTAGGGCGATTCGGGGGTGCGGAATTGGGGGGCACGCGCCCAATAGGAGTTTTCCCAAACTCTTCGGGTCTCGTGGGGTGAATCTCTGCCGGATTTGGGGTGCGCCGGTGGTGACGGTAGATTCCCACCTCCGGAGACGTTTGCGTAACTCGAGGGACAGTGGCCCGGAAGACCCCTCTCCCAGCGGGAAAGGGGGAAAGAGGCGGTATAGCTAACTGGACTGCGTGAGTTCCGCGCGGAGGGTTTGGACGAGGCGGCGGGTGCCTTCACGGAGCTGGTCTTCGGGGATGTAGCTGTAGGCCAGGCGGATGCAGCGGCGATTCCGGTCATCGGCAAAGCAGTGGTGGCCGGCCAGGTAGGTCACGCCGTTCTCTTCGGCGCGTTCGCGGATGGCGTCACTGTCGGCGCCCTCGGGAAGCTCCAGCCAGATGAAGAAGCCGCCGACGGGCGTGATCCAGTCGCATCCTATGTCACGAAGCGGCGCCAGTTCCTCGAGCATGGCGTCGCGGCGCCTGCGGTAGAGGTCCAGCAGGGTGGGCAGACGCCTGGCCAGCGCGCCACTCTGCAGGTAGGCGCCGGTGACCCAGGCGGCGAAGGGGCTGGTGGCGCTGTCGGCCTTGAGGCCGCACATGCGCGAGATGTCGTCGGGCTCGGCGACGGCCCAGCCCAGGCGCATGCCGCCGGCGACCAGCTTGGAGAGGGTGCCGAGCTTGATGACGCGCTCGCGGCCGGCGATGGCGTAGAGGGCAGGGGGGCGATCGCCCTCGAAGATCAGGTCGCCGTAGGCGTCGTCCTCCAGGAAGACCAGGTCCAGTTCTTCACCGACCTCGGCGAGGGCTCGACGTCGTTTCACCGGAGCGTTGAAGCCGACAGGGTTGTGGACGGTGGGCATGGTGTAGACGAGGGATACGTGGGCGCCGGCCTGGCGCTGGCTCGTCACCGTGTCGCGCAGCGCGGAGGGGACGATGCCGAGTTCGTCGGTGTCGACGCCGACGACGTTGATTCCGAGCCCGCGGAAGAACCAGAGGGCGCCGATGAAGGTGGGCGACTCGACGATGACGGTGCCGCCGGACGGCACGAGCAGCCGGGCCGCCAGCGCAATGCCCTGCGAGGCGCCGCTGGTGATCATGATGTTGTCGGGGCCGACGTCCAGGCCTTCGGTGGCGCCGACCCAGCCGGCCAGGAAGCTGCGCAGCGGTTCGGGGCCGGAGACTGGGCCGTACTGGAGGGCCTCGGCGTTGTGGTCGGCCATGAGCGCGGCGGTTGTCTCGGCCAGCTCGTCGTAGGGGAAGCTCGCCGAGTCGGGAAAACCGTAGGCGAGGCTTATCAGGCCGGGCCGCTGCATGGTCCAACTGGGTCGCAACGGGTTCTGCTCCATCGCCTGGGCGACGGGGCTGTAGTGGGCTTCCAGGCTCATGGAAGCGAATCGTAGCAACCGCGCGGGCGGCAGTTCTCCGGCAGGCGGAGGCACCGAAGCTCCGCGGTCGGCTGGCCAAGGCGCCGTGTCTCGCTTGTGAGAGTGCAGACGGTCGACGGCGCGCACCGCGATCTATAATTGACGCGGGCGGACAGGAAGCCGACGCACTGGCCCGCCGTCGCCTCGACTGCGGGGAGGAGAATCCCGAGCGCAGGGAGGAATCGATGACGGTGGAACCACTCACTCGCGCCGAGTTGCGTGAGGAATTGGACCGAAGCCTCAAGCACTACGCGACGAAGGCTGACCTGGCCAACCTTAAGTTCGCCTTGGCGGCCTGGATGTTGCTGCTTGTCTCGGCGGCAACGGGGATCATCATCGCAGCTGTGCGGCTGGCTGGGCCGGCGACCGGAGGCTGACTGCGAGTTCGCGGGCGAGGCCTGGCCGTCAGCCACGATTGCGGCGATTCAGCTGAACAGTTTCAGCACGCCTCGTCGGTAAGATCACGGCCACCACTTGCGGCGGTCGTGTGGCCGCCGGTCTGGCGGGAGTGATTGGTGCCCTCGCAGCGGTTGTGGAGTCCCTGGCGGATGGCGTATGTCAGGGGCGAGAAGCGGCACGGTGGGGACTGTCCGTTTTGCGTGACCGCGGCGCAGGCGGGGGATTTGCCGGAGCTGATCGTGCATGCGGGGCGGTTGGGGTACGTGACGCTGAACCTGTATCCGTACAACAACGGGCATGTGCTGGTGCTGCCGTATCGGCACGTGGCGGACCTGGACGATCTCGAACCGGATGAGGCGGGTGCGCTGATGTCGCTGGTGGTGCAGGCGCGGGTGGCGTTGCAGCAGGCCTTTTCGCCCGACGGCTACAACGTGGGGATGAACCTGGGGTCGGCGGCGGGCGCGGGGATTCCGAGTCACCTGCACTTCCACGTGGTGCCGCGCTGGGCGGGCGACACGAACTTCATGCCGGTGACGGGCGACGTGAAGGTGATGCCGGAGACGCTGGACCAGACGAAGCTTCGGCTTATGGAGGCCTGGCCGGACTAGGGTCCCACCGCTCCGGCGGGAGGAGTGTTGGGTACGCGCTCGGGCACGGGGGCCAGGGCGGGTGTAGCGTCCGGGAGGAAGCCGAACTTGCCGGGCGGCCAGTAGACCAGCCAGACCTGCCCAACGATGGACGCGCGGGGCACCGTGCCGATGTCTCGGGAATCGCGGCTCTGCAGCCGGTTGTCGCCCATCACAAAGTACGCGTCCTCGGGGACGCGCCTGGCGGGCGTGTCGCGGCCGATCGGGCCGCTGAAGTAACTCGACTCGTCGACCAAGTGGCCGTTGACGAGGACCTGACCGGCGCGGATTTCAACCTGATCGTTCGGTAGACCGATTACGCGCTTGACCAGGTCTTCGTCCGGATTGCGGGGGGAGCGGAAGACGATGACGTCGCCGCGCTGCGGATCCTCGGTCAAATACGAGAGCTTGTTGACGAGCAGGAACTCGGAATCCGCCAGGTTAGGCGACATGCTGGGGCCTTCGACGAGGAAGTTCTGCACGAGCAGGCGTGTGCCAAAGAAGATGAGGGCGGCCAGAAGTACCGTTTCGGCAATCTCGAGGAGGATGTTGCTGTTGCGGCGGAACATGGAGCCTCAGCGGAGTTCGCCGGCGCGGCGTTCAGTGGATGCTGGATCGCTCAAAGCTCAGTGCCCGGAAGACCATCACCCTGACCCTCTCCCACGGGAGAAGGGAAAGACGGCGGTCGTTATTCCCGGTTCGATGAAGCCTTGGCCGTATCTCGTGGTTGACGATCGACCCGAGCGACCAGCGACCGAAGTGTTCGCGGCAGCGAGTTGGTTGACCCGAGTATATTGAGGCAAGGCTGCGCTTTGCGGCGCGCGGACGAGGCGCACCGCCGGGATGCCGGGTCCTGGACTCCATCGCACGCGCAGGAGAATGGCGGCGGATGAGTCCAGCGATGAGGGTCGGCGAGCCGGCGAAGCGTCCGCCGAGCCGGCGGATCTTTGCCGAAAGCGCGCGCGAGCTTGCCCTGTACCGCTGCACCGTATATCCCACGCGGGTGGCCACGCAGCGTTGCGACCACTGTGCGCGGCTTTTCTGCGACGAGGCGCTAAACGACACGGATTGGGGCTACGTATGCGAGGTCTGCCAGGGACAGCTGGAACGACGGCTCGAACTGGACCGCACCGCGCTGCGGCGCAACGTGTTTTCGTGGAACTGGCTGCCGGTGGGGATCGTGCTGGGATTGTCCCTGCTGATGGCCGTGCAGCTATTCATCGTGTCCAACGGCGCCGACCTGCGGGGCGACCTGGCGGTGAAGATGCGGCTTCTATTCGACGGCGCGGACCGCAGCCGGGGGGCGCTGGTTTCCGCCTCGGCGGTCGGGGGACGGGCCTATGCGCCCGCCGGCGCGCAGGAGGGCTACGGCGCCGAGGCGCTGGTGGACGGCCTGGTAGAAGCGGACTTTCCGGCCTGGCGGTCGGCGAACGCGGTGTTTCCGCAGGACGTGGTGCTGAAGATGAACCTGCGGACGCCAATTGCGACGATCGACATCCTGAATCACCCGGGCGAGCCGCCGGCCAGCTACCTGCGGCGGGTGCAGGTGTTCACGTCGCGCGAGGTCGATCCTCGGGAGGACCCCAGCGGCCTGAAGTTCATCCGGCAGGCGGAACTGGATCAGACGCCGAGCGTGCGGATCGAGATTCCGACCGAGGTCACGCGCTACGTGTTGCTGCGGTTGCTGGCGAACGGCGGACACGAGGGGTACGTATCGATTGGGGAAGTCGAAGTGCGGTCGCGGGCGGAGAATGATGGGTAGCCCGGTGAAGACAGCGTTTCCCGTGACAGGCGTGGCCCAAAGACTCTCAGCCCAACCCTCTCCCACGGGGCGAGGGATGAGAACGCGTCTCGTCAGGTAGTCCCGCATCCCGATGTCCAAACAGAGGGAGCGGTTTGAGCTGACGTATTCGGGTGCGGCGCGACGCGTGCGGCTGGATGCGTTCGTGGCGGAGTCGCTGGAGGACGTCTCGCGAACGCGGGCGGCGCGGCTGATCCGGGACGAACTGGTGACGCTGAATGGGCGAGCGGTTGCGCCGGCTCGCCGATTGCAGCCGGGCGACATCGTGCGCGGCGCGTTGCCGACGGTGGCGGAAGAGCTTACGCCGGAGCCGGGGCCGCTGGCTCAGCTGCTGACGACCGAGGGATTCGTTGCGGTGGACAAGCCGGCGGGGATGGTGATGCACCCGGGGGCTGGCGCAGGCAGCGGGACGCTGGCGCACCGGCTGGTGGCGCATTACCCGGAGATTGTCGGCGTCGGGCATCCGCGGCGTCCGGGGATCGTGCACCGGCTGGACAAGGACACGTCGGGGGCGGTGCTGATCGCGCGCAGGCCAGCGCTCTACGCGCACCTGACGAGGGCGTTCGAGCGCCGGGAGGTCCAAAAGCGCTACCTCCTCATCGTGCGTGGCACGCCGGATCCGCCGCGCGGGCGCGTCGATGGGCCGATCGGACGACACCCGACGCATCGCACGCGAATGGCGGTGGCGCGGCTGGGGCGGCCGGCGGTGACCGGCTACCGGGTGATTGATCAGGCCGGTGGCGTCTCGCTGGTCGAGGCCAGCCCGACGACTGGTCGTACACACCAGATCCGGGTGCACATGGCGGCGATCAGTCACCCGATCGTGGGCGACGCGACGTATGGCGGTCCGGCGTCGGGCGCACGGATGATGTTGCACGCGTGGACGCTGCGTTTTGGGGACGCCGCCGGCGGTCGCTGGATTGCCACGGCGGAGCCGCCGGACGACTTTCAACGCACGGCGGCGGCGTTGGGACTCACGCTGCCAGACACCCCGGATTCAGGGCCGGAGACGCGCTAGGCGGTTGTCGGAACCGAGCCGTCGTCTTCGGGGTCGGGTTCGGGTTCCGTGTCGTCGTCCGGCCGGTCGGCAGGGGCGGCCACGCGCGCCAGGACGACGCCGACCTCGTAGAGGGCGTACAGCGGAATGCCAACCGAGGCCTGGGTGAATGGATCGGGCGTGGGCGTGATGATGGCCGAGATAACCGCGATGGCGACGATGGCGTAGCGCCGCTGGCTGGCCAGGCTGTCGGCAGTAACCAGACCGATCTTGGCCAGAGCAAAAATGATGAACGGCGTTTCGAACGCCAGCCCGACGGCCAGCAGGATGCGTAAGACGAACGAGACCCAGCCATCGACGGTGAACTCCGTGCTGATGGTGGCGGGCGCGAAGCCGGCCAGAAAGCCAACCGTGAAGCGCAGCACGACGAACCAGGCAAAGGACACCCCGGCGAAGAAGGCCAGTGTGATGGCCGGAATGCTCATGTAGAGCCAGCGGCGTTCCTGGGGATACAGGCCGGGCGCGACAAAGGCCAGCACCTGGTACACCACGATCGGGCTGGCCAGACCAAAGCCGACGATGAACGAGATCTTGACGAAGGTAAACAGCGTCTCCGTGACGGCGATTTGCTGCAGGATGGCGCCACGCGGGAGTGGCAACTGCACGAAGTGGAAGACGAAGTCCTTGAACGGCCAGACGACAAAGCTGGCGAGGATGATCGCCAAAATGGCAACGGTGAGCCGCTTGCGCAGCTCATCCAGGTGCTCGCGCAGCGACATCACGCCGCCGAGCTCTTCCTGGGGTTGCGTCGGGTCGGTCAGCGCCTGGTCGGCTTCAGCCATTCAGTCAGCCCTGGTGGTCAGGCACGGGAGCGGCCGCGCCTTGTCGCACGTACGATCCTAGCGCCCCGTTAATCATCGGGGCGGCGCCCGCGGCGCAATAGCGTTTGGCCAGCTCGACCGCTTCGTTGATCGCCACGGCCACCGGGGTCTCGTCCGCGTCGATTTCGGTGAGGGCGATGCGCATGATGGCGACGTCGAGACGGGCCATCTGGTCAACCGGCCAGGCGGGAGTCAGCAGGCCGATAGCGGCGTCAAGGTCGTCCCGATTGGCGCTTACCGACTCAACCAGCGCGCGGGCGTAGGCGGCAGTTTCGACGTCCAAGCTCAACTCGCGTTCCCGGATTTCAAACAGTTCGAGCGGCGGGCGTTTCGCCATGTCGGCCTCGTAGATCAGTCGCATCGCAGTCTCGCGCGCCAATCGGCGGCCACGCCGTCGCCGTCGCGCGGCCATTGGCCTAGCTGGCGGATTCCGCGAGCGGGACAGGCATGCCCGTGACGTATTCCAGGTCGTAGTCGGCCGAGACGAAGCGCCGGTCCTGCAGGATGGCGCGGTGCAGGTCCAGGTTGGTTGCCGGACCTTCGATCCGAGTCTCGGCCAGCGCCCGGCGGGAACGCCGGATTGCCTCGTCACGGGTGTCGCCGTAGACGATCAGCTTGGCGAGCAGCGAGTCGTAGAAGGGGGAGACCTCGCAGCCGGCATAGACGTGGGTATCCACGCGCACGCCGGGGCCGCCGGGGAGCCGCAAGTCGGTGACGGTGCCGGCGTCGGGCCGGAAATCGCGTTCGGGATCCTCGGCCAACAGGCGGTACTCAATGGCGTGGCCGGTGAGCCGGATGTCGCGCTGGCGCAGGCCGGTGGACTCGCCGGCCGCGATCTGGAGCTGGGCGCGGACGATGTCGACGCCGGTGATCTCCTCGGTGGCGGGATGCTCGACCTGGATGCGGGTGTTGGTCTCGATGAAGTAGAAGCGGTTCTGGTCATCGAGCAGGAACTCGACCGTACCAGCGCCCTGATAGTCGATGGATTCGGCCAAGCGCACCGCCGCACGGGCGACGCGGTCGCCCTGGCGGCCACCGAGGCTGGGGGCGGGTGCTTCCTCAATCAGCTTCTGGAAGCGGCGCTGGATGGAGCATTCGCGGTGCCCCAGGTGCAGGACAGTGGAGCCGTCGCCCAGCACCTGCACCTCGACGTGACGCGAGCGTTCGATCTGCTTTTCGACGTAGAGGTCGGCGTTGCCGAAGGAGCTGCGGGCTTCGGCCTGGGCCAGCGGAAAGAGGGTGACGAGCTCGTCGACGTCGCTCACGCGACGGATGCCGCGCCCGCCACCACCGCCGGCCGCCTTGAGCATGACCGGGAAGCCGATCTCGCGAGCAACTGTCTTGGCCTCGTTGACGTCGGCTACGGGGCCGTTTGAGCCGGGGATGACCGGCAGGCCAGCCGCAAGGGCGGCTTCGCGAGCGCGGGTCTTCTCGCCCATCATGCGCATGTTGTCGGGCGTGGGGCCGATGAAGGTGATGCGGTAACGTTCGCAGGCTTCGGCGAAGTAGGCGTTCTCGGCCAGGAAGCCCGCGCCGGGATGCACGGCGTCGCAGCCGGTGTTCAGTCCGGCCGCGATGATGTGGGGCACATTGAGGTAGCTGGCAGCCGCAGGCGCGGGGCCAATGCAGACCGACTCGTCAGCCATCTGGACGGGGAAACCGTCGGCGTCGGCTTCCGAGTAGATCGCAACTGTGCGCACGCCCAAGTCGCGACAGGCCCGGATGATGCGAACGGCCATCTCGCCCCGGTTGGCGACGAGTACCTTTTCGAACATGGGTCAGCCCATGGCGAGGCCGCCGTCGACCGTCAGCACGTGCCCGGTGACGTAGGCGCCGTCGTCGGATGCGAGGAAGACCACGGACCCCGCGATGTCGTCGGGGTCGGCGAAGCGACCGAGCGGGATGCCGCTGAGTGCTTTCTCGCGCAATTTGTCAGGGATGACGTCGGTTAGCGGCGAAATGACGAAGCCAGGGGCCACGGCGTTTACCGTGATGCCGCGGCTGCCGACTTCCTGGGCCAGCGCGCGGGTAAAGCCGATCAGGCCAGCCTTGGCGGCGGCGTAGTTGGCCTGGCCCGCGTTACCGCGCAGACCGACGACCGACGTGATGTTGATGATGCGTCCGCTGCGCTGGCGGATCATGCCGCGGACCGCGCGGCGCGAGCAGACGAAGGCCGAGCGCAGGTTGGTGTTCATGACCGTGTCCCACTGCTCGTCGGACATGCGCATGAGCAAGTTGTCGCGGGTGGTGCCGGCGTTGTTGACCAGGACGTCCAGGCCGCCGAGGGCGTCCTGGGCCTGGTCCACGATCATTTCGGCGCCCTCGACGGTGGACAGGTCGGCGCCAATGACAATCGCGCTGCCTCCATTGGAGCGAATCTCGGAGGCCAACTCGTCGGCCTGCTTCGCGTTCGAGTTGTAGTGCAGGACCAGGTCGGCGCCTTCGGTCGCAAGCCGACGCGCAAAGGCGCGTCCAAGCGCACCCGAGGCGCCTGTGACGAGCGTGCGCGCCCCGGTCAGGCGCCCGACGCTACCCATTGGTCAGGGCAGCGGCCGTCACGCGGGCCGAGGCCATGTCGCTCACGTTATGCAACCCGATGCCTTTCACCGTGCGCCGCAGCATGCCGGTAAGGACTGAACCGTGTCCAAACTCCACGATGTGCCGCACGCCCAACGCCTCGATTGCCCGGATGCCGTTCAGCCAGCGGACCGGAGCCGCGATGTGATTCGCCAGCTCGGCCCGAATAGCCGACGGGTCGACAAGATTTCCAGCGTCGATGTTACTGATCACGGGCGCCGCCGGGGGATCGATTCCGACAGCCAGCAGGCGTTCGCGCATGGCGGCCTGAGCCGGCAGCATGGCCACGGAGTGGAAGGCGCCGCTGACGTCGAGCGGAATCACGCGGCGGGCGCCGGCTCTGCGGCCTTCGTTTACGATGCGATCAATGGCGGCCAGATCACCCGCGACTACGATCTGACCAGGTGCGTTGATGTTGGCCACCGAGAGATAGCTCCCCGGCGTCTCGGCTCGAATCGTCGCCGTCAGGTTCTCGACCTCCGCCTCATCCAGTCCGAGCACAGCCGCCATGCGGCCGGGCTTCTCGAAGGCCGCCGCCGCCATAAAGCGACCGCGGTCCCGCACCAGAGCCACGGCCTCGTCGACCAGCGTGCAGCCGGCGGCCACGACGGCGGACACCAGGCCAACGCTATGGCCAGCAAGGGCGGCGACGTGCACGGGATATCCGTTGGCTGTTACCGCGGCGCAGTTGACGCCAAGCACTTCGTTGAAGGCCGCGAAGGCGGCCACGGAGGCGGCCACAATGGCCGGCTGCTGAACGTCGGTCGGCTGGAGGTCTTGGGGACTGCCCGCGCCGGTCAGCTCGCTGAGCGACGCGCCATAGCTAGCGTCGGCCGCGTGCCAGACCTTGCGCGCGGCAGCCGAGGATTCACGCAGGCTGCGCCCCATCCCCGACGCCTGGGAACCCTGGCCCGGAAACACAAAGGCCGCCCGGGCCCGTTCAGGCGCCATGGTGCGTGGTTCCGGATCCCCCGGCTAACGGTACTTGACGGCTTGTTCGGAAGGCTCGATGACCAGATTGCCGCGGTAGTTCCCGCACAAGGGACATACCTGGTGACTGACCACCAAGCGATGGCAGGTCGGACAGCGCCCGAGATTCGGTCGGCGTGCGCGGGCGGAATGGCGACGGGCACGCGAACGCGAACGGGTGAGCCGACGTTTAGGCAGAGGAGTCATAACCCGCCATTATCCATGAGATTCGTCGTCGTGGTGGAGCATTTCGCGGCGGAGGCGTTCCAGCGGCGCCAGCCGCGGATCCATCGCGGGCCGACTCGCAGCCGGACCGTCCCAGGACGCCTCGCATGGCCCAGCGCAGACGACACGCGGGGGCAGCGCGCTGATGGCGCCTTCGGCCAGGACCTGGGAGAGATCAAGGTTGTGGCCCGGATCAAGTTGCCAGCGGTCGCCCGGATCGACCAGACCGCCGCGCACCGGATCGACGAGCGGCACGAATTGGTCGTCTAACTCGAACGCAAGCTCAATCTCCACGTCATCCGTGCAGCGAGCGCAGGGCACCGACACCTGGGCCCGCATCTGTCCGGTGACGAGGACGGCGTCGGACAGCCGCGTGAAACGTGCCGTGCCTCGGACGGGCCCGCTGAGTTCCGGTACATCCATCACACGGGCCGGAGCGTGCACGTCGACCATGCGGCTCGGCCCGGAGGTCTGCGCGAGCACGCGCGCGACGTTGAAGATGTAGTCGGCCACAGGCGACCTTCAGGTCAGGCCCGCGAGCGGTTCAACTCAGCCTAGGCAGGCTCTTCGTCGAACTCGACGGGTTCGGCATCGCTCTGGTCAAGCGCGGCAACACCGCGGCGGATGCTGGTGAGGTGGGACTCCAACCGGCTCTCCAGGTCGCGGAGCATGCTCAGCGCATAGAAGTCCATTTCCTCGCGGGAGGCGTCCGTGCGCTCCTCCGCTTCCTGGACCATTTGCAGGGCGTGCGCCTCGGCCTGCTTCACGATCTCTTCATCGCGAATCATCTGTTCAGCCTGCTCCTGCGCCTGCTGAACGATGCGCTCGGCCTCCATCTGGGCCGACTGTGGAATCTGGTCACGCTGGCGCATGACCCGACGCGCCTCGCGGATTTCCTCGGGAATGCGAATGCGCATCTCATCGACGATGGTCAGCAAGGCACGCTCATCAACGACGATCTTGTGCGTCATCGGCACGCGCTGGGCATGGCGCAGCAGCGTCTCAAGTCGCTCAATCAGGTTTATGAGATCGATGGCGATCTACCTCCGCTCAGGGTGTACGGCGAACTTAGCGCCGACCGCGGCCGCGACGTTAGGCGGGACGAACGGCTCGACCGAACGGCCGAGCGCCCCGATCTCACGAATGAGCGATGAACTGACGAATGCGTGCTCGGGCGCCGAAAGAAAAAACATCGTGTCGATGTCCGGATGCAAGCGCCGGTTCATGGCCGAGAGCGCGAACTCGTACTCGAAGTCGGACACGGCCCGCAGACCTCGAACCAGCACGCCAGCCTCAATCTTTCGCGCAAAGTCTACGGTCAGCCCGGAGTAGATGCGCGCCTCGACGTTGGGCAGGTGAGCCACGGCCGTTTCAAGCAGCGCCAGCCGCTCTTCCGCCGTGAACAGCGTATCGCCGCGTTCGTTCTCGAAAACGCCGGCCACGACCGTATCGCAGACACCAGCCGTCCGGCTCAAGATGTCCATGTGACCGTTGGTAACCGGGTCGAAGGTCGCGGGAAACAGCGCGCGCACGGCCTGCCCTCCCAACACACCCCGCGCATTATAGCGAGGGCGTTTCTAACCGAGACTCGTTGCTCAGGGTCGCCTCTCGGACGAAGACCGCGAACGTGGAGTCGCCGTGACGGCGCTCCTTCAGGCGGCGCCAGCCGAAAGGAGCGAGAGGGGCACCGATTCGGCTGCTGGTCTCGGTCACGACCAGGGCGTGGTTGGTCAGCACACCGGGCGTCTCCAGCGCGTCGAAGAGCGCCACCCACGGATCGTCGGCGTAGGGCGGATCGGCGAAGACCAGGCCGAATGGCGCTCCGCGGGCCAGCGCTACCCGCCGCGCGTCTCCGACCATGACCTCGCCCTGTTCGCGGAGATCCAAGAGGTCCAAGTTCTGCCTAATCACAGACGCGGCGCGACGGCTGCGCTCGATAAAGCACGCGTACCCGGCACCCCGGCTCAACGCCTCAATGCCAAACGCGCCGGAACCGGCGTAGAGATCCAGCACACGCTCGGGCGGCGGGCCCTGTAGTGCGTCGAACGCGGCGGCCCTGACCCGGTCCGTGGTCGGGCGAATGCCAGGCGGAACGCGCAGCCGCCGACCCCGATGGACACCGGCTGTGATCGTCAGACCACGGCCGCGCGCCGCCACGTCGTCCTCAGTTCCACTCGTTGCGCTGGAGCAGGCGCGCCACGGCGGCGGCCAGCCCGGCGTGCTCGGGCCGAGTCAGTTCGGGGTCAGCGCGAGTCACTGCTTCGGCGTCTACGCGCGCCGACTGGATGGTTGGGAGATCGGTGACTGATGCAAAGCGGAAGCCCAGCGCCCCGCTCTGGCGTGTCCCGATTACGTTGCCCGGCCCGCGTAACTCGAGATCGCGCTCAGCCAAGGCAAAACCGTCGTTCACCGTCTGGAGCGTGCGCAGCCGGGCGTTTTCCCGGGGATCCGCGGTCTCGCTCATCAAGAGGCAGTGCGAGTCCTGGCCGCCGCGGCCAACGCGCCCGCGCAGCTGGTGTAGCTGTGCCAGCCCGAAGCGCTCGGCGCCCTCGATCAGGATTATCGAAGCGTTTGGGACGTCGATGCCCACCTCGATCACTGCGGTGCTGACCAGGATTTTGATCTGCCCGTCGCGGAAGGCGCGCATCACGCGCTCCTTGGAGGCAGCGCTCATGCGGCCGTGCAGCAGTCCCACGTCATCGGCCAAGTCGGCGAATGTGCCGCGCGTCAGTCGCTTGTGCTCGTCGGTCGCGGCGCGGGCGTTGAGGCTTTCGGACTCCTCGATGATCGGAAACACGATGAAGGCCTGGTGTCCGGCCGTCACCTCGCGCCGAATGAACGCGTAGGCATCGCCGCGCCGGTGATTGGGCACGAAGGATGTCTTGACTGGCCGACGGCCCTTGGGCAGTTCGCGCAGGACGCTAACGTCCAGATCCCCATACACGGTCAGCGCCAGCGTGCGGGGGATTGGCGTGGCGGACATGGCCAGCAGGTGGGGGTTATAGCCCTTGGAGCGAATTTCCCCGCGCTGCTGGACCCCGAACCGGTGCTGTTCATCCACGACGGCCAGATTCAGGCGAGCGAACCTGGCGCTGCGCTGGATGATGGCCTGGGTGCCCACCACCACATGCACGCGGCCGTGCTCCACGTCGCGCCAGATGCGCCGTTTCTCGCCTGCGGGAACGCTGCCGGTGACCAACTCAACTCGGACACCCAGCGGGGTCAGCAGTTCGCGCAGCGTGGCGGCGTGCTGTTCGGCCAGCACTTCGGTGGGCGCCATGATGGCGCCCTGCCAGCCGTCGCCGACGATCGCGTGCAGCGCGCCGGCGGCCACGACAGTCTTGCCGGAACCAACGTCGCCTTGCAGCAGCCGGCTCATGGGCCGGTCGCGCCGCAGGTCATTCAGGACCTCGGCCACGGCCACGCGCTGTCCCTCCGTCAACGTGAAGGGCAGCTGCCCGCCGAACGCCGCCAGTGCATCCCGGTGAATTCGCACGGGACGTCCGGGCTGGCTCTCGCGCCAGGTTCGGCGGCGGCGCAGGATCGCCAGTTGGTAGACCAGCAATTCGGCGAACGCGAAGCGCCGCGCGGCGGCCTCTTTCGCGGCAGAATCAACGGGAAAGTGGAGATTGCGAATAGCTGTCGCAATATCCGGCAGGCCGTGCGCCCGACGTTGCGCCGCGCCCAGCGTTTCCGGAACAGCGGTAGCGTAAGCGTCAACCGCCAGCGCCATCCAGCGGCGCAGTTGGCGTTGTGAGAGCCCGCGAGTGAGCGGATAGACGGGCACGAGCCGCCCTGCGTGAACCATGCGGTGCACGTCCAGTTCATATTCCGGACTGGTGAGCTGGCGGTCGTAGGCGGCCGATTCCACCCGGCCCGCGAACGCCACATTGCGCCGTCCGCGCAGGGTCTTTGCCAGGTAGACCTGGTTGAACCAGACCGCCAGAATCTGGCCGGTTTCGTCGGCGATGGCCGCCTCGATGACGCGAACCCGTCCGGACTTGGCCGGTCGGGCCCTGATCTCGACTACGTCGCCAATCACTGTGACTTCACGTCCCGGCTCCGCCTCGGCGATGGGAACCACAGACGAGTGGTCGATGTAGCGACGGGGCCGGTGATGGAGCAGATCGCTCACTGTCTGGATGCTTAGCGCGGCCAGCCGCTTCTCGGCTGTCGCACCCACGCCTGGCAACACCGTGACTGGAGCGGCGGCGTCGCGGCCGACTGATGGCGACACCTTGTTCGACCCCAGGTCGGAGAGAACTTTGTTTGCCAGATCCTGGCGCGTGCGTGGCCGTAGCCGCGAGTACTGCGACAGCCGTGTAAGTGAACCCACGTTCCGGCCCTGACCGGCAACCCAGCGCGACAGCCCGCCGGGTGTCGACGAGTCGTCGAAACCGGCCGCCGCCTCGGCCTCCAGAAGCCGTCGCGCTTCGCGTACCAGCGCCGGCTCGGAGTCGGCCGTCATCCGCTCAACAGGTCGTTACTCAACCGCGATGATGTAGTCGTAGTGGTCCTGGCCGCCCGCCACTGTCTGTACGTCCAAGTCCGGGTAGCGCTCGCTGATCTCGGACGCGAGTTCCCTGGCCTGGGCGGCCGCCGTGGCCTGCCCGACGTAAATGGTGAGGGCTTCCGGCTCGTCGTCCGCAACTCGTTCGAGCATTTGCATGATGACCGGGTGGGGCGTCTCGCCGCGCTCCACGAACTTGTCGTCCAGCAGCCCCATGTACTCGCCTTCGGCGACCGGGTTGCCGTCCAGCACGGCGTCGCGCACCGCCTGGGTGACTTCCAGGGTGGTGACGTCGCCGGCAGCCTCGCTCATGGCCTCGGCGTTGCTCTCGGAGGAGTCGGCGGGATTGAACGCCAGGGCCGCGGAGAAGCCCTGTGGCAGGGTTCGCGTGGCGAGCACGTGCACGGTTTTCTCTGACTGCTCGGCCGCCTGCCGCGCCGAAAGGTAGATGTTGGAGTTGTTGGGGAGCACGACTGCCCAGTCGTCGGGGGTGCGGTCGATGGCTTCCAGCAGCTCGCCGGCGCTGGGATTCATGCTCTGGCCGCCGCGCACCACGTCCACACCCAGGCTGCGGAAGACCTCTTCGAGCCCGTCGCCGCTGGCAACGGCAATCACGCCGTTGGCGGGCGGCGGCGGTTCGACCGCCTCCGTCAGCGCCCCCTCGAAGTTGCGCGCCTGCTGCAGGTCCATGTTGTCGGCCTTGAGCTGGTCGATCTCGCCGTAGGACA
>JAPPLN010000097.1:0-57872 GCA_028874175.1 Chloroflexota bacterium
GGCAACCGGCTGGTCGTCACCATGCGCCGCCCGCCCCGGTTTTGCAAAGGTCTCATATAGCGAAACGGAAAGGCATGCAGAACGATGCTTAAACCGGAGATTGCAAGCCCGGTGAAGGTAGCCCAAGCGAGATAGTTGTCCGATTCTCCGGAGGCCCGAACGACAAATGTCGTGAGTAGAACGACGCTAATCGTATTCGGAACGAAGATCAGGAGAGCCGCGCCGAGCGCCTGGCGGGGTGGGCACTTTTCGGCCGGCTCGTAGCGCATGCTTTTCATCCAGCTTTGTGCGTCGGGGGCATTGCCGATGGTGAAGCTTAGCGACGTTCCCCGAATTCCGGCGCATGTTAGCAGCGTCCAAATGACGCTTCCCGGCCACGATTCGAGATGCGGGATGTTGCAGCGGTCCGTGACCGGTGCGGGCGCTAGCGCCAGTCGAGGGCGACGCCCCAGTACTCGTTGGGTTTGTTGAGGAGGCCGTCGTAGGCGGCGGCGATCTGGTTGGCAGGGAGGCGATGGGAAATGAGTTCGGCCAGGCGGAGGCGTCCGGACGACACGAGGTTGAGGATGATGCGGGCGTTGCCGGCGATGGATCGGGGATGTCCCCGGGTGGTCGGGTTGATGGGCAGGCGGTGTTCGAGCGCGCCCTTGATGGCGACCCAGGATTTGTGGACGGGCTGGAGGAACTCGTTGAGGTCGGCGGTGACGGGCGCGCGGGGGGAGCCGAGGAGGATGAGTTCGCCGAAGGGCGCGGCGGCGTGGATGGCGGTTTCAGCGACGCCGGCGTGGCCGACGGCTTCGACGACCGTCTGAGCGCCGCCTCCAGTTATGTCACGTACTTGCGAAGCGATGTCAGTCATGTCGTCGCCGATGACGCGCTGGATGCCGACGCGGTGGGCCAGTTGGCGGCGAGCCGGCACGGGGTCGACGCCTATGACGCGCGCGCCATCGAGCTGAAATAGCTGGGCGGCGAGGTTGCCGACGAGGCCGAGTCCGAATACGACAACCCAGTCGTTGACGTTGTTGTCGGCGACCTGGGGGGCGGTGATGGCGACCATGCCCATGCGGACGGCGGCGGCGAGGTCGCTGGGGACGTCAGCGGGCACGGGGACGACCATGGTGTCGGGGTCGTCCACGGCAACGAGATGGTGGGAGACGTGCTTGCGCTGGGTGAAGACGCGGTCGCCGACGGCCAGAGATTCGACGTCTGAGCCGAGCTCAATCACGCGGCCGCAGTTGGCGTAGCCGGGGCGGGCGGGGAAGTGGTTCCAACTGCCAGGAACGTTGACGCCGGGGTCGAGGCCGGTGAAGTTGGCGAGTTCGGTGCCGGCGCTGATGAAGGTGCACTCGGTTTGGACGAGGACTTCGTTGGGGCCGATGGGGCCGGGGATCGGGATTTCTTCGATGTGGACGACGTTGGCTGCGGGGACGACGGCGGCGCGGCCGGTCATGGGGTCGCGCCGAGCTCGGCCAGGGTGAGGCGCCGGCCGCCGCGGGACACGGATTCTTCGGCGGCGATGCCGAGGACGGCGGCCCAGTAGGCGGCGTCGAGTCCGGCCACTGGATCGCCTTCGCCGCGGAAGACGGCGAGGGCGTCGGCCAGCAGGCGGGTGTCGCCGCCGCCGTGGCCGCCGCGGGCTACCTCGACGGGGCGTTCTTCGTCGCGCTCGTCACGGCGGCCGGTGAGCCGGAAGGCATCCTGGCCGTCGCGGCCTTCGACCTTGCCGCCTTCGCCCCAGACGCCGATTTCGCGGGTTGTGTAGGAGGCGAAGAGGCAGAGGCTGTAGGAGACGCGCTTGCCGCCTTCGTACTCAATGCTGGCGCTGGCGTGGTCGACGGTGTCCTTTTCGGAGTTAAAGACGCAGGTGTCGAAGATGTAGCCGCTGGTGGCTTCGGCGTCGTGGTAAAGCTCCCTGAGGCGGCCCTGGGTGATGTCGACGTATTCGGGGCAGGTGTCGGCAGCGTCGCAAGTGAGGCAGCGCTCGCCGGCCCAGTCCTTCGGAGTGAAGACGGCGACGCCGCCGGTGGCGCTGACGCTGACGGGGCGGGCACCGAGCATCCAGCCGGCGATGTCGAGAGCGTGGCAGCTCTTGTGGACAAGAAGGCCGCCGGAGTTGGCTCGCAGACGGTGCCAGCGGCGGAAGTAGCCGGCACCGTCGCGATTGTCGGTCATCTGGACGAGGCGCGGGTCGCCGATTTCGCCGTTGACGATGGCGTGGTGCATGCGGTCGTAGAAGGGAACGTAGCGGAGGACGAAGCCGGTCATAAAGCCGCCCGGAGACCGGCGGGCCGTGTCACGGATGCGGTTGCAGTCGTCGATGGTGGTGGCGATGGGCTTTTCGCAGATGACGTGCTTGCCGGCCTCAAGGGCGGCGACCGCGTAGTTTGCGTGGGTGGCATCGGGGGTGGTGATGACGACGACGTCAACTTCCGGGTTATCGAGGACGACTGACGGGTCGGTGTCGGTGCGATCGACCTCGAAGTGTTTGGCGCCCAAGGCGAGGCGGACGGGGTCCATGTCGCTGAGGGCGACGATGTCGGCCTGGTGGGGGAAGTCGTTTCGAAGGCCGCGGGCGAATGACCCGAGGCCGCGGCCGCCGGTGCCGATGATTCCGAAGCGGAGGCGGTCGGTAGCCATTAGAGGAACTTGTTGAGGGGGAACTCGATGATGCCCTCCGCGCCGGCCTTGACCAAACGGGGCATCAGCTCGCGAACCTGCCGTTCCTGGACGACGATCTCGACGCTGGCCCAGGGCTGGCCGTAGAGGTCGGCGACGGTGGGGGCGGTGACGCTGGGGACGAGGGCAATGATTCTGTCCAGGCTGTCCTTCGGCACGTTCATCTTGAGCGCGACGCGGGATTGGGCGTCCAGGGCGGCCTTGAGCATGGTGGCGACCTGGTCGATCTTGGCCCTCTTGACCGGATCGGCATAGGCGGCCTTGTTGGCGATGACCTGGGGGCAGGAGGTGAGCATGGTTTCGATTTCGCGGAGGCCGTGGGCGCGGAGGGTGGAGCCGGTTTCGGTGGTTTCGACGATGGCGTCGGCCAAGCCGCCGGCGACCTTGGCCTCGGTTGCGCCCCAGGAGAACTCGACGTTGGCGCTGATTCCACGCTCGGCGAGGTAGCAGCGGGTGAAGTTGACCATTTCGGCGGCGATGGTGGCGCCTTCGAGGTCCTGGACGGTCTGGATCGGGGAGTCCTCGCGCACGGCCAGGACCGCGCGAGTGGGCCGGTTGCTGCGGCGGGAGTAGGGGAGGACCTGGATGACTTCAACGTCGGACTGGTTTTCGAGGGTCCAGTCCTTGCCGGTGATGCCGGCGTCGAAGGTGCCGTGCTCAACGTAGCGGGACATTTCCTGGGCGCGCATGAGGGTGAGGCGCAGGTCGTCGTCGTCGACTTCGGGGAAGTAGTTCCGGGAGGCGATGACGATATGCCAGCCGGCGCGCCGAAAGAGTTCGATCGTCGCGTCTTGCAGGCTGCCGGCCGGGATCCCGAAGTCGAGCGGTGCCATGAGCTTCTGTGCCCTCCACAAATAACCGCCCAGCTGGGCGGCGGGTTCAGGATATCGGGTTGAGGGGTTTGGGTGGATGGTGGAGCGAGTCGGCGAGGGCGCCAATCGGGGGTCTCGCGCGCAATAAGAGTTTTTTCCAAAAAACTCTTGAGGCGGCGGGGAGTAGTTTCCGGCGAGTTTCCGGTGGCTCGGAGGACGAGGACTGGATCCCCCCTTCGACAGGCTCAGGGCCGGCTCTTCGGCAAGCTCAGGGCAGGCTCTTTGCGGACGCCGGGATGACGGAGCGGGCGGGGCGGGGCGCTTTTTGGCTGAATCGGGGACGCGGCAGGCCCGCCCCGGCGACGGACGGGCGGGGGACCGGCGCAGGAGGGCAGCGGGGCGTGGGTGGGCGAGGTCTTCGGGGGGGGGGGGGGGGGGGGGGGGGGGGGTGGCGGCGGGGGGGTCTGGGGGGGGGGTTACGGGGGAGCTATCCCTCGCCCCCCCCAACCCCCTCTGGGGGTTCGGGCTGGCGAGAGATAGCTTGGGCCGATTTTTTTGGCGGGTCGGTGACGAAGGTTGGGGGTGTGAGGGGACGGGAGGACGGCGCGAGGAACGTTGGGTACGCGGACGTGGCGGGGAGTTGGGGCGGAGAGTAGAGACCGGAAGACGTTGGTGTGCGACCGGCCTCTGCGCACGGTGAGGAACAGGCGCGGGCGGCGCCGGGACGCCAAGGGGGCAAGGCGTCGGAAGAGGCGGGCGAGCATGGGGGTTCCGGGATGGACATGGGATAGGGCGTCTCTATTGTACACGAAATGATTACGATGGGCAAGGAAGACAGGGAAATATTGAGTCTTTTGATGTCCCCATGCGGCCTGGGTGGGGGTTAGACCTCGACCGGCGGACCCCTCAACGAATTCCGGCGCGGACGCCGGAGTCTGCCTCTCCCCTCGGAGAGGGTGAAGAGCCGCGGCCCCGGAGGTTGTTGATGCCTCGGGTGGTGGGTGCTACTGGGTCCTCGCCCCGGATCGGGTCCCCCGAATCTCGTCCGGGGCAGGCTGAGGCAGGCTCGGGACAGGTACTCCGGGGACGCCGGGATGTGGTTCGACTCGGTCCTCCGACGGACTCCAGACCGGCTCACCATGAACGGTTGGGGATGGGCGCCCGGAGGGTGGGGGAGCGCGGCTGGGGATGTGTTCAGTCGATCGGGGCAATGTGTTCAGTTTCGGGGTCAATGTGTTCACTTTCCGGACGAATGTGTTCACTTCTGAGGGTCAGGTGTTCAGTTTCGGGCGGCGCACGTCCCCTCTCACGGCCTCCTTCGACAGGCTCAGAGCAGGTTTTCCGGGGAGGCCGGGTGACGGGGATGTGTCCACTCTGTCAGGCCGATGTGTCCAGTTTTTGGCCCGATGTGTCAACTTTTCGGCCGAATGTGTCCAGTTTTAGGGGCAATGTGTCCAGTTTTGGCGGTGCGCCTTGGTTGGGGACGGGGCACGGAAGGATGGCGAGATTCCCCATTCGACAAGCTCAGGAGAGGTTCTGGGGGGACGCCGGGCCGTAGTTGGTGGGAAGCGGGAATGACTGGCAACGCGGGTGGGTGTTGGCCTAACTAGGTCGGGGTGTGAACCGGCGACGGGGATGGGGGATGCCGGCAATGATGGCAATGCAATCAAAGCAGGCAACGCTGGCGGGGATAGCGTTGTCAGCGATGCGCGGGTGGAGTGGGTGGATGAGCCGGTGGCGGGGTATCCAGAGCGGGCTGTGCCGCATCGGGAGCTTGGGCCTCGGACGCTTACAAATCTGTATAACGAGCGGCCGCAGTGGTTGGAGGACGCACATGCCGCCCTCGATGGCACCGTAGCGGCCGCATACGGCTGGGATGCCGATAAATCCGACGACTACGCGCTGCGAAAATTGCTCGAGCTAAATATCGCGGTCAACTACAGCGAACAATCCACTATTGTCAATCCCCCTCGCAGTAATCCACTGCGACCTCACGGGGTTCCAAGCAATATTCCATATGCACTGTTAATCTCTACCATCCAAAAGCTCTCTTGCCATATACGCATTTGAAACACCGCCGGATCAGAAAACAAAATACCACGATCTCTTGCCCGTTTTTTGATGTCAGGAAAGTCGTCAATGATCTTCTCTTGCATTCGATCTGCCCAGTGCAAACACATGTCAGCTCGTCTAACGTCGAGAACATTCTCTCCAGACGAAACGGCCCCTCCGCCGATGGGAAGATATGCAACTCCATTTTCAATCTCAACGAACAAATTGACATTTACTTTCCGCAGGTCCTTTATTTCTTCGTCTGTAACCCTGTCTCCTACAACCCCTCTGACCCGATATCGGTCTATGAGCGCCGGCCAATTCTCATGGATGGTCTTGACTAGCTCCTGCTTGGCCCACGAGCCATGTGGAAGGACGGCGACGAAATAGGCATGTCCTTTCTCAAATCTGCAATACAGAAGCATGTCGGTCCGCTCTACAAAACCGTCCCGCTCAATACGTGCACCTAGATGAAGGTGGTGAATTCCCCAATCATTGAGCATGGCGTCATTGTAGTTCACTTTCTTGATATTCTTGCTAAGGTATGGAGTGATGTCGCCACCTTTATGAATGATCTGCTCGATTTGAGCAAGGGCATCGTGATGCTTGGGACAGTATGAGAAGCTCTTGGACTTTATAATCCGGCGGGGCATCGGTAGTACCAAGCGTCGACATACTCCGAAGTAAGCTCGCAGTAACTCGTCATCTCCAGAAAGGCCGCATACGTCATATCCCAGTCGAGCTAGCTCAGCACGATGAATTTCCACGAAATCTCGACGTAGATCTATGTCGACGGTTGCTGATGCTGTCATACTGCGAGTTCGGCTAAATGTGCCTGAGCGTCTTGCATTGCTATTGTCTCACTGCAAGTCTGCCTCAGGTTGTCGCTAAGATTCGGCAAATCGGCTTACTTGCGCCGAATTCCGCTAACGATGCCACCAAGGCCGATCAGCGCGCCCTGAATGGTTCTTACCAGATTGATTGGATCAGCCAGGCGCGGTGGCAGAGAGCCACTGCGTGGCAGGACAAGGGCGTGGCTGCTGGGGCCTGTCGAGAGCCTCTGGAGGGGATCTGAAGAAGGGTTGACGGCGGAGCGGGCCTGGGAGCGAACATCTGCTCAGGAGAGATCGCGCAGGGCTTGGACGAATCTCCTGGCGTGGGGGGATGCGGCTATGACTTTGGCCGGGTCCAGGCTGGCCAAGATTTCGAAGCTGTGCGCTCCCTTATCGTAGGCGCCTTTTGGAGTAGGTCGGGATGCCTGTCTTAGGCGGTTGAGCACGTCCTGTTTCGGGATCTGTTCGATGTTCGGGTTTCCCGGTAGCGCCTGAGATCGGAAGTGCTGGCCGTAGAACTCCTGGAGTGCTGGGCGGTCGGCAAGGAACCAGGATTCCATGATCTGGACCATGAGGTGGCATTGGTCGTTGGTTGCACCTGATGGGCAAGTCCAGCCGTCGCGCGTGTTCAGATGTGTCCACGGGTCCCGAGCTGTGACCGGGGCTTCGGCGTCGACCAGGAGTACAGCGACCTGATCTCCTCTTTCGTGCGCTGACTTGAAGGCGTCGTACGCCTGCTGGCGGCCGCCGGCAGCCTCGATGCTGGGCAACTTGCCGGCGAGACCGGCTTTGCCGAGGAATTTCGCGAACTCTCGACGGAATGCCTGGTTGAGATACTTCGATTTTCTGTCGCCACCGCCCTCGATGATGAGCTTTACGCTCACCAGCGGTTGCCGCCGATGTGGCCGCTGGTCCAGAGGTCGCCGAGCCGGTATTTCTCAAGCCAGGGTTTGAGTTCCTGGGCGTCGAGTCGTTGGAGTTGCGTGGCGCCGTTGGATTTTTCGCAGACGATTATGGATTCGGGGATATGGGAAAGGGCGTCGACAAGGATGTCGGAATGGGTAGTGACGAAGAGTTGGGTGCGAGTGGAGGCTTCGACCAGGAGCTTGGCGACTTGTGGGATGATGTCGGGATGGAGGCCGAGTTCGGGTTCCTCGATGCAGGTGACGGGTGGCGGCTCGGGATGGCAGAGGATCGCGAGTAGGCACAGGTAGCGGAGGGTGCCGTCGGAGATACGAGTGGCTGGCAAGGGATGGCGTAGGCTTGTTTCGTGAAAATATAGCTGGACTCTTTGGCCCCTTATACTGGAAACAATATCCTCGACGAATGAATTGAATACTTGGAATCGATCCAGAATCCGTCTCTTTACTCCAGGACGATTTGAAAGATAGTTCATTACCAATGCGAGATTAGATGCGTCCTCCAGCAAGTATTCTTGTTCAAGGTCGACATCCTGAGGCTGGCGAGCCAGAGTATTAGGGCCAAGATCCCATTCACGGTAGAACGTGATGACGTCAAATTGATCTCCGAGGTAGGTCAACTCTGGGTACGTATCTGGATCGCTTCGTTGCGACAGAATCGACCGATTGCGCCTTAGACCCCGAAGACGTCGCCTGGATCTCAATTTCTTACCCTCAGTGACAGCACTGATCGATGCTTTACCTTCCTTATATAGGTAATATGAGAATGACTCTTCATTGCTATCCGTGCATGGCTGATCTTCGAGTAATTCTTCTTGCAGATCAAAGCTCGTATCCGTCTCAGTAAAGGACAGAAGATATCTGAGTGGCAAGGATCCCTCGGGGCTCTTGACCGTCACCGCCAAGCTTGCTGTTCCGAGTTGACCAGCGCCTTTCCAGAGCCATTCGTGAATTCCACCGCCCTTGCGGATAGTTTCTTGCAGGTTCCGGGGCGCAGCAGCTAGTAGTGAGAGGGCCTCGATTAGATTGGATTTGCCGGAGGCGTTGGGGCCGATGAGGACGTTGAGGGGTTCGAGCGGGAGTTCGGGGGTGTCGGGGCCGAAGGAGAGGATGTTCTGGAGGCGGATGGAGTGAAGGAAGCGCTTGCCGTCCATTGGTTAGTCCAGCCGGGGTAGCGGTCGCGGGGCGAGTGGGCGACGCGACGGTGTAAGTGTCCCGGATCGGGCGTGAGGCACGAGTAGCGACAGTCCGAACGCTGGTTGCGCCTGTGTCTTCAGGTGCGTGTTGCGACGGCTGGGAATTTTCCAAGCCTCGGTGTGCCGGCTCCGCATTCTAGGGGGCGGCCGGGAGGTGTCGGGGTCCACGGCGACCAGTTGGAGTCAGTTGGACCGTGGGCTGGCGAACGGGCAGGCATAGATGGGGTAGGGGTGGCGGTTGCCCCGAAGAGGCCGGTCAGAGACCGGCCCCCATTCGGCAAGCTCGAGGCAGGCTCTACGGGGGACGGGCGCGCCACGAACGGGTTTCGTGGGATTGGAACAGGTGCTTCCCTCGGTGGCGTGGTGCCCCTGGGTACCCACAAGGGGCACCCCTCCAGGAACGGACGCGCCTGCGGGTGACGGGGCCGGAGCTCCTTCAACGGGCGTGTGATCGCAGGGTGCTCGGAAGACGGGCGAGTCAGAGACGCCGCCCCTACGGCGGATCGGACTCGGACGGCAGGATTACGGGCGGGGTTTGGGTCAGGGGGCGGGGACGATGTCTAGGGGGACGGGGTGGGAGGTGGGGATGGGGGAGCGTTGGTAGAGGGCGGTGAGGGCGGCGTGGCCTTGCGGGCCCATGTTGCGGGTGAGGTTGGTGACGTACATGGCGGTGAAGCGGGTGGCGATGGCTTCGTCGAGGTCGCCGCCGACGGCTCGGGCGTGTTGGAGGGCACCAGCCGGGTTGGCGCGGGCGTAGTCGATGGAGGCGGCCAGGGACGCGGCGATGGCGTGGCACCAGGCGTCGCCAAGGTCGCGGCGGACGATGTTGATGCCGAGGGGGAGCGGAAGGCCGGTGTCGCTGAACCAGGCTTCGCCGAGGTCGAGGACCTTGGAGAATCCGGCGGCGGCGTAGGTGAGCTGGCCTTCGTGGATGACGACGGCGGCGTGGGCGCGACCGTCATCTACAGCGTCGAAGGCCTGGTCGAAGGGGACCTGGACAGGCTGGAAGTCGGGGAGGTACATGCGGGCGAGGCTGAAGGCGGTGGTGTGGGGGCCGGGGACGGCGATGCGGCAACCGGCCAGATCTTTCGGGGCGATGGGATGGGGAGCGACGACGACGGGGCCGTAGTTTTCGCCCATGGAGGATCCGCAGGCGGTGATGCGGTAGCGATCGGCAACCTCGGGGTAGGCAGCGGCGGAGATCTGGGAGATGTCGAGTTCGGCGGATTGGGCGCGTTCGTTGAGGGATTGGATGTCGTCGTGGACGGCCGTGATTTCGGCGGGTTCGGGTCCGTTGAGGGGGACGAGGCCGGCGGTGAGGGCGTAGAACATGAAGGCGTCGTCGGCATCAGGGCTGTGGCCGATGGTTAGATGGCGCATGGGGTTGGGGGTTGTTCCTATGACGGGCTCAGGGAGGTCTTTGCTTAGCCGGCGTGGTTGCGCGAATGGCCCTCACCCCAACCTTCTCCCCACGGAAACCGTTGCGTAACCCGAGGCTGGTTGCCCGGAAGACCCCTCACCGAATTCGGCCGAAGACGGCCGATTCTGCCTCTCCCCTTGGAGAGGGTGAAGAACGGCGTCCCCTTGATCTGATTGAAACCGAATACCGTTGCTTTTCCCCCAGGAACCGCGTTTGCGTGGCCCCGGGGTGGTTGCGCGGAAGACCCTCACCCCAACCCTCTCCCAGCGGGAGAGGGAGAAAGAGCGGCTGCAAATTCGAGGAGCAGGGGGATTCGCAAAGGTCTCTCAGGGCGAACGGGCCGGGGGTAAAGCGGGGCAAGGGTTAGGCGGGGAGGGGGTGGGCGTGGAAGGTTTGGAGGATTTGGTAGTGGGTGTCGCGCTGGGCGGGGGTGAAGCCGGCTTCGCGGATCATGGTTCGCATTTCTTCGACGGAGGTGCGGACGTAGTGGCCGGCTTCCTGCATGACGTTTTCGTCGAAGAGGGTGCCGCCGAAGTCGTCGGCGCCGAAGTGGAGGGCGACCTGGCCGGTCTTCTTGCCTTCGCTGAACCAGGAGGCGTCAATGTGGTCGATGTTGTCGAAGTAGAGGCGGGCGGCGGCGAGGATGCGGAGGTAGTCATTGGCCTGGGCGCGGAGGCCGCCGAGCTTGCGGCCAAGGGGGGTGCCGCCGGGGGCGAAGCTCCAGGGGACGAAGGCGTAGAAGCCGCCGGTTTCGTCCTGCAGGTCGCGGACGCGCTGGAAGTGTTCGACGCGGCCGTCCACGGTCTCGCCGTGGCCGTACATCATGGTGGCGGTGCCGCGGAGGCCTACCTGCTGGGCGGCGCGAAGAACGGCGATCCACTCGTCGGCGTTCATCTTGAGGGGGCTGATGCGGTGGCGGTCCTCGTTGGTGAGGATTTCGGCGCCGCCGCCGGGGAGGGTGCGCTGGCCCGCGTCCCAGAGGGCTTGGCAGACGCCGCGGTAGTCGAGGCCGGAGACCTTGGACATTTCGTATATCTCGGGGGCGGACCAGTAGTGGGGGGTCATGCCGGGGAAGCGTTCGCGGGTGGAGCGGACCATGTCGAGGTAGTACTCGAGGGGTAGCTCGGGGTTGAGGCCGCCCTGCATGAGGACGGTGGTGCAGCCCATGGCGGCGGCGGCGGCAACCTGGGTCATCATCTGGTCGACGGTGTGGGTGTAGGCGTCGTCGGCCTTGCTGGTGTGGGGGCGGTAGAAGGCGCAAAAGGAGCAGTAGGCGTCGCAGAGGTTGGTGTAGTTGAGGTTGGTGTCGACGACGTAGGTGACGACGTCGCCGGGGTGACGGCGGTGGCGGACCTCGTCGGCCAGGGCGCCAACTTCGAGCAGGGGGGCGTCGGACAGGAGGTAGCGGGCGTCGGCCGGGGTGAGGCGGTCGCCGGCGTCGATCTTCTGGACGATGTGGTCCATCACGCTACGCGCTCCACGGCGGTGAGGCGGGCGTCGAGTTCCTGGAAGTGGTCCAGGCCGGCCCAGGCGGAGTCGTCGAATCGGTAGAGGAAGGTCTGGAGGTAGGTCGCGACGGCTTGAGCGGAGAGGCCGAGATCGGGGCGGCGGCGGTGGATGGCGGTTGGATCGGCGAGGTTGGCGTCGAGGTTGGCGCTGAAGTAGTTCGCGGCGGCGGCGGCGGCGGCGGGCGGCACGTCTCGGTGGGCCATCCAGGCGGCGAAGACGAAAGGTAGGCCGGTCCAGGCGTGCCACTCGGCGGCGAGGTCGAGTTCGTAAGGGTGAGTGTGCGGGTTGCGGCTTTTCAGGAGGGCTTTGTCGCCGATGAGGAGGGCGGCGTCAGCCGGCTGGTCGAGGCCGACGAAGGTGGTGTGGCCGACATCGAAGCGGAATTGCAGAAGGACCTTGAGGAGACGGACGGAGGTGGCGGTTTCGTCGATGACGCCGATGCATGAGCCTGAGAGATCCTCGATGGGAACCTGCGAGCGCAGAAAGACGCTGCGGGCGGCGCCGGCGGCGGCGATGCCCAGGCCGCCGACGGGGCGGAAGACGGCGGGGTGATCGAAGGCGGCGACGACGGGGAGGGGCGCGATGTCGACCGCGCCAAGGCGAGCGAGGTCGATCATGCGGCTGGGCACCTCGACGACGGCGTTGGCCCGGACTTCGTCGTCTGCGAAGAAGGGCTCCGTGTTGAGGTACGGAATGCGGCCGAGCCTAGGCGTCATACACCTTCTGCACGTCGTAGGTGGCGTTGCGTTCGACGGGGATCTTGTCGGCAGAGCGGATGAGGCGAACCATGCGGTCACGCTCAAGGCCCAGCGGGCTGGCCGCGAGGGCGGCGTGGGCGATGCGCTCGGTGCCGATGGTGCCGTCGAGGTCGTCGGCACCAAAGTTGAGGCCGATGGAGGCGGTTTGCTCGCCGCTCATGACCCAATAGGACTTGATGTGGGGGAAGTTGTCGAGCATGAGGCGGGAGGTGGCAAGGGTTCGGAGGTCGTCGATGGGGGAGGCCTGGCGGTCGACGAGGAGGGTGGTGCCGAGTTGGTATTCGAGGGGGATGAAGCAGAGCCAGCCGCCGGATTCGTCCTGGGCCTCGCGGAGGCGCATGAGGTGGCGGACGCGCTCGCGGTGGGTCTCGATGTGGCCGTAGAGCAGGGTGGCGTTGGTGTGGATGCCCATGGAGTGGGCGAGGTGGTGGATCTCAAGCCAGCGGTCGGCGCCGGCTTTGCCGCGGAAGAGCTCGCGGCGGACGCGCTCGGAGAAGACCTCGGCGCCGCCGCCGGGCATGGAGTCGAGGCCGGCGTCGAAGAGGCGTTCCAGGACTTCCCGGTCGGGGATCTTGAAGCGCTTGTGGAAGTAGTCGATCTCGGCGGCGGTGAAGGCCTTGATCTGGACGGTTGGGCGCTCGGCCTTGATGGCGCGGAGGAGGTCCTCGTACCACTCGAACGGAATGGTTGGGTGGTGGCCGCCGACGATGTGGACTTCGTGAACGTCGGGATGGATCTGGCCGATGATCTCGTCGATGGAGTACTCGTAGGCGTGGTCGTCGCCAACCCTGGCGGCGAAGTCGCAGAACTTGCAGGAGAGAACGCAGATGTTGGTGGGATTGACGTGGACGTTGAAGGTGAAATAGACGCGGTCGCCTGAGACGCGGCGGGCCGCGGCGTCGGCGATGCGGCCGAGGCCGGTGAGGTCGCGTGTGGAGAGGCAGGTGAGGCCGTCGTGCTCCGAGAGGCGTTCGCCGCGCTGGGACTTGTCCCAGATCGGCTCGAGGGCGGGGTCGCGAAAGCGGATGGCGGGAGCGGCGGGGGCTTCAAGCATGGAGGGGCACGCGATCTACCTCCGCGGGGCTGAAGCCCACGCTCTGGAGGAGCAGCTGGCGAAGGCTGGGGTAGGAGGCGTGCAGCGATCCGGCGTCGGGATCGTGCAGCCAGTGGACGGCGACTTCGTTGAGGGCTCCGAACCAGGCGGTGGCGATGAGGTGGGTGTCACAGGGCGGGATGGCGCCGATCTCGACGGCGCGGTCGAGCTCGCGCTCGATCAGGTCGGCGAACTGGCGGCGCACGAAGATCAGGTCGTCGCTGAAGGCGCGGCCGGCACCGGCGACCTCGATGAGCACGATTCGGGCGAGGGCGCGGTGCCGGACGAAGACGTCGATGAGACCCAGGAGGGCGGCGTCGAGGCGCTCGGCGGGCGAGTCCACGTCGTCCATCTTGCGCTGGATGGAGTTGACCAGCTGGTTGGCCAGTTCGCGCACGAGGGCGCGGAAGATGGCGGCCTTGCTGGGGAAGTGGAAGTAGGCGGCGCCCTTGGAACGTCCGGCACGGTCGACGATGTCGTCGACGGCGGCTCCGTGGTAGCCCTTTTCGCCGAAGACGTTGAGGGCGGCCTCCAGGAGGGCGAGGCGGGTCGCATCTTTGCGGCCATTGGACGCGCGGCGGGGGAGACGAAGGCTCATGGGATCAACAAACCGACTGGTCAGTCGGTTTTTACCGAAGCCCGAACCGGCTGTCAAGCGGGCGCGGGAGAGAGGCTAGACGCGGACCTTGGCGAAGCTGAGGCGGAGCTGCTGGAAGTTCTCAGCGGTGAGGGCCACGGTGGCGGGCATTTCCGTGTCCTTGGTGACAGGCACGGCCCAAGCCCCGAAGCGGTCGCCGACCGTCAATGCGCGGGTGGTCACCCACACGGTTGGCACGGGAGCGTTGGAGGCGAGCAAGGCTCCGGCGAGGCGCTCCGGTCCAGCCAGGCCGGCGGAGAAGATCAGCGAGACGTGGGCACCGGAGACGGTCTCGAAGCAGACGTCCCAAAGGGTGCGCATGAAGTTCTGCTCAACCATGCGGGTGGCGGCGGTGCGGTGATCGCCCTGCGGCGCGCCCTGCTGGAGCAGTTGGGCCTCGGTGGCTGAGATCATGACGTCGCGAGACTGCTCAAACTGTGGGCGAATGGCGTCGAGGCGACGCTTGTAGGCCTCGAAGGGGTCGTGGTTGAGAACCGTAATGAGCGCGGCGGGAATGGCGCGCGGGTCGACGGCGAGCAGGGTGGAGACGCGATAGATCGGACCCTGGGATGGATCGGGCGCAGGGGCGGCTTCGGATTCCGGGGCGTCGGGGGCCGTTGGAGCTTCAGGCGCGGTCGGCGCTTCGGGCGCGGCAGGTTGCGGCGCCGGCTCGGCGGCCGGCATCGGCATGGGGCCGAGCGGCTCGCCGCCCGGACCGAGAAGCTGGGGGATTCCCTCGTCTTGGTCGTCTGTTGTCATGTAGGTCAGGCTGCGGTCAGAAGCCGCGGACGATCCAGCGGACCGCGAAGTACAACGGCCAAAACATGAACACGATGATGAGGATCAGCGACCAGGATGGGAAGGGAAACCCGTCGACAACATCCAGTGCGAAGAAAAAGGCCGAGATGACGAGCCAGCTGACGGTGGAGCTTCGGATACGCCCCCAGAGGCCCAGGGTCATCATAGAGCGCGAGTCCTTGTTGCGATGGCAGGTTGGCCGTTTTGCTCAATCTGCCGCAGATGCGGCGTTGGCGCAATGTTACGTGGCGGTGCGTTGCCAGCGTACGACGCCGCCAATGAGGGTCATGCGCGGGTGCAGGTGCGGATCGAGGAGGATGAGATCGGCCGCGGAGCCGGTTCGGAGGCCGCCCGGATCCAGTCCGATCGAGGCCCGTGGGGCTTCGGAGGCCATGTAGAGCGCAGCGGCGGGTTCAACACCAAGCCAGTCGACGGCTCGGCGCACGGCGGCGTCCAGGGTGAGGGCGCTGCCGGCCAGGCGACCGTTGGACAAGCGGATCGAGTTACCGTCCACGCGGAGACGCCGGCCGGCCCAGGTGTAGTCGCCGGGTGGGCAGCCGGCAGGGGGCACGCTGTCCGAGACGAGGACGATGCTTCCGCTAGTGCGGGTGACGGCGAGAATGCGGGCGGGCGGCGCGGCGACGTGGAGGCCGTCCAGGATGAGTTCGGCGTCGATGTGACCGCGTTCGAGCAGGGCGCCGACGGCGCCGGGAGCGCGGTGGTGGAAGCCGGTCATGGCGTTAAAGGCGTGGGTGACGCGTGTGACGCCCGCATCGAAAGCAGCCGCCGCCTGCTCATAGGTCGCGCCTGTGTGGCCGAGGCTGAGGGTGACGCCGTCGGCATGGAGCTGGTCGATCTGCGCACGTGCGAGGCGTTCGGCGGCGACGGTCATGAGACGGATAGGTGAGACGGCTGCGGCAAGCATGTCGAGCCAGAGCGCCGGGTCGTAGGGGCGGAACGCGTCCGGCGGGAACATGCCGGGCTGTTCGGGGGAGAGGAAGGGGCCTTCGGCGTGGACACCGAAGACACGGGCGCCACAACCATCGCCGCGGACGGCCGAGAGGGACGCCAAGATGTCGTTCGAGGGTGTCGCCACAATTGTCGGTAGGAAGCCGGTGACGCCCTGTTTCAAGACTTCGACCGATAAGGGCCCGACATCGCCGGGACGCATGACGTCAAAGCCGCGACGACCATGTATGTGAGTGTCGACAAGTCCCTGCGCGAGAATGCCGGGGCCGTTGACGATGAGCGCGCCAGCCGGTGTTTCGATCGGTGTCGGGCTTACCGTGGTGACACGGCCGTTCGCCACCAGCACGTGGCGATCGCGAAGCATGCGGCCGCCGCTGGCAACGTCCACGTGACGGAAGTGGATGGGCGTCGACATAGAGGGATGGTGAGTGGCGCTGGGTTCACGCGCAACTCACGGCATGCACCATCCGGCTCGATAGGAGTATCCTGAGAGTTACCCCTTTCGTTCGGATCGGCCATTTGGGACCGGGAGCTTTACTGGCGTGCCGCTGATTCCCCTGCGCGTGTTGCTGGACCACGCCGCCGAAAACGATTACGGCGTGGCGGCCTTCAACGTGAACAACATGGAGCAGGTCCAGGCCGTGATGTCGGCGGCGAGCCGGACGGATTCGCCCGTAATCATCCAGGCCAGCCGGGGCGCGCGGGCATATGCGAACGAGGCGTACCTGCGGCACCTGATCCTGGCGGCCCTTGAGCTCAACCCAAACACTCCGGTGGTCATGCACCAGGACCATGGGAATAGCCCGGAAACCTGCCTGAGCGCGATGGACCAGGGGTATACGAGCGTGATGATGGACGGCTCACTGCTCGAAGACGGCTCAACGCCGTCCGACTACGACTACAACGTGGCCGTTACCCGCGAGGTCGTTGAGTTGGCCCACGAACGCGGCGTAAGCGTGGAGGGCGAGCTGGGCGTGCTGGGCAGCCTGGAGACCGGGATGGGCGACCAAGAGGACGGGCACGGCGCGGAGGGCGTGCTGGATCGCGAACAACTGATTACCGATCCGGAGCAGGCCGAGGACTTCGTGGCTCGTACGGGCGTGGACGCGCTCGCGGTGGCGATCGGGACCAGCCACGGCGCCTATAAGTTCAGCCACAAACCGGACGCGGGCGTGCTGGTGATGGAGTGCATCCGGGAGATTCATCGGCGCTTACCGAACACGCACATCGTCATGCACGGAAGTTCATCCGTTCCGCAACGACTACAGGACATCTTCAACGCCTACGGCGGGGAGATGCGGCAGACGTGGGGCGTGCCGGTGGAAGAGATCCAGGAAGGGATCCGGCACGGGGTGCGCAAGATCAACGTGGACACCGACAACCGGCTGGCGATGACCGGCGCGGTGCGGCGGGTGCTGACGGAACAGCGCGGCGAGTTCGACCCACGGCAATACCTAACGCCTGCACGCGAGGCGATGGCGGACGTCTGCGCCGCCCGGATGGAAGCATTCGGGATGGTGGGCCAGGCGGGCGGCGTGCCGGTGGTATCGGTGGACGAGATGGCGCACCGATACGCGGAGAGGCAGCCCGTAGGCAGCCGCCTCTAGTCCGGCGTCGGCGGGCGGTTAGACGAGCGAGGCGACCAGGTCGCCGACTTCGGCGGTGCCCATGCCCATGCGGCCGGCGCTCATGGACTTGATCTTGCCGCTCTGGAGGGCACTGACCAGGGCGCCCTCGACGCGCGCGGAGCCGGTGGATTCGCCCAGGTGGTCCAGCAACATGTGCATGGCGTTGATGGCGGCCAGTGGGTTGATGACGCCCTGGCCGGTGTACTTGGGCGCGGATCCGCCGATCGGCTCGAACATGGAGACGCCCTCGGGGTTAATGTTGCCGCCAGCGGCGATGCCGAGGCCTCCGGAGATGATGGCGCCGATGTCGGTGATGATGTCGCCAAAGAGATTCTCGGTCACGACGACGTCAAACCACTCGGGGTTCTTCACGAACCACATGGCGGCGGCGTCGACATGGGCGTACTCCCGGGTGACGTCGGGGTAATCCTCATCGCCGATCTCGTTGAACGCGCGCCACCAGGTGCCGCCGACGTTCGTGAGCACGTTGGTCTTCGCCACCAAGTGCAGTTGCTTGCGTTCGTTGCGACGGCGAGTGAGTTCGAAGGCGTAGCGAACGGCGCGGGCCGCGCCGCGCCAGGTGGTGCAGTGAATCTGGGTGGAGACCTCGTGGTCGGTTCCTTCGTACTGCACGCCGCCCATGCCGGTGTACATGCCTTCGGTGTTTTCGCGGACGACCACGAAGTCGATCTCGTCCGGGCCCTTGTCCTTGAGCGGCGTCTCGACGTTGGGGTAGAGCTTGACCGGGCGAAGGTTGATGTATTGGTCCAGCTCGAAACGGGCCTTGAGCAGGATGCCCTTTTCGAGGATGCCGGGGGCGACGTCCGGGTGCCCTATGGCGCCGAGGAAGATGCCGTCGAAGCCGCGCAAGTCATCGAGGGCCGAGTCGGGCAGGGTCTCGCCGGTGCGGAGGTAGCGCTCGCCTCCGAAGTCGAGTTCCGTCAGGTCGTAGGTGAAGCCTTCGGCGGCCGCAGCAGCCTCCAGGACCTTGAGAGCTTCAGCGGTGACTTCGGGTCCGGTTCCGTCGCCGGCAATAACAGCTATGCGATGCACAGGGGCGCCCCGGCCGATTGCGGCCGCGTAGAGGTAGGCGGGCGAGGATACCGGAGACGGCGGTTGTTGCGGGTCTTAGACTCCTCGCATGTCCAGAATCCTGGCCGCGCCAGACGTGACGGTGCGGCGTGTCACGCATCCGCCGGGGGACCATTTCTTCGGGTACTACGAGAAGACGCCGTGGTCGCCGTCGGGTTCGAAGCTGCTGGGGATGCGAGCGGGATTCAGGGACCGGCAGCCGATGCCCGACGATGAGATCGAGCTGGGACTGGTCGATCCGGAGGGTACGGAGCCGTTCGAGCCACTCGCGGCCACGAGTGCATGGTGCTGGCAGCAGGGGACGATGTTGCAGTGGGTGCCGGGTACGACCGAGAGCGTGGTCTACAACCGTCGGCGGGCCGGGCGTTTTGTCGGCATCGTGCATGACCTGGCGAGCGGGGACCGGCGGGAGTTGGAGCGGGCCGTGTATGCGGTGGATCCGGTGGGTCGCTACGCGATTGGACTGAACTTTGCGCGACTGGCGACGCAGCGGCCGGGGTATGGCTACGAGGGGGTGGCGGATCCGTGGGCGAACGACGAAGCGCCGGCTGAGGACGGGGTGTGGCGGATCGACCTCGAGAGCGGCAGCGCCGAGCTTGTGCTGGCGCTGGCGGAGATCGTGGGCACGGACCCGGACGCGAGCATGGCCGGGCAGATTCACTGGCTGAATCATGCGCAGATCAACACGGATGGTTCGCGGGTGGCGGTGCTGCATCGGTGGCAGCCGTCGGAGGGGCCTCGGCAGACGCGGCTGGTCACGTTGGGTCCGGACGGGTCGGACGCACGCGTGATCTGGGCGGCGCGGCTGGTGTCGCACTACGACTGGCGGAGCGCGGACGAGATTCTCGTGTGGGGAGGCGCTCCGGTGGCGCCCAACGCGTTCTGGCGAGTGAGCGAAGTTGGGGCCGAGCCGCAGGCCCTTGCGCGGGACGTGCTGACTGAGGACGGGCACTGCTCCTATTCACCGGATCGAGCCTGGATTGCGAACGACACCTATCCCGACAGCCAAAACCTGCGGCGGCTGATGATCGTGCGGGCGGCGGACGGGCTGCGGGTGGACCTGGGGGCCTTTCACGCGCCGCCGGAGCTGGATGGCCCACTGCGGGTGGACTTGCATCCGCGCTGGAACCGGGACGGAACCGAGCTATCAATCGATTCCGTGCACGAGGGGACGCGGCAGATGTACACGGTGGACCTGCGGCCGGCGCTGGCGGCGGCGGAGGCGCTTCCCGTCGAGAGACCGGCCGACGCCTAGAATGCGCGCCGGCGAGATCGCCGGAAGGTCAGGAGAACGTCCATGAGCTGGGGCATGTCTGGGATGTGCGGGGAGATCGCCGAACCACTGGATGAGCAGATCGCCGGGCTGCGGGTGCTGGGGGTTCCCCGGGCCAACCTGACGAAGCTGCGCCTGACGGCGGACGGACCGGCGCATTCGATCGACGAGCTGAGCGACGAGCAACTGGCCGAATTACGCCGGCGGCTGGATGGGAGCGGGATCGGCTGTTACTGCGTGACTTCGCCGGTCGCCAAGTACGCCGTAGACACGGACGAAGCCAAGGTCGAGCGGCAACTCACGCGATCGATCGAGGCGGCGAACGTGCTGGGCTCGCGGTGGATCCGGGTCTTTTCGTTCGCGCCACGCGACGGCTCGACGGCCGCAGAGGACCGGGACGCGGTGAAGGACGCCTTTGAGCGGCTGGTACGGCGGATTGAGACCGACGGGGACGGAGCGGTGGCGCTGCTGGAGAACAACTACCGGATGTACACATTGGACGGCGACAGGACGCTGGACATCCTGTCGGACTACGACCCCGGGCAGGTGGCGCTGGCGTTCGACGCGCACGCCTACGTGGTGAGCGAGACACGGCCCTTCGACGAGGCGTGGTCCAAGGTCGAGCCGTGGGTGCGGGTGCTGCACCTGAAGGACTACGTGGCGGCGACGGGGACAGTGGTACCCGTGGGCAAGGGCGACGGGCAGTTGCGGGAGATCATGGCGGCGGCCGATCCGGACGTGATCGAGGACCTGGCGCTGGAGCCGCACCTGAACAACTCGGCCTATGGCGCGGGGCGCGACCACCTGGATCTCTTCCGCGAAGCGCGGAACGTGGTGCTGGCGATGCTGGACGCGACGGGCAAGCCGCGACCGGCAACGAGCGTGGCCTGAGGCGCGCCCAGCTCTAGTGGCTGGCCGCAGCTGAGGGGAGTTCCTCGGGCCGCAAAGCGTCGCCAACGGCGCGGACGTCGTCGGCACGCTGACCGATGATGGCGCCGTCGGCCAGGAGCCGCTGCTGAAGTTGGGTTATGTCAAGCTCGCGACTACCAAGGCCGCTGGCGGCCGAGATTGCCGCGGCGGTCCCGGCGGCCTGACCCATGCCCATGCAGGTGACGGTGACGCGGCTGGAGGCGAGCGCGGCCGACTCGGCGGAGTGACAGCGGCCGGCGACCCAGACGTTGGCGAGGCCCTGCGGCGTCAGCGTGCCGTAGGAGATGTCGTAGGGGCGGGTGATGACGTGTTCGTGGTAGCCGGATGAATCGACGGGATGCCGGTCCAGCCACCAGGCGCCCAGGCTGACCGCGTCGTCGCAGGCAACCGCGTTCTGGATGTCGCTGGCAGTGAGGACACGGTCGCCGCGGATCCGACGGGTCTCGCGCACGCCGACGACGGGGCCCGAGGTGACGAAGTAGGCGTCCTTGAAGGCTGGGATGTGTTCCTTGAAGAGGTCGAACATGAGGCGGGCGTCCTTGCGGCCCTGGATTTCGGCGGCCGAGAGGTCGTTTGGATCGGTGCCGTTGCCGGCGAAGCGGGTGGCGTTGAAGTAGTAGTCGCGCTCGGCGTAGGGGGCCATCCAGGGACCGCCGTAGAGCTTGAGGCGACCGTCGGCGACGGCCTGCTTGAGCAAGGCACTGCAGTGGGCGCGTACCTCGGGGGTGGCGTCGAGGCCGCCGACGCGGAAGTGCAGGCTCATGGGCTGCTGGGCGTCCAGATCCTGGTCGTACGGGGCACCGCCGAAGGCGGCCACGTCGGCGTCGCCACTTGCGTCGACGATTGCCTTCGGTTGGATGACGCCGAGCCCGCCCTTGTTGGCGACCACAACGCCGGTGATTCGGTCGCCCTCGCGAAGGGCGTCGGCAACCACGGAGTGATAGAGCAGCTGGACGCCGGACTCCTGCATGAGACGGTCGGCTGCGAGTTTGAAACGCTCAATGTCGAAGTGGATGACGTGGCGGTCGAGGTTGGCCAGTGACTGGCCGACCTCGGCGTTGAAGCGGAAGCGGGTGGATGCAAGTTCCCCGCTGGCGGTGGTGTGGGCCGCGGCGCGGGCCAGGTCGAAGACGACGCCGCCGACGACGGGCAGGCCGGAGCGCAGGTCCACGAAGCCATCCAGCGAGGCGCCAACAACGCCGGTGATGTAGCCGCCAGCGAAGCCGCCGCGCTCGACGACCAGGGTCGAGGCGCCAGCGCGGGCGGCGGAGATGGCCGCGACGGTACCCGCACAGCCGGCGCCGACGACGAGGACATCCGGCCTGGCGATGACATCGAGTGAGCGGCTGAACTGCATCGGGCTGCGACCTTGGTTTCGGGGGCCGGGCGAGTCTACCGGTGTCAACGTGCAGGAGTTCGGGCTGGATCAGGTCCCGGGCTCAGCCTCGTCGTAGGGCCAGCCGTGCGCGGAGACCGTTACGCGAATGGCCCGCACATCGCCGGCCTCGAGACGGGCCGCGACGGCTTCGAGGATGTCCGGGACGTAGAAGCGCACGCGGAAGCCGGTAGCGTTATCCCGACACTCGAGCCGGGCCTCGGCGCCGATGATTGAGCCGACGCGGCAGCGCCCGGCAACCGCAGGGCCGAGCAGCTCATCAAGGACTTCCCGCAGGGCGTCGGCCGCATCCAGGCGTCGCGCGCCGTAGCGCAGGTCGGGGCGGTTCGACAGCCCTTCAACGACTTCGCGAATGCTGCGGGGGCGGCCTTCGCGTCGATCAGCCATGGATGCGCTCGACTTCACCAGCGACGACGCGATAGTGGGCCGCATGTCGGAGTTCCGTCTCATTCAGCAAGGCAGGATCAGCGGTCGTCACGAGGGCCTGGGCGTCGCCAGGCAGCTGGTCGATCAGCAGCCGGCGGTGCGCCGGATCGAGTTCGGCGGCGATGTCGTCCAGCAGCAGCACGGGGCGTTCGGTGCGTTGCTCGTGCGCCACATCGTGCTGGCCGAGCTTGAGCGCCAGGGCCGCCAGGCGGAGCTGGCCGCGCGAGCCGACGTGGGCCAGGGGGCGTCCGTCGAGACGAGCCTCCAGGTCGTCGCGGTGGGGCCCGAGGCCGGAGGCGCCGCGCTGGACGTCGCGGTTGCGTCGTTGTTGAAGTGCCACTCGGAATCCCTGGGCATCGAGGCCAAGGCCTGTAGCGCGGTAGGCGAGATCCAGCCGCGCGCCACCCTGCATGGCGAGGAAGCCGGCGCTGACGGGCGCGCGAACTCGGGCCACGTAGCCCGCGCGGGCGCGGGTGACCTCGACGGCAGGCTCGGAGATTCGGTCATCCCAAAACTCGAGCTCGCGGGGGCGGCCGAGGCCGCCCTGGAGACGTCGCAGCAGGGCATTGCGGCGGGAGAGGAGACCCTCATAGGTGGTGAGATGGGCCGTATAGGTCGGGTCAACCTGGGCAACGGCCAGGTCCAACCAGCGCCGGCGGCCCGAGGGAGAACCGGTCCACAGGTTGAGGTCTGACGGCGCGAAGCTGACGGCCAGGAGGCGGCCGGCGAGATCAGCCAGGCGGGTGACCACGTCGTCGACCCGGGCGCGACGGCGCACGCCCGAGGCTTCACCGTCTTGGGGGCGAGTGCGGGCGACGACCATTTCGACCTCGGACGGGCCGGACTCGGAGTCGACTTGAGCCCGGAGGCGTGCAAAACCCTCGGCCGACGGGGCGCCAAAGCGCACCCAGGCGGCCTCGGGTCCGGGTCGCAGGCTCTGGGCGGACGCGAGGATGTGCAGAGCGTCCAGCAGGTTGGTCTTGCCCTGGCCGTTGCCGCCGACGATCACGCTGGGACCGGGGGGCAAATCCAGCGTCAGACGCCGGTAGTTGCGGAAGTTGGCGAGTTGGAGTTGAGCGACGCGCACTGGGATCTGCCGGCATTGTCGCACCGGTAGGGCCGAGGTTTGGGACGTGTGCGGGAGGCTCGAACGGCCGTCGATTCGAGGACTAGAGGCGCGAATGCGCTTCGCTATCGATCCAGTCCAAGCGAAGCGCCGTGAGCTTCTGGCGATTCCACACGAGGTAGCCCAGCAGACCGACGGCCAGCAGCGTGACGACGGCGCCATAGAGCACGAACGCCGCAACCAGGACCCATGAGAGCCAGGTCCAGAACACCACCAGCAGCACCAACCCCAGGATCGCGCCGATCGCCACTCCCAGAAGGGCCGCCAGGATTTTGCCCTTGAGAGTGCGCGGGATTATTCTCGCCACGTCAATCGCCGTGACTGGAAGCTGCTAAGAACATGTCAATCCAAGTCGTTACCGACAGCACTGCGTCACTGCCCCCCGAACTTGCAGCGGAACTGGGCATTACCGTCATCCCCACCCACGTGAGTTTCGGGACCACGAGCTACCGCGACGGCGTGGACCTGGATGTCGACGAATTCTATCGGCTGCTGGAAACGTCCCCGGATCATCCGACGACCTCGCAGCCGAACCCGGCGGAGTTTGCGCAGGTGTATGGGGAAGTCGAGGGTGACGATCCGATCGTTTCGATCCACGTGTCGACGGACCTGAGCAAGACGGTCGAGTCGGCCCGGCAGGGCGCGGCCCAGGTGGACCGCGAGATCCTGGTGCTGGACTCGCGGCTGGTAGGCCCGGCGATGGCGTTCAGCGTGATAGCCGCCGCGCGCGCCGGACGCGATGGGGCCAGCCTGGAGGACATCCAGGGCATCGTGGCCGACCACGCGGAGCGAGGGCATCTCATCTTCGTGGTGCAAACGCTGGAGTACTTGAAGCGTGGCGGACGCATCGGCGGCGCGCAGGCTTTCCTGGGGTCGTTGCTGAACGTGAAGCCGGTGCTTGAAGTGGCCGACGGCCTGGTGGCGCCGGTGACGCGGGTTCGCACGATGCGAAAGGCCCACGCGGCGATTGCGGAGCGGGTGAGCGAGCAGGCGCCGAACGGCGTGTCCAGCTGGGCCATCCTGCACGCGAACAATCAAGCCGAACATGACCGCCTGAAGCGCGACCTGGCCGATGGCCTGAACGCCGACGGCGACACGATCCCCAACCTGGCCATCAGCCCGGTGGTCGGGACGCATACGGGACCCGGCGCGTTCGGGTTCGCGTTCCTGGCGCGGGCCTAGACCGGCGAGGGAACTCCGTCCACTGCGGCGGCCTGGCGGATCTTCTGCACGACGTCTGCCAGCGGCCACCAGGTCTCGAGGCCGACGCGGCGGAGTTCGAACAGGCGTTCGAGGTTGTGCACGATGCCCGGAACGGTAGAGACGGCCGCCCGGTATTCGGCGGCGGCGACGAGCGCCATGACGTCGGGGTCGAAACGGCCCAGGGGATAGGCGAAGTAGTCGACGCCGTCAACGTCGGCCTCCAGCCACTGGCGGGACTCGACGACTTCGGCCTGGGCGGCGCCGAGATTGGTTCGGTACAGCGGCGGCAGGTCGGCGTGGTTGATGGTGTGCGAGCCGACCGTGACGCCTGACGCGCGAACGGTCTGGATGTCGGCCAGCGTCATGTGACCCTGGCCGTGGCGGTCGAAGCCGGGCAAAACAAAGAAGACGGCCGGCACGCGTAGGTCCTGAAGCACCGGCAGCGCCCCGTCGACCTGGTCCAGCCAGCCGTCGTCGAATGAGACGACGAACGGCTTGTCGGGCAGTTCAGCCCAGCCTTCGATGGCCGCCACCAGGCGTTCGAAGGAGACGGGGGTGAGGCCGGCGTCCATCAGACCTTCGAGTTGTGCCTGGAGAGCCGCCGGACCGGCGATGCGGTGGTACGTGAGAATCGGGGCCTGGACCTCAGGCGGCGGATCTGCGGTCAGGCGTCGGACCGGCGCCGGACCGGCCGCGCCGCGTGTGCGCTCAGCGTCGTCAAGCGTGACGAAGAGGTCGCCCAGATGCCCGGGATGGGGTCGTGCGTCCACGGGCGAGCGGTCCAGCATTCGGACCAGGTCGCGCTCGTAGAGGCGGATGCGCCAGCCGCGCCAGTCGAAGGGCGCGCTGGCGGGCGGTCCGGCGCGGTCGCGGCGCGACTCGTCGGTCCAGGGATCGGCGAAGGGGCCGTCGGAGCCCCCGGCAGGCGGCGCCTGTAGCGCCCAGGCCATGGCCTGGCCAAGGTCCGCGAGGCGCGGCACGCCGACCTGACGGACGCTCGAACGGCCGGGCACGTCCAGCCGTCCATGATTGAAGTACTGCTGTAAGGCGTCGCCAGCAAACAGGCCGGGGGTGATGGGGTAGCCGAGGACCGCGGGTCCACCCAGCGCTTCGACCGCGCGAAGGAACGGGGCTTCAACCGGAATACCCGACACTTCGCGCCAGCGGGAGCGTCGATCAGCCATAGAGGCGATTGTCCTCGGAGCGGCGCATCAAGCCGGGAACTCCCAGTCGCAGCCTTGTCGCCGCCTGTTGCGACCGCCCAGGGAGGGGCAGCGGGTACCGTCGCCTACAGGCTGAGGGCTGGTCCGGAGGAGGCTGCCGCGCTCTGCTTGGCGACGTCCAGGCGGTACTCGTGGGCCATGTTCCTGGGATCCGTGACCGATGGGTCGCCCTGGAACTCGCCGCGGGCGGCGGCCGGGACAGCCATCAGATTGGCGTTGGTGACCTGGGGCGGGACGGCGCACTCGGGGGCGATGATGTCGATGCCGGCGGAGACGATGTCCTCAACCTCAAAGGCGACATCCTCGGGCCGGCCGCTGAGCAGCGTGACGAAGTTGCTGACGTTGCCGACGAGCTTGAAGTCGCCGACGACGGCCTTGGCCTCGTGCGGATCGTTTTCGGTGGCGAAGTGGAAGGCCTCGAAGCCGGCGTCCTTGATGTACTGCATGCGGTCGAGCGTCTTGCCGCAGCAGTGGAGGATCACAGGCGAGTTGATCTGAGGCGTGATCTTCTGGTGGACCGGCATGAGAAAGTCGCGGTACGTCTCGGCGCGTACGAGGTCGCCGGTGGAGTGGTCAGCCAGGCAGATCGCGTCGGCCCCGGCCTCGATCTGAGCATTGGCGAACTCGATGGAGGCCGGCATAAGCCGGTCGAGGCAGGCGTGCACGTAGTCGGGATCGAGGATGACGTTGATCAGGAATTCCTGCGGCCCGAACATGTGGTAGGAGAGCGTCCACGGACCCATGACTTTGCCAATGACGGCGGCGTCGGGGTGACGTTCGCGGAGCATTCTGATGGAGTCGATGACGGCCTTGGTCTCGCGTCGTTCCAGGAAGTCGTCAGGGATGACGATCTCGTCCGGCGTCGTCCAGGGGTTGGGCGGGCTGACGGCCGGCATGCGGGGGCCGGAAATGATCTTGCCGGAGCCCTTGTCGAACTCCCAAGGGTCCTCTCCCCATTCGATGTCGGCGCCCAGGGCGGCGGCGCCGAGGATGATGCTGAAGTAGGGCATGATCGAGTCGTAGCCATGCTCGGTGTAGCTGCGCTCGGCCAGTAGGGCAATGGGCGCGGCTTCGTAGTGGGCGTCCGGCCATTCGATGCCAAGGCGGCGCATTTCCTCATACGTCGCCAGGGACGTGGGGCTGCCGACGCAGATCCGGTCCACCGGCTTGCCCTGGAGCGCGTTGAGGTAGCGCTCGCGTCCAGTCATCGAGCCGTTTGTTTCCGTTGTACTCACGCGAACACTCCAAGGCGGGCACCGTCAGGCGAAGTATAAGCCGAGCACGACTCGCGGCTGATGAGCGGCCGGTCTTTGACCGCGATTTGGGCTGCCGAGTAGCATCGTGCCGCGGCAGCGTCGCGTGGCGCCGCCGAGCAAGTTCCTCAATGCGACTCATTCGATTGTTCGTACAACACACCCTTCTGGAGGCCATCCGTGGAAGCCCTATTGGCGATCGTCGCCGGCCTGGCGGCGCTCGTAGTAGGGCTCGTGGCGGGCTACTTCTACCAGGTCCGGCTATCCCAGGCGCGCGGGCGCGAATTCGCGCGCCGGGTGGAGCAAGAGTTGGCAGAAGCCGAAGCCCGACAACGAGCCAGTATCAAAGAAACCAACACGAAGATTCGCGACGAGCGCGCGAGTGCGGAACGCGAGACGCGCGAGCGCCGTCGAGAGCTTCGCCAGCAGGAGCGGCGTCTCCAGCAGCGTGAACAGACGCTGGACAAGCGTTCGGAGCGTCTTGACGACCTGGAACGCGAGTTCCTGAAGCGCGACGACTCACTGGATAACCGCAAACGCGGGCTTGACCAACGCGAGACCGAGTTGGAGGACTTGCGGGAGCAGCAGGTCGCGGCGCTGGAAACCGTGGCCAGTCTGACCCGGGACGAGGCCAAGGCCGAACTGTTGGCGTCGGTCGAACGCGAGGTGCGCGAGCTTTGCGATCAGCGCGTACGTGAGATTACGGCCGCGGCCGAGGAAACCGCGGAGACGCGGGCGCGCTGGCTGGTCGGGCTGTCGCTGCAGCGGGTGGCCGCTGTGCATACAACTGAGATCACCACATCGGTCGTCGATCTCAAGAGCGACGATATGAAAGGCCGCATCATCGGCCGGGAAGGCCGCAACATTCGCGCCCTGGAAGCGGCCACGGGCATTGACATCATCATCGACGACACGCCGGAAACGGTGGTGCTGTCGGGCTTCGACCCGGTGCGGCGGGAAGTGGCGCGAGTGGCGCTGCAGCGGCTGACGGAAGACGGCCGCATCCATCCGGCGCGGATCGAGGACACGGTGACCAAGGCGCGGTCCGAGGTCGAGGAGATCATCGAGCGAGAGGGCGAGCAAGCGGCCTACGACGCGGGAACACCGGCGCTGCCACGCGACATTCTGCGCTACATGGGGCGTCTGCGGTTCCGCACGAGCTATGGCCAGAACGTGCTGAGTCACTCCGTGGAGGTTTCGCTGCTGGCCGCGACCATGGCGGCTGAAATCGGTGGCGACGTGGAGGTTGCGCGCCGAGCCGGATTCGTGCATGACATTGGCAAGGCGATCGACCATGAAATCGAAGGGCCGCATGCGTTGATCGGCGGGGCATTGCTTCGGCGGTCGGGGCTCTCGGAGGACGTGGCGCACGCTGCGGAGGCGCATCACTTTGAAGTGGAACTGCGCAGCTTTGAGGCGTTTGCGGTGGCCGCCGCCGACGCGATCTCAGCGTCACGCCCCGGGGCGCGGCGAGAGACAGTCACACGGTACCTACAGCGTCTGGAGAAGCTCGAAGAGATTGCGCGGTCGTTCGACGGCGTCGACAACTGCTACGCAATCCAGGCCGGCCGCGAGCTGCGTGTCCTGATCCGGCCCGACCAGGTGGACGAGGCCGGCGTGCAGCGGTTGGCCAACGACATCGCCAAGCGCATCCAGGAGTCGATGGAGTACCCGGGTCAGATCAAGATCACGACTATCCGTGAGACGCGCGCGGTGGAGTACGCGCGCTAGACCAAGCGGCGGCGAAGGCCGCCTGACCATCACGCACAGGTCAGATCCGACTCGGACGGGGGGCCGCCGAGCTGTGCTAAAGTTTTATTTATCAAACTTTGGTTTATGTGTGAGGCAGTGTGAACGCGGATCTGGCCGCTATGCGCGCGTATACGCGTGCGCTGGCATCAAGGACACGGCTGCTGACGCTCGACGAGCTGGCTTCGACCGACGAAGTTGACGTCAGCGAGTTGTCGCGACGCGTCGGGGTCAGCCAGCCACTCATGTCGTGGCACCTTCGCCGCTTGCGGCGAGCTGGGCTGGTTCGGGCGCGGCGGCAAGGTCGGCGCGTACTTTATTCGCTGGACCGACCGACCCTGGGCGCCCGCCACGCGGCGCTCACCAGTCTGATTGACGATCTGACGGCAACCGGCACGCGTCGGTCGGACGCCGAGTCTCCCGAGCCGGCCCAGGCGCTGGCGTAGGCGTGTAGGAGGACGAGTGTGTCGAAAGTTCGTGTAGGGATTATCGGCGTAGGCAACTGCGCCTCGTCGCTGGTTCAGGGCGTGAGCTTTTATCGGGACGCCGCAGCCGACGAGTTTATTCCGGGGCTCATGCACGCACAGCTCGGTCCGTACCACGTGGGTGACGTGGAGTTCACGGCGGCCATCGACATAGATCGGGGCAAAGTGGGCAAGGACCTATCCGAGGCGCTGGTCGCACCGCCGAACAACACTCCACAATTCGCTGACGTCGGCTATTTGGGCGTACCGGTGGTTCGGGGTATGACGCACGACGGCATCGGCGCCTATATGGCGGACACTGTGTACAAGGCGGAAGGCGCGACGGACAACATTGTGGAGCTCTTGCGGGATACGCACACCGACGTGGTGGTGAACTTTCTGCCGGTAGGCAGCGAAGAGGCCACCAAGTGGTACGTGGAGCAGATTCTCAACGCCGGCTGCGCCATGGTGAACTGCATGCCCGTCTTCATCGCGCGCGAGGAGTACTGGCAGGGGCGGTTCCAGTACGCCGGGGTGCCGATCATCGGTGACGACGTGAAGTCCCAGGTGGGCGCAACCATTACCCATCGCGTGCTGACCCGGCTCTTTCGGGAGCGGGGCGTCAAGGTTCTGCGCACATACCAGTTGAATGTGGGTGGGAACTCCGACTTCAAGAACATGCTGGAGCGGTCGCGGCTGGAGTCCAAGAAGATTTCCAAGACCGACGCCGTGACCAGCCAGCTCGAGTACGACATCGGCGCCGAGAACGTGCACATCGGTCCGAGCGACTTCGTGCCGTGGCTCGGCGACCGCAAGTGGGCCTACATTCGGATGGAAGGCGTGTCGTTCGGCGGGCAGCCGCTGAACGCCGAGCTGAAGCTGGAAGTGGTGGACTCGCCGAACTCGGCCGGCGTGGTGATTGACGCGCTGCGCTGCTGCAAGATCGCCATGGACCGCGGCCTGAGCGGCGCGGTGGAAGGGCCGTCGGCGTACCTGATGAAGTCGCCGCCGATCCAGTACTCGGACGAAGAAGCGCGGGTGATGACGGACGAGTTCATCCGCACGGCGACGATCGCCGCCGGCACCAGGAGCGATGCATAGCGAGTGATCACCCTAGTTGCTCTCGTGGCTCGCGCCGAACGGTGGGCGCCCCGCCCGCTGAAGTTCGGCCTGGCCCGGCTGTTCGGGATGCTGGTGTACTGGCTGGTTCCGCGTATCCGGCGGAACACCACGGCCAATATGTCCGTGGTCCTGGGCCTTCCACCTACCGATCCGCGAGTTCGCGCGCTGGCCATGCGGTCCGTGGTCAATTACGGCGAGTACATGGTGGATTTCCTGAGGACTTACCGGATGACGCAGGAGGAACTCCTGCGTCACACGGTTGCCATCGAGGGGCTGCACCATTTGCGGGCGTTCAAGAACATGGGATGCGGCGGCATCATGATCACCGCGCACTTCGGCAGCTGGGACTGCTGCGGCGGCCTGGTGTCGGTGGATCAGCCCACGCATGTCGTGGCGGAGACGTTCGGCAGCCGGTCGGCAACCGCGCTGCTGGACAACGTGCGAGCGCGCAAGAATCTTCGAACAATCCAGTTGGGAAACGCGGCGCGCGGGATTCTGCGTACGTTGCGGCGCGGCGAGTTCGTGGCGTTGTTGGCCGACCGGCCGACTCCGGGCAAAGGCGTGCAGGTGATGTTCTTCGACCGGCCGGTGTGGGTTCCGGAGGGCGCGGCGGTGCTTGCCCGGCACACCGGAAGCCCGTTGCTGGTTGGCGGGATGATCCGCTATCCCGACGGTACGTACTCGGCGCATGGCATGCCGCCAATCGTGATCGATAAGGACCAGCCAGCGGCGGAGGCGGTGCAGGCGGCGATGCAGCAAGTGATGTGGGACCTGGAAAAGCTGATTCGCAAGGCGCCGGCGCAGTGGTACATGTTCCGCCCGATGTGGCCGGAGGCGCTTGACGCGTGAGGATTCTGCAGGTCTCGCCGTATGACTTCCCTTACCCCGGAGGCGTGACCCAGCACATATTGAACCTGGAGCGTGAGTTGCGGGCGCGGGGCCACGAGGTGGCCATCATGGCGCCGAGTACTGACAACCAGGTTGAAGAAAAGTTTCCGGGGTTCGTGCGCATCGGGTCGCGCGTGGTGCCGTTGCCAGTCAACCAGTCGCGGGCGCGGCTGACCCTGTCGCCACAGTTGGTGCCGCGGGTACGCCGCTACCTGCGGCAGCAGCGGTTCGACATCGTGCATTTGCAGGAGCCGCTGGTTCCGGCGCTGCCGTTGACCGTTCTGCAGTACTCGACGAGCGTGAATGTCGGCACGTTTCACGCCGCGCGCAATTCGGCGCTCTTCTACCGGACCACCCGACCGCTGATCCGGCGCTTGCAGCGCCGCCTGCACGGGAAGATCGCGGTTTCGGAAGCGGCGAGGGAACTGGTGTTTCGCTCGTACAAGGGCGCCTACCGAATAATCCCGAACGGCATAGACGTCGACTTTTACGGAGCGCCTCAACCGCCGGCGGGCGACGTGCAGGACGGCAAGCTGAATGTCGTGTTCGTGGGCCGGTTGGAGAAGCGCAAGGGCCTGGACTACCTGCTGCGGGCCATGGCGCTGGTGTGCCAGTTGCGACCGCAGGCCCGGCTGATCGTGATCGGCGCGTTTCGACCGGGCCAGCGCCGCGCTTACTTGCGACAGATTCAACAGTTCGGCCTGCGGCACGTGGTGTTCAAAGGCTTTGTCTCGGACGAAGAGAAGCGGCAGTACCTGCAGACCGCCGACGTCTTCTGCTGGCCGGCCCTGGGCGGCGAAAGCCAGGGCATCACGCTGTTGGAAGCCATGGCCGCCGGAACCCCGGTGGTGGCCTCAGACATTCCCGCCTCGCGAACCATGCTGACCGACCAGGAGGCGGCAATCCTGGTGCCGCCCAAAGATCATGTCGCGCTGGCGCGGGCCCTGATGCGGGTAGCCGACAACCCGGACAAAGCCCAGCGGATGGCGGAGGCCGGGCGTCGGCGCGCCCGCGACTTCACGTGGAGCACCATTGCCGATCGCGTATTGGCCTACTACGAGGAGCTTCTCAACGAGGACGAGCTTGGCGGGGCCTACTGGTCCGCCGATGCGGACCTCGTGCGGGCCGGGGGCTCGCCATCGTGAATAAGGCGCATATCGAGGCCAGTACGCGCCGGACGGTTGAGCGGTTGGTGACTCCGCTGGCGCGGACCGGGATCGATCCGAATGCGCTGACGGTTGCGGGGTTAATGGTCAGCGCGGTGACCGCAGTCTGCATTGGTTTCGGTTGGACGCTGGCTGGTGGACTGCTGGTGCTGGTGACCGGTGGCTTCGACATGCTCGACGGGGCCGTGGCACGGGTTGGCGGAAACGGCTCGAAGTTCGGCGCGTTTCTCGACTCGACGCTGGACCGATGGGCCGAGGGCCTGATATTCACCGGCCTGGTCTGGTATTTCGTGGCGCAGGACGCGCGGATCGAGGTGGTGCTGGCCGTGACCACGATGGTGGGCTCGATGCTGATCAGCTACACGCGCGCACGCGCCGAGGGTTTGGGCGTGGACTGCGAAGTCGGGGTTTTTCAGCGGCCGGAGCGACTGCTCGTGCTGGGGATCTCGCTCCTTGGTCCGGCCTGGCTGTTGAGCGCCGGCTTATGGCTGCTGAGCGTGGTGACGCAGATCACCGCGGTCCAGCGCATCCTGCACGTACACGGCGAACTCGAGCGGCAGAAGGGCTCGGCCGACGACGACGGGCTAACCGAATAGTTCGGACTCAGTCCAGGGGCAGTGCCACGGGCTGACCGCTGAAGTAGGAGGCGTAGCCGGCGAGCAGGGTTTCTACCTGGGCGACGCCGGCTTCAGCGTTGTTGAGAGTCTCCCGGCCTTCGTCGATGCAGACGATGAATTCGTCGATCAGCGCCTCGATGCCGCCGGAGTCCATGGCGTCGACGCGGGTCGCTCCCTTGCCATCGTCACCGGGTCTGCCATAGGCCATGGCGGTGGGCGGTGAGCCGTCGGCCACGATCGAGCCGCGGGCGCCAACCACCGACACTTTGTCCACGCCGCTGCCGGGGTCGGTCTCGCGTCCGTAGCGGCCGGTGGTGATGGTGGACGTGACGCCGTTCTCGAAGGTCATGTGCATGATGGCGAAGTCTTCGAGGCCGCGCTCGGCGTGGGTGCCCAGCCAGTATTGGCCGAGCTGCGCGTAGACCGTGCGCACCGGCGAATCGGCAAGGTATTGCACTTGTCCCACCGGGTAGAGACCGATTTCGTGAAGCTCGCGCTTGGCCCAGACGTCGTGGCCGGAGCCCGAGGGATCGGCGTTTTCCGCGCGGTAGGTGAAGCGGGACAGGTCCCTCGATATGGCGGTTGACCAGTCATCAGGGACGCTGCCAGCCTGGCCCTTGGCGAAGATCAGGTCCCAGTGGATGGTCTTGAGTTCGCCGATGGAGCCCGCGTCCAACTCGCGCTTGATCTGCCGCATCATCGTCGACAGGTGGCGCCCGTAGATCACGGTGCGGACGTCACGCGCGCGGGCAGCGTCCGCGATGGCACGCGCTTCGGCCACGGTAATGGCGTTCGGTTTGTCCATGAACAGGTGCTTGCCGGCATCCGCCAGGCGGGCCGACACCCCGCCCCGGCGCTCGAGTTGGGGACAGACGCTGACGATATCAATGGTGGGATCGTTCGCCACGGCGTCGATGCTCTCGATGTACGGCACGCCGTAGAGGTCGGCCTCGGAGCGGTTGGTTTCGACGACGTAGTCGTCGATCTCATTGGGGTCGTCCGCGACGCAGACGACCTCGGTGCGCGGGTGATTGGCGAACGTTGGGGCGTATTGCTGCGGCTGGTGCATGGCGCAACTCACCAGCGCGACTTTATAGGTCGGCTTGTTGCCCACGGGAGGTGCTCCTACGACGGCGTATCCACCCCAGCGTGACAAGCCCGCGGCCTAGTCGGCAAATCGGCCTGCCTGGGAGCGACCTCCAGGTGGAGGCTACGGCGCTCTAGCCGGGGCTTCGCAGGGGCATGCCCCAGCCGAGTTCGCGTCCGCCCATGTAGGAAAGTTCCACGCCTGTGGCCGGGGCCATGTACTCGTATACGACGCCGCGTCGCCCATTGGGCGAGGTGTTGGGCGCGGAGTAATGCCAGGTCAGGCAATGGAACAGCAGGGCGCCGCCAGCTTCGAACTCGGCGGCCACGGTTTCGGAAGGATCGATCCGCCACTCGTGCAGCGGGTCTTCGAAGAGTCCGCGGCGATGACTGCCGGGAACGACCTGGATGCAGCCGTTTTCGAGCGTCGAGTCGTCCAGGTAGTACTGGATGGCAATGATGGGCACCTGCTCGGGCTGCAGATCGGTTCCCCAGGGACGCAGGCGGTCGGCTTCCTCGTGCGTGATGAAGCCTTCCGGCAGGTCCTGGTGCCAGGGCTTGAGGGAACCCTCGAACGGCGGTTTGACCATCATCTTGGAGTGATGGAAGCGGATGTCGGGACCCATGAGGTCTTCCATGATGTCCAGAACTTCGTCGCGGCGCATCAGTTCGTCCCAGATCACCCCACCGTTGAGGTGGATGTGGCTGATCTTGCGGATGGCCACGCGGTCGGTGTGAAGGGCGTTCGGTTCGCGTTGAACGTCCGGATGCTCGTGGGTCTGGACCCAACGATCCATGGCATCCATGCTCGCGCTCAGGGTGGCGACGTCGTCGTCGCTGAGGAAGTTGGGCAGAGCCAGGTAGCCGTCGCGCCAGAAGGCATCGACCTGGGCCGGCGTCAGGCGAGCGAGCGTTTGGGTAGCCATAGTGTTTCCCCCTTTGGCGGCATGGCGTCCGATGGGCCAACGGACGACATGGACCCTCCAGCTAGACTGATTCTCCCATGCCTTCGCGACACTTCCACGCAGCCGAGCGGGCCCCGTCGTGAATTCCGACGCGTCGACCATCGATCTGGGGACGGATCCGCTGGGCTTCGCAATCGAGGCGCTGAACGACCACACAACGCCTGGCGCTTCCGAGCGGGTAGCAGCCGCTCGGCGCGCCTGGGCGGTTCTGGACATTGCGTCGTTCCCGAAGGCGTCGGTGGACGCTGCGCGGAGGTTGGCGCTGGGCGTACGGGCATTGGTGTGGGGCGGGCAGCCGGTCGCGCTGGGCGTTGCGCTTGAAGCCATCGAGGCCGCGGAGCGCTGGTTGGAAAGCGCCCGGCCAGCCGAGGAGTCGTCGCGAGCGGACGCGCAGGAAGCGCGGGGCGTCGCGCGACGCCTGGCAGCAGGGTCTGGCGGCGAGCCGGACGCTCGGATGCTGGAAGCGGCGGCGATGGACTTGCTGGCGGCTGCGCAGTACCGGCAGCAGGTGGGAGATGCCGAAGCGGCGGCGCGGACCGACCTCGAAATCGCCGAAGCGTTCGCGGTCTATCCGGCCGATGACCGCGCCCCGCTGATCGAACGAGCGGTGGGGCACGCGCGGCGCGCGGCGGCAACGTTGACTGCGGCCGTGGACGCCACGGCGCACGCCCGCTGCCAGCTGCTTCTGAGCGGGCTGCTGTTGGATCATCCAAAGACCGATCCCAAGCAGTTTGCGCACGCGGCCGTGGGCCTGGCGGACTCGGCGCTCAAGATCGTGGACGCTGAGCGAGCGCCGTTTGTTGCCGCGAGGGCGTGGCGGGCGCGGGCTCGCGCCCTGGAGCTCAGCGGAAGCACGAACCACAGCGCCGCGTACGCCCGGGCGGCCGATCTGCTATCCGCCGCCGGGCTTGGAGCCGAGAGTCGACGTCTACGCCGGCGACACCTCTGCGCGTGAATAACGGATACGACGCGCTGATCCTGGGCGGAGGCCCGGCGGGATCCACGCTGGCCACGCTGCTGGCGCAGGACGGGATGCGGGTGGCGCTGGTTGAACGCGAGCACATGCCACGGCCGCACGTGGGCGAGTCGCTGATCCCGGGGGTGCTGCCGGCGCTGGACGCAAGTGGAGCGCTGCCGTTGGTGCAAGAGGCCGGGTTCACGCAGAAGTTCGGCGCGACGTATATCTGGGGACGGACGCGAGAGCCCTGGACGGTGAAGTTCAGCGAGGTGTATCCGGATCAGGCCTTCGCCTGGCAGGTGGACCGGGCGAGGTTCGACAAGCTGCTGCTGGACCACGCGGCCGCGGAGGGCGTGGAGGTTCGGCAAGGCGTCACGGCGCTGGGGCCGCTGGGCTCTGTTGACGACGTGCAGGGGACGCGGGTCCGCGCCGAGGACGGGCGAGAGAGCGCGCTGGCTGCCGACTTGACCATCGACGCGACGGGACAGGACGCGCTGTTCGGGCGGGTGTTTCGGACGCGCCAATACAACACGGCGCTGCGGCACGTGGCCTTCTACGGACACTGGAGTGGCGGGCGCGCCCTGGATGACGTGCTTGGATCCGATGACACCAAGGACGCAGGGAACATCCTGATTGTCACCGTGCCGGACGGGTGGATCTGGCACATCCCGATTGCGGACACGATGCGCAGCGTGGGGCTGGTGACGGACCCGGACGCGGTGGCCACCCTCAGCGCGGCCAACCGCACGGACTACTACCTGGAACAGGTGCGAGCGTGCCCGGAGATGGCCGCACTGCTGGAGGGCGGCACGTGGCTGAGCGAGCGGGTTGAGGCGTTGAGCGACTGGTCGTTCTTTTGTTCGCGATTCACGGGTCCCGGCTATATGCAGGTGGGCGACGCGGCGTGCTTCATCGACCCGATTTTGTCGACGGGCGTGACACTGGCAGTGAATGGAGCGCTACGAGCCGCACGGGCGATACGCACGGGACGGGCGGCACCGTGGCTGCGGGGGCTGGCGATGGACTGGTACGAGACGGAGTACCGCAGTATCGCCACGGACTTCGCCGACCTGGCGGAGCACTGGTACGGAGGGCACGCGGACACCGACGCCTGGTTCTGGCGGGCCAAGAAGCTGGCCGATCCGACGCAGAACTTCTCGATCAGGCAAGCGTTCATCCACCTGTCGGCGGGCGTGACGGGGACCCACGGGGCAGGCGGAAAGTTGCGGTCAGCGGGCGGCTATAGCCCTCGACAGCTGGAATTGATCTACGAGAACCTCTCGACGGACCTGGACGCCGAGAGCCAGACCTCAATCAGCGAAGAAGAGGCGAGTTTCGGAACGTCGCCTGTGCGAGCGCATTCGGCCACGAGCGTGCTGCTTGGACGCCCGCGACTACGCGACGCGATCAGTTTCCGCCCGCACATGGCCGAACATGACGAAATCCTGCGCCCGATCACGCGGGTGACGCGGGTTCACCCCAACGCCGGTCCGGAGCACATCGAGTTGCCGATCGCGGCGCTGCCGGTACTGGAGCGGCTGGACGGCCGTCGCAGTGGCCTGGACATCGCGGCCGACCTGCGGGAGCGCTACGCGGGCACACCGATCGAGGCCGACCTGCGCGACCTGGTCGCCACAACGCTCACGCGCCTGGCCGAGACCGGCGCGGTCGACATCGCGTAGACCGACGGCCAGTCTCAGCCGCTGCGCTTCAGGCGACCGTGGCGCAGGGCGTAGCGTTCGGCCCAGCCGAAGACCCAGACGCCGACGGGCATGGTGACGGCGGTGATGAGCATCAGGGGACCGAAGTGGGGCAGCAGGTCGACCAGGGTGACGCCGTCGAGCACGGCGGCGCGCATGGCGTTGAGGACGTAGGTGGCGGGCGAGATCACGGAGAACCACTCCAGCCAGTCGGGCAGGACCTCGACGGGGTAGTACACGCCGGAGACGAGCAGCAGCGAGGCCTGGACGACCACAGTCATCTGCGAGCCGCGTTCCAGGAACAGCAGCGGCAGCGCGGCCGCCATGATGCCGATGCCAAGCAGCCCCAGGCTGCCGATCGCCAGCACGGCAAAGGCGCCGACCCAGTTGGCCGCGGCCAGGTCCAGACTGAAGAACAGGGCCACGACGACCAGGATCACGACGGCGCGGGCGAACGAGTAGAGCACGGCGAAGGCGGAGCTGCCGGCGATGAACGTGACGCGGCGGATGGGGGCCATGAAGGTGCTTTCGATCGTGCCTTCCCAGCGCTCCCACGAGACCATGAAGGCCACCGAATCGAAGACGCTGTCGAGGTAGGCCCAGACCACGGTGCCGACGACCAGGAACAGGATCAGGCGGTCGGCATCGAACTGCTGGCCGGCCACAACCACGCCGCCGGGCGCGATGTAAGCGACGGTGAGCGCGCTGACGATTGAGTGAAAGAGGAATACGACCTCCCAACCCCAGTAGCGGCGCACGGCGCGGAAGTTGCGTTCGACGAAGGCGTATGAGGCGCCCAGTTCACGTCTCAACGGAACCATCAGGTCAACCTCCTCCGCCGGCGGCGGTTTCGTCGGGTTCATGAACTTCGACGGCGTGGCCGGTGAGCCGGATGAAGGCGTCTTCCAGGGTCTCGCCCTCGCGGCGGAGGGCGCTGGGTTTGTCTTCAACCAGGATTCGGCCTTTTTCGATCACGGCCAGGCGGTTGCAAAGCTGCTCGGCCTCGTCCATGTCGTGGGTCATCAGAATCACGGTGGCGTCGTGGGTGTCTCGGACCTCGCGAATGAAGTCCTGGACTTCGCGCTTGGAGCGTGGATCGAGGCCCGTGGTGGGTTCGTCAAGAATCAGGAGCACGGGCGAGGTGAGCAGGGCGCGGGCCACGGCGACCTTTTGCTGCTGGCCGCGGGACATCTGGTCCATGGGGCGGCGGATCGCCTTCTCCTCGATGTCCAGGCGCTTGAGGATTTCGAAGATCTGCTGGTGAGCCTCAGCGGCCGGGAGTCCGTAGATGCGGGCGGTGAAGGTCAGGTTCTCGAGCGGGCTGAGTTTCTTGAAGAACGACGCCTCGACGGAGACGCGGTTCATGAAGCGACGCACGGTGCGGGCCTCGCGGACGACGTCGTGACCGAAGACCCGGACCGAGCCCGAGTCCGGGAGCAACAGGGTGGCGATGACGCGGGCCAGGGTGGACTTGCCCGATCCGTTGGACCCGACGATGCCGTAGACCTCGCCGCGCCGGACCTGGACGCTGATGGCGTCGAGCGCCACGATCGGATCCTTGAGCGGCCGGCCCAGGGCGCGCCGCCACGCGCCGCCAACGCCGGCGGGGTCGAAACGTTTGACCAGGTGGTCGATGGATACAGCGGGTTGCATGGCCTCAATTTCCGAAAGGTCGCGACAAACAAAAAACCGCGGATCGCCCGGTGAGTTCGGCGCCTGATCCGCGGCGGCGTCGTGCGACGGACGCGGGTCAGGGCACGGCAGAACTCTGCTGGCTCCGGCCGGGCATGGCCGGGGTGTTCAGGTGGCGGAAGCGCATTGGGGGTTGTTCGCGAGTGGTCTGGGCCGGAGCAATCCTCGGGCCGAACCCGAGGATATGCCAGCGCTTGCGTCTGTCAAAAGGAAAATGGCGGTTGCCACCCGCGTTCGAGTTGGCGCTGCGCGCCACGGCCCAGGGCGACGGTTGCGATCGCTTCGATGACGAGCGCACCGCCGATTGCCGTAATGCCAATCACTCCACCGGACAGGTCGGTGGCGTTGACGCCGATGAGCAGGATGGCAACGAGCCCGACGAGCCGGATCGCGTTGACGTATACGAGGAGGTGGGCACGCCGTACGCGCAGGATGGCGCTGGTGAAGATGGCTTCCTGTACAAAGATCGGCGGCAGCAGGGCCAGGATGCGCAGGCCGGATTCGGTCATCTCCTGGAGCCGGCCGGTGGCTCCGAGCCAATCGTGGACGACGAGGCTGGTCAGCGGAGGAATGAATGCGACGACCGCGGACGGACCCACGGTGATGAGTCCCACGATGTTGGCGTAGCGGCGGGCGGCCGCGGGGTTCTCGCCGCGGGCCATGAGTGCCAGCAGGGTTGGCTGCACGCCCCAGAGGGCGATCAGGAAAATCTGGTTGACGCCGAAGGTCAGTGACACGGCGGCCACGCTGGCCTCGGGCTCGGGAGCTCGCGTAAGGATGGCGTTGATGACGGGCTGGGTGACGGCGGGCAGGAAGGCGGCCACGAGCAGCGGCCCGAAAAAGCGGAGCAGGGCGCCGTAGGTGGGCGGCGAGCCCGCTGACGGTGCAAGGTCACGGCGCAACGGTCCAGTGGTGCCCGCGACGAGAACGAGGGTCTCCACGCCGGCCCCGGCGGTCACCGCAATGGCGGCGATGGCTGCACCTGCCGACGGGTCGAGCCAGAGCACGAGGGCGGCGACGGCAATGACGGCCACCGCACCGGCGCCCGTGCCGATCCAGACCAGGCGGGGGCGGCCGATGCGCAGCGCCACGCCGTACAGGTGGGTTCGCACGATGGCCAGGACCGGGAAGGGCGCGAGGGCGACCAGGGCGGCGGCGGATTCCGCACGCAGCGCGCCGGTGGTGGCGAAGACGCCGTCCAGCAGCAAGTCGAGCACGGGGGTGAAGGCCACGACGGCGGCCACGAGACCGCTGAGCAGTGCGAAGAGCGCGACGAAGCGCCGCAGCCGGCTCAGCGAGCCCTGGTCGTCCAGGAAAACCAGGGTCAGCTGCTGGATTCGCATCTGCGGAAGCGCGACCAGGCCCATCACGCCCATGGCGATGGCGTAGCCGCCAATGGCGGCTTCCGGCTCGACGCTGCGTGCCATCAGTCCGTTGAGCGCTGGCGCGAGGACGTGGGTGATGCCGAGATTCAGTGAGGCCGGAAGAAGGAGGGTGGTCGCGCGTCTATTGAATGAAGGCGACGGGCTGTCCCCACCGGACGCCGCGGGGTTCGCGGCCGTGGCGGTCAAGCCCGGGTCAGGCGTCGAAGCCGTCGCTCGACCTTGGCGGCGTAGGCGTGCAGTGAGCTGCCGAGATGGACCCAGGCGGGGGCCAGGGAGGCGTGTAGCTCGGCGTCGCGCAGGGAATCCAGGAAGTCCCGCGGGCTGTCCCAGGGATGCATGGACTGGCAGCAATGGCCGATCTCGGCGGCGAGGTGGGAGTCGGAGCCGACGGACTTGATGAGGCCGTGTTCATCGGCGTAGCGGTCGGCGGCGTCGTTGTCGCGGCGGCGGAGGGTGCGGCCGTTGAAGACCTCGATGATGTCGATGTCTTCGACGATGGAGTCGACGGCCTCGCGTCCGAGAGCCGAGCGCCGCAGGCCGTCGAACGGGTGGGGAAGCAGGACGAGACCGTCTTGTTCGCGGATGGCGGCCACCGTCTCAGCAGGTGACATGTCACGGGGGATTTCGTGCGAGAGGAAGAGGCCGATGATGTCGCCTTCGGTGCTCTTGATTTCTTCGCCGAGGATGACGGGAAAGGGGAGGCGCTCGGCCATCTCGAAGGCGCCGGCCATGGTGTTGTGGTCGGTCACGGCCACGACATCAATGCCGCGCTCGCGGTTGACGCGGGTAATCGTCTCAGCCGAGAGGCGCGAGTCCGGGGACGCGTGGGTATGCGAATGAAGCTCGACGCGCAGGCAACTGGGCGGCGAGGCCTTGGCCTCGCTTGCGGGAGGTGTCAGGCCTGAACAGGCTCCGTCTTGCGGCCGGTGCCCATGATGCCGTCGCTGTTGATCTTGCGCTGGAGGGCCATGATGCCGTCGATCAGGGCCTCGGGACGGGGCGGGCAGCCGGCGATGTAGATGTCGACCGGAATCACGCGGTCAACGCCCTGCAGGGTGCTGTAGCTGCGGAAGGGGCCGCCGCAGGTGGCGCAGGCGCCCATGGCAATGACCCACTTGGGGTCGGGCATCTGGTCGTAGAGGCGCTTGACGACCGGGGCCATCTTGTTGGTGACGGTGCCTGAGACCACCATGACGTCCGACTGGCGCGGCGAGGCGCGAAACACGGTTCCGAACCGGTCAAGGTCGTAGTGCGGCGCGGCGCTGGCCATCATCTCGATAGCGCAGCAGGCCAAACCAAAGCCCATGGCCCATAGCGAGTTGGACTGGCACCAGGTGAAGAGCTTGTCCACGGTGGTGGTGAGCACCTCCAGCCCGCCAACTAGATTGGTGGCCTGGACGAGCGGGATGGTGTCCTCGCCAAGCTCAAGCTCGGCGCGGCCCCAGGGCTGGTGGCCCAGCGGAATCTGGTCGAGACCGAAGTCGTGCCGGTGTTCTGCGCCCTGATCGGGGGCGTCCGCCATGGCGTGCCTCTCCTGGGTCCATTGCGTGGACCGTTCATTGTACCCATGCGTGCCGGCGGCATTGGTTCGCGCCGGTGGCGTGCGAAGATCAGGACCATCCTTCGCTTGCGCCGTCCCGGCGAGATTCCTTGATCGACCTCGACCCCATCGTCCGTTCACGCTTTCTGCCAGAGGACCGCGAGATCGCCGCGTCCGAGGGTGTCACGATCCTGGACGCCGCCCAGGCCAACGACATTCCAGTGGAGACGGTCTGCTCGGGCAAGGGCTCGTGCGGCACCTGCCGGGTGCTGATTCGCGAGACCGAGCCGCCCCTGCCGAACGCGCACGACCGTCGCCGGCTGTCGGACCAGCAATTGGCGCACGGCTGGCGGCTGGCGTGCCAGCATCCGGTGGCGGAGGACGCGGTCTACACGCACCCGGTCGGGGTGCGGGCCGTTCGGGTGGTCGAGAGTTCGGGTCTGGGTCGAATTCGGCTGGATCCGGACGTGCAGAAGATTTATGTCAAGCCAGCCGATCCGACGCTGCACGATCAGAGCGCCGACTGGTCGCGAATCCAGGACGAACTGGCGGCAGTGGCAGGCGACCTGGATCCGTCGCTGGAGGCGCTGCGCCGACTGGCGGCGATTGGCGAGGACATCGGCCAGGGGATCACCGTCGTCATCGCCGGGAACCGGATCGTCTCAGTGGAACCCGGCGACACGACCGAACGCGGCTTTGGGCTGGCGTTCGACATTGGCACCACCACCGTGGTGGGCGCGCTGATGAACCTGGTGACGGGCGAAGAGGTCGCAGTGGCGTCCGGTTTGAACGGGCAGCACATCTACGGCGGCGACGTGATCAGCCGGATGAGCGTGACGATGCGCGGGCCCGAGTGGGTCGGGCGTCTGACGCAAGCGGTGCGATCCACGATTGGCGACATCATCGAACGATGTCTGGACGCCAGCGGCGTGGACCGGCATGAGGTCTACGAACTCACCTTCGTCGGCAATACGGTCATGGAGCACCTGCTGGTGGGCGCGGACCCTTCACGCATCTCGTATTCGCCGTTCGTGCCGACCATGGTCGACCCGATCACGGCTACGGCGGCCGAGGTTGGACTTGACGTGTTGCCGTCGGCCTCCGTGTGGGTCTCACCTAACGTGGCCAGCTACGTGGGCGGCGACATCGTGGGAATGATGCTCAGCGCGAACCTCGGGCGGCGTCGCGGCAATGTGCTGGCGATCGACGTTGGCACCAACGGCGAGATTGTGTTGCAAAAAGGCCGGGAGCTTTTTGCTACGGCAGCGCCGGCGGGACCGGCGTTTGAAGGCGCTGAGATCTCGCAAGGCATGCGGGCGGCGCCCGGCGCGATCGAGCGCGTGCGCATAGAGGATGACGCGATAGAGGTAGACGCGATCGACAACGCCGAGCCCGTCGGGATCTGCGGGTCGGGGTTGGTCGACGCCGTGGCCGAGTTGGTGCGAACCGGACTTGTGACACCGAGTGGGCGCTTGCTCTGGCAGGAAGAGGCCGAGCAAGCCGTCCCGGCCCATGCCGACCGGATCATCCCGGACAAGACCGGCGGCGCGATCGTGCTGTACGGATCGGCCGACGACCCTGATTCGGCCATCAAGCTGCATGCGCAGGACATCCGGCAGCTGCAACTGGCCAAGGGGAGCATCCGCTGCGGCGTGAATGTGCTGATGCACCACGCCGGGCTGACGGCGGACGACCTTGACGAGGTGATCCTGGCGGGCGCCTTCGGCAGCTACATCGATCCGGCCGGGGCTATCGCGATCGGCCTGGTGCCCGACGTGGGTCCGGAGGCCATCCGCGCGGTGGGCAATGCGGCGGGACATGGGGCGCGGATGTGCCTGCTTTCGCTGACAGCGCGCGTTCGGGCCATGGATCTGCCGGCGCGGGTGTCGTACGTGGAACTGTCGGCGGTCCCGGATTTTCAGGACGAATTCGCGTTGGCGATGGGCTTTCCGGCGCCGTCGTGACCGGCCGTCTGCCTGCCCGCATGCGGCGCCGCTGGGAAGCCACCGGCCTGCTGCTCGGGGGGGTGCTTCTGGCAGCCGCCGCGATGGCTTGCGGCGAGTCGCCCTCCGATCCGCCGCCCGTCACAGTGACGGCGGACACCCCATCGCCGGCGGCAGCGCCAATAACGCCGTCCGCTGCGCCAACGGCCCCGCAGTCGCCGGCGACGGACGCGCCGCCGCGGCTTCCGACAGTGAACCTGCGGGCCGGCGGTCCCATCGGCCGCGTCACGGCCACCCCAACCGCCAGCCCGGTGATTACGGCGCCGCCAGACTTTGCACCACCGCCCGCCGCTCCGGGTGCGGCCGCAGCGCCGGTATCGATTCAGGCCGACCTCGAGCGCGCGCTGGAGCTTTTGCGGGGCGGCGATCTCGAGGAGGCTCGGAAGGTATTCGAATCTGCGGCTACGGCGGCACCCGACGACCCGCGTCCCCTGATGGGGATGGCGCTGGCGGATCAGTTCGCCGGCGACCTGGAAGGCGCGCTGGCCGAGGCGACGCGAGCCGTTGAGCTGGCGCCCGAGTTTCTACCCGCGCTCATCACGCGTGCCGACATTCACCTGGCGTTGGGAAACGCTGCCGCCGCCGCCGAGGACTACACGGCGGCCGTACGAATCGAGCCGCTTAACGCCTCGGCGCACCTCGGGCACGGACGGGCCCTGGCGGCGCAAGGCGATCTTGCCGGCGCCGTTGACGCCCTTACGCGTGCTATCGACATTTCCGGCAATAACACCGGCTATCTGATCGAGCGCGCGCGCCTGTACATGGCGATGGAGGACATCGATGCCGCCATCAATGACCTGGAGCAGGCGAAGGCCGCTTCGCCCGACGATCCGCGGCCCGCACTGGTTCTGGCGTTGACCTTGCAGGGGAACGGCGATTTGGAACGAGCGCTGGCCGAGGCAACGTATGCGGTGGAGATTGCTCCGGAATTCCTGCCGTCCCTCTTCACGCGCGGCGACATACGACTTGCGCTGGGCGACGCCATGGGCGCAGCCGAGGACTATGGCGCGGCCGCGCGTATCGATCCTCTCAATCCACTGGCGCATGCCGGGCAGGCGCAGTCACTCAGCGCACAGGGTGATGTGGAGGGCGCCATCGAGGCACTGACGCGTGCGCTGGACATTGCCGGCGACCACCCCGACTACCTGGCCGAGCGGGCGCGCTTGTATCTCGACCTTCAGAACATCGAGCCGGCCCTGGCGGACCTGGAACGCGCAGTGGCGGCCGCGCCCGAGCGGTTGGGCGTGCGGCTTCTCTACGCCGACGTGCTGCGCTTCGCTGAGCGGCTGGACGATGCGCTGGCCGTGGTGAACGCGCTTATCGAGGACGAGCCCGGACTGCCCCTGGCCTATGAGTTGCGGGCCAGCATCCGCATGTCTCTCGGCGATGAGCCCGGTGCGCTGGAGGACCTGGCGGTTGCCATAGCGATAGACCCGAGCGACGCGTCCGCCTACGCGGCGCGCGCCCTGCTGCACCACCAGGCCGAGCGCTACCAGGAGGCGATTGCCGACTACGACCGGTCGCTGGAACTGCGGCCAAATGACGCGGGAATACTGAATAACCGGGCCGACGCGCGGATGTTGTTGGGCGATCTGGACCTGGCGCTGGAGGACATCGAGGCGGCGGTGGCGGCGAATCCCGAACTGGGCATTGCGCACTACACCCGCGGGCAGATTCTGGATGAACTGGGACGCGCCGAAGAGGCGCAGGCCGCCTACGAGGAAGCGGCGCGATTAGGGTACGAGCCGCCGGAGGATGTCGGATAGGCCAGCAGCGCTACGGTCCAGTCTTGCGTTGGACACACCGGCGCACGAGTTTCCGTCAGCCTGCAGACGGCTGAGACGAGACCGGTTCGACCCAGACCGCGCCATCCTGGAAGAACTCTTTTTTCCAGATAGGGACGCGGGTTTTGAGGGTGTCGATGATGAAGCGGCAGGCCTCGAAGGCCTCTGCGCGATGGGGTGCGCCGACGGCGATGGCGACGCTGGCCTCGCCGATCTGGAGTTCACCGGTGCGGTGGGACAGCGCCACTGCGTCCAGGCCCCAGCGCTGCATGGCCTCCTGGACGATCGCGCGCATCTGGGCGACGGCCATCGATTCGTATGCCTCGTAGCCCAACTTGACGACTGGCCGGCCTTCGGCGTTGTCCCGCACGACGCCCAGGAACGTGCAGATCCCGCCGTTGGACGGTTTGTTGACGTGGGCGATCAGCCGTGGGACGTCGATGGGTTCGGACGTGAGTTCGACAATCATCCGCCGGAGACCGGAGGGATCAGTGCCAGTTCGTCGCCGTCCGACAAGGGAGTGTCCGCCCCTACGAAGGCTTCGTTCACGGCGAACGATACGTGCGGGACACGCGAGGCGAAGTCGGGTGCACTCTGCGCTAATTCGCGAAGGGCGTCGGAGACCGTGGCGTGTGCAGCAAGGGCGAGGCTCCGTTGCCTGCCACCCATCAGGTCGGCCAGCGAGGCAAAAAACAAGACGCGCACGTTGATCGTGGCCGGAGCCCCTGTTGGCTCCGTCGGCGGCGTGAGCTTGGTTTCAGGCATAGTTCGAGCGTACCAGTGGGCAGGAATCCGCTGGGTATGATTTCGGATCAAACCCCTCGGCCAAAGAGTGAGTCGCGTGAGTCACGACCAAACGCACGACGCATCCGCATCGACTCAGGAGCACCGGCACGAGGCCGAGCAGATTGGCGCCGTGCCCTGTGCCGTGATTGTGATTAGCGATAGCCGTACCGAACGGACCGACCGGTCCGGGCGCACGGCGGCTACCCTGATCCAGGCTGGCGGCCACGAGGTGATTCACGAGGCCCTGATCCGCAACGAGGCCGACGACATCCGAGCCGCGGTGGGCGCCGCCATTGACGCCGGCAGCCGGTTCGTCTTCTGCACGGGCGGGACCGGGCTGGGCGATCGGGACATCACGGTGGACACGGTGACGCCGATGCTGGAGAAGGTGCTGGACGGCTACGGGGAGTGGTTCCGGCGTGCCAGCTGGGACCAGATCGGCGCGGCTTCGATCTTGTCGCGAGCGGTGGCCGGCAAGTTCCGGCGGGCCCTGGTGGTATGCGGGCCGGGATCTACAGCGGCGGTGGAACTGGCGCTGGGCGATCTGCTGGTGCCAGAGCTTCGCCACTTCATCCGCGAGGTGTCTCGCTAGGCCTACGTGTCTTCCTGGTCTGCGTCCTCCTCGGCAGGCGCCGGAACCCACTCAAGACCGTCCGGCGGAATCTGTTCAAGTTCGTCCAGGGAGTCCAGATGGTCGACGAAGAGCACGCCGTTCAGGTGATCGATCTCGTGCTGCAGGGCCTGCGCCAGCAATCCGTGAGCGTCAAGCCGGGCGGACCGGCCATCGAGGCCCGTGTAGGTAACCGTCGCCGTGTGCGCGCGCTCCACCATCGCGCGAAAGCCAGGGAGGGACAGGCATCCCTCGCTCATGCTCTCGCGCTCACCCAGCCGGCGCAGCTCGGGGTTGATGAGGACGTATCGCATGCCGGCTTGCGGGTCCTTCTCGTTGGGCGGGAGTTCGATCACGACCAGCCGCAGGAGTTCCCCCACCTGGGGCGCGGCGAGCCCAATGCCCAGGTTGGCGTGCATGGTGGCGAACATGTCGTCGACCAACGCCTCGACTTCGGGCGTGACCGTGGGTACCGGGTCCGCGACCTCGCGCAACACGGGATCGGGGAGTTCAAGGATTCGGCGCAGCACAGGCCGATGCTAGCAGCGGCCCGAACATGCATTTATGCGTCAGACTGGTACGTGCTCGCAGACCTGCCTACGACCGGAGGACGCGTTGGGCGACGCTGACGCAGCCCGGATGCCAAAGCTGGCGGCGGCCATTCGGACGCCTCGCCTGACGCTGCGCCGGGTGCGCCTGGAGGACGCGGACGACGTCTTCAGTTTCGCGTGCGAGGACATCTGGATGCGGCTGCTGCCGGACGCGCGGCAGCCCTACCAGCGACGTGACGCGGAGCGCTGGGTTGCCCGGCGCTTCCTGGCGCATTGGCGAACCGAGCCGACGTGGGCCATTGAGATCGATGGCCGGATAGTCGGCTGGGTCGGACTGAACATCGAGCCCGAGCACGGGCAGGCCGAACTGAGCTACGCGATGCGACCGGACCTTCGAGGCCAGGGCCTGGCGACGGAGGCAGTCCGCGCGGTGGTGGACCGAGTGTTCCTGGACACGCAGCTCGGGCGGGTCTGGGGTCGCGTCGATCCGCTCAACGTCGCGTCGGTTCGGGTGCTGGAAAAGGTTGGGATGCAGCGGGAGGCGGTGATGCGCCGCGCCTTTGTGCGCCGGGGCGAACTGATTGACCTGGCGGTCTACGGAATGCTGCGAACCGACTGGACGCCGCGGGCGCTCGACTCATGAGCGACGTGCCGCTGTTGCCGGAGCGAATTGAGACGGCGAGGCTGGTCCTGCGCCGGTGGACGCTGGCGGATGCGGAGGACGTGCTGGCGTATGCCGCCGATCCGGAGTGGTCGCGATTTCTGCCCGTTCCCGAGCCGTACGAGCGGCGTCACGCCGAGGAGGCGGTGGCGCGGTGGGTCCTGGAGGACTGGTCGACCCACCCAGATTGGTCGATCGAGGTTGCCGGACGCGCGTCTGGTGGGATTAATCTGCGGCTCGATCACCAGCATCGGCGAGGCGAACTCGGGTATGCGCTGGCCCGGCGTCACTGGGGCAACGGCTACATGACGGAGGCGGTGAGGGCCGTGATCGACGCGGCGTTCGCGACGTTACCGGAACTGGCGCGGGTGCAGGCGGGTGCGAACAGCAGGAATCGGGCCTCGATTCGCGTCATGGAGAGACTCGGCATGACCCACGAGGGGACGATTCCTCACGCGCCCAGAGGGGAAAAGCTCGAGACCCGCGAAGCCGGTGTCATCTACGCGGTCCTGCGGGAGGAGTGGGACGAGATCCGCTCAAGGGCTCCTGGCGGCTTTACCGACGAAATCTAGAGATTCAGCCCGGCGAAGAAGACCCAGTAGTAGATGAGATAGCCGCCGGCGCCGACCAGAAAGAGTGAGCTGGCGCGGTGGACGTGCGGAAGGGCGCCGCGCAGGAAGCGGGCGACGGCGTCCCGAAAGACGGCGGCGCCGACGGTGACGGCGATCACGACCACGCCCATGCCGAGGGCGAAGGCGAGGAACTGGCTGAAGGAGGCGAGGAAGCCGGCCGCGCCCAGCGCCCCGCCGACGACGACCAGGAAGATCGGCAGGGTGCAGCTGAGCGACCCGACCGCGTAGCCGAGTCCAAACACGAAGGCGTTGCCGAGGTTGCGCTGTGGCGTGACCTGGATGCGGCTGGCAGCCAGCACGCCGATGTAGCGGTGGGTGACGAGCAGGTAGGCGCCGAAGATGACCATGAGAACGCCGACCGACAGACCAAGGAACGGGAAGATGCGGCCGAGAAATGTCCCGCCGGCCGCGATGACCGCCCCGACCGCGGCAAAAATGAGCACGAAACCGAGCGTGGCCATCAGCCCCACGGCCAAAGCCCGCGACACCCGTCGGAATCCGGACAGCTGGTCGTATCCGGCTTCCTGCGTTCCGAGCTGGTAGGCGACGTAGCCGGGCAACATGAAGAAACCGCAGGGATTCACGCTGGCGACGACGCCGGCGGCGGCGGCGAAACCGATTGGCAGCGCGCCGGCGAATTCGGACACGGCAGCCTCGGCGTTGGCCTGGAGCGAGATCAGCACACCGATCAGAACGACTACCGCCAGCCCCGGCAGGCCGTAGCTGAGCGCCGCGCTGAGCCAGGGGCCGCGGGTCGACCGGGAACCCGGAACGACGCTCATGGCGCAGTCACCTCAGCCTCCTGACGCCTGGACCAACTCGTTCATGAATTCGGTGGTGGCGGCCTGGTCCAGGATGCCAGTCCATTGACGGTGGATCTGGGACTGGGTCGTGATGAAGAGGGTGGAAGGCATGCCCAGGACCTGGTAACGCTGCATGACGGTGGCGTCCGATGTGGTGCCCACGGGATAGGTTACGCCCAACTCCTCGGCAAGCGCCTGGCCTTCCGCGCGAGTGCCGAGGTTTATGAGGGGACCTACATCCAGGCCCAGCAGCAACACGCGGTCTTTGGCGGCCTGCCACGCGTGATCGAATTCCGGCATTTCCACCCGGCAGGGCGGACACTGGGCGGCCCAGAAATTCAGGACCACGGGTTTGCCGGCCGCGAGGATCTGGCTGAACTGGACGGTTTCGCCGCCAACCAGATCCGCGCCCTGGTAGGTCTCGAACGTGAAGTCGGACGCGGGGCGTGTCTCGCCGGCGGGAAAGCCCGAGACGTCGGTGGAAGCCGCAGTGGTCGGCGCCGGCGTGGATTCGGAAACGGCCGTCTCGCCGCAGGCCGCAACCAGCACCCCCGCGCCGATTCCGGCGAATACCCGACGTCGCCCGAATTCTCTTCCGCGTAGGCGCATCCAGTTCCGCCCCGATTGCTGCCTGAAGGCCATTATCCAAGCATTCTGCGGGACAACGCGAGTCGGCGGTGGTGAGATCGCCTACATAAGCGGCCGGACAGCGGCGCGGCTATGCTCGAATTCGCCGATTGTCGGCATCGATCGCGTTTCAGGAGCAGCCATCCCATGGACGCTTCCCAGCCTCAGCGACTAACGGCGCCGCAACTGGTGGCGGCGATCGCCGGCATCGCGACGCTGGTAGCGTTGATCGTGGTGATCGGGCTGGTGATGCGGGGCGGAAACGAGCGCAGCGGCCTGGGAATCATCTCGATCGGCCGAGCCACGGACGTCCGCCCGCGCCCGGCGCCCGACTTTGTGCTGACGTCGTTTGACGGGCAGCGGATTCAGCTTTCGGACTATCGCGGACGGATCGTCGTATTGAATTTCTGGGCCACGTGGTGTCCGCCCTGCCGCCTGGAAGCGCCGGTGCTGCAACGCGCGGCCGTGCGGCTGGAATCCGCCGGCGTGACCATCCTGGGCATTGACGTCTGGGACGACCAGTCAGCGGCCATGGAGTTTCTGAACGAGACGGGCGTGACCTACCCGAACGCCGAAGACACCACGCGGCTGATTCCGGTCGAGTTCGGCGTGACCGGCTTACCCGAGACCTTTGTGATTGACCCCCAGGGCGTGCTGGTTCGCCGCTGGGTGGGCCCGCTCAGCGACGACGATCTGGACGAGTTGCTCGCGCCCTTGCTGGCAGCCACGCCCGCCTAGGTCGCCGAGTCTTGCGTGGGCCGCAGTGCGAACGACGACCGGCCACCAGCGGTCTGAATGGCCAGCGTGCGTCCGCCCAGGGCGTCGGCCACTTCGGGCTCGGCGACCAGGATGATTCGACCGTCGAACACGACTTTGCGATCGCCCTTCCAGATGTCGCTTACGGACAGGCGCATGCGGTTGGACGTGTCGAGCGAGATACGAATGGCGCGGGTCTGCTCGTCGCTCCCGTTCGCATCCTGCAGCGCCGTGTGAAGGGCGAGGGCGGCCTCCGGCGTGACGGTAAGTTCGGCGGCGGCGGTTGAGGGCTGGTCCGCCGGTTCAGGCGTAGAGATCGCTGACCTCAATCATGCGGCCGGCGTTCTCGGCCGAGCGGTAGGCGGCGTCCAGCAGCTCAACGGAACGATGCCCGAACTCGGCCGGCGAACCATTGGACTCGCGGCCCAGGCAGACGTCCACCAGGTTGGCTGCCGTCGCGAAGCGGGGGTAGGAATCGTCCGCCGGCAACTGGTCGCGCTCGATGGACCCGTCGCGGCGGTGGATCTCCAGAGAGCCGGAGATCGCGTCCAGCAGCACATAGCCGTGCTCGCAATAGGCGCGGATATCCAGCTGGCCGGCGTCGCCCACGGGCACGTTGCCGGTGCTGGACACGACGCCCAGCGCACCACCTTCGAACTCCACGGTCATGACGTCTACCAGGTCAACGGGGAGGTCGAACGAGTTCATCAGCGCGCCGACGCGCCGGGCGCGCAATCCGGTGACGAAGAACATCAGGCCCGAAGAGTGGGTGATTTGCAGGTGTCCCTGGCCGCCGCCGGAGAGTTCCGGGCGCGCATAGACGTCGCCGGGACCGGCGACGGTCCATTCGAAGACCGGCTGATAGGCGGCGTCGTTGCCGCGGTAGAACTCGACCACCATGGACGAAAACGTGCAGACGACATGCTGGATGGCGCCGAGCTCGCCCGAATCCAGGACCTCGCGGGCCCGGATGGCGGTGCGCGTGAAGTGCCAGGGGTAGCCAATGATGAGCTCGACGCCCTGGGCGTCGGCGCGGCGAACCAGGTCGGCGGCATGGCTGGCCGTCAGCACCATGGGTTTTTCCAGCATCACGTTCAGGCCGGCGTCCAGGCAGCGAGTCGCGACGTCATAGTGCGCCGCGTGGGGCACGGCAATGACCACGCCGTCAAGCTCGGTTTCGGCAAGCATGGTTTCCAGGTCCACGTAGGCGGCCGGGCCGGGGAAGGCCGTGGTGGCGCGTTCGCAGGCCTCCTCGCTGCGGTCGCAGATGGCGGCCAAGTGCGCGTGGGGGTTCTCGATTAGTCCCGGAATGTGCGTGTAGGTAGACCACCAGCCGGCGCCAATGACGCCGATGCGAGCCTGGCGAGCGGACATGAGCTTCGATCCCGTCAGATCAGCGCGGCCGTTGATGGTACGCCGGATCGCCGCAGCGCGCCGACTGCGACGGTTACGGCCGGTAGCCGGTCAGTTCCACGTAGCCCAGGCCGGTTTCGCCGCCGTCGCCGCTGACGTGCACGGCGCCTTCCCAGTACACGACGCCGGTGCTGGCGCGGGTGTCCAGCTCCTGGTCTCGGAGGAACGGTTCCAGGCGCAAACGCAGGCCTTCATCCGGAACCGAGATCGTCCAGCCCGACGGATACACAACACCCGTGTGCGGACTGGTCCAACTGCCGGTGGCTCGAACCTCCAGTTCGTCAGCCCGCAGGTGCCGCGTCTCGCCGGCGGGGCCGACCAACGTGCCGTACCGGAGCACCGTGGCGCCCGTTTCGTCGCGGACGACGGAGGCGGTGAAGTCCCGGCCGTCATCCAGGTGGACGCTGTACCAGTCCCAACCGCCGGAGGTGACTGAGATGAAGTCGCCCCATTGGTGGTCGATCCAGGCAGTGCCGGTCACCGGCCGCGGCAGGCCCTGGTCCAGCAGCACGCCGCGTACGGCGGCGCGCGTATAGGAGTAGTAATAGCTCCAGCCGAATGGGGAGAAATCCAGGATGCCGGTTTCGTTGTGGATGGCGGCCGGCTTAGTCGGGATGAGCTCCACCTGGAGAGCCACGGTGTCGAGACCCGCGGAGATGGAAAAGCCTCCGGGCACATCGCGCAGGGTCCAGCCCTCCACAGACAGGTCGAGACCCGCTGGCTGGCCTGACGGTCCCGCGTACGGGTCGGCCACCTCGGTGCGCTCGCCGTAGTGGAAGCGCTGGCGGCCGATGTCGGTCACGGCGAAGTGGGCGGCGTAGCCGGGCGGGGCAGCCCCACGGATTGATTGGAACAGTGCGAACTCGAAGCCGAAGGGATCACCTTCGGCCGTCTGCAAATGGCCGCTGACGTACCACCACTCGGTCAGGTTGGCGTGCGGTGCATCGTCTCGGGGCAGCTCGATGGGGGGCAGCGAGGAGGCATCGAATCGGTCGGTCGGCGCGTCAAGCAGCGGCGGCGCAACTGCTCCGCAGGCGGCCAGCAGGACGGTGGCCAGGGCCAGGCACAGCGCGCGCCGAATCACGTGGCGCGCCTAAGCCGCGGCCAGCGCAGCGAGGGCGCCCACCAGTTCCAGCGCCCCAGCAGGTGCATGGTGGCCGGCACCAGAAGGGCGCGCACGATGGCGGCGTCCACAAAGACGGCAATGGCCGCGCCCAGGCCCAATGCCTTGATCAGCACGATGTCGGCCGTCACGAAGGCCAGGCAGACGGCGATGACCACCAGGGCCGCACTAGTGACCACGCGGCCGCTCCGTTCCATGCCGATCGCCACGCTCTCGGTATTGGACCGGCCTTCATCGTGCGCTTCCTTGACCCGGGAGAGCAGAAAGACCTCGTAGTCCATGCTCAGGCCGAAGAGCATGGCGAAGAGAACGACGGGCAACAGGGAATCGATGTAGCCCAGCGGCTCGAAGCGCAGCACGTTTGAGAGCCAGCCGTCCTGGAACACCAGCACCAGCGCGCCGAAGCTGGCCAGCAGGCTCAGCACGTTCAGCAGCACGGCCTTCAGCGGCAGCACGACCGACCGGAAGAGCACGGCCAGCACCACGTAGGTGATCACCAGGATCAGCAGCACGGCCTTGGGGAAGTCGGTGTAGAGCCGGTCGACAAAGTCCTTCAGTCCGGCCGCACCGCCACCGACGAGCAAGTCGAGCCCGTTGGCGTCGCGGTAGGCGCGGATGGCCTCGACCAGGCCTTCGGCTTCCGGCGACGTTGAGGGCACGCTGGGCTCAACCAGCAGGAAGGCGGCGTTCTCGCGCGTGAATGTCTCGGCCAGCGCCCTGGCCCACGGGTCTCCAATCCCAGGCGCGTAGCTGTACAGCAACTGGTATTGCTCAAGTGTGATTCGCGGGTCGAGGGCGGTGATGCCGCCGACCCTGGCGACGCGCGGATCGGCTTCCAGCGCGCGGGTCAGTGCGTGCTGCGCGGCTACAGCGTCGGGGGCCAGCGCACCGCCGGGGTAGCGGGACACGAGGAACAACGGCGTCTGGTGGCCTTCGCCGAACTCGTCCCGCAGAAACTCGTAGGCCACGCGGGACGGCGAGTCCGGCGTGAGCACCCTGGCGTCGGGCGCGTTGAGGCGGACGTGCAGAAACGGAAGACCCAGCACCACGAGGAACAAAGAAACGCTGAGGAAGATTGGCAACGGCCGCCGCATGACGGCACGCGCCAGCCGCGCCCAGCCATTCTGGGGACCGACGCGCGGCCGCCACACGCGCCATCGGTTGACGCGCGGACCCAGCACGGCCAGCAGGGCCGGCACAAAGGTCGTGGCGGCCGCGACAGCAATCAGCACGACCAGCGCGCCGCCGGCGCCGATGGAGCGAAGCATCATGAACTCGAACACCATCAGCGACGCCAGCCCGGTCAGAACCGCCGCGCCCGAGAACACCACGGCCTTTCCGGCCGTGCCGACCGTGCGGGGCACCGCGTCCTCGGTGGTGCGACCCGCCGCCAACTCCTCGCGGAAGCGGCTCACCAGGATGAGGGAGTAGTCGGCGCCCAGCCCCAGCCCCACCAGCGTCACCACGTTCAGCGCGAAGATCGAGAAGCCGACCTGCTGGCCGAACAGCCACAGCAGCGCCAGCCCGACAACCACGCTCGCGCCGCCCGCCAGCACGGGAATGCCGGCCGCGACCACCGACCCGAAGACCAGCACCAGCACGATCAGCGCGAACGGCAGACCCACGGTCTCCGCTCGCTGCAGGTCGGACTCGCTCAGCGTCTGAATGTCGGAGTAGTAGACGGGGGAGCCGGCGATGTGTACGTCGAGTTCCGACGGTGCCAGCCGCCCGCGAAGCTCGGGCACGACGCGGTGGGCCACGTCGGGGTGCAGGTCGAAGAACAGGGTGGCGTAGGCCGTGTGGCCGCCGGGCGCGATCTGGGTCGGGTTGTCCTGGTAAGTCGAGACCCGCATGACGTCCGGCAGGGCCGCCAACGGGGCCAGCACGCGAGCCGCCTCGGCCGCGAAGGCCTCGTCCGTGACTCGCCATTCGTCGTGGTGAAAGGCGATCTGAATGGGCGAGCCGACGGCGCCGAAGTCCTGTTCGTAGCGCTCGAAGGCTTCTTCAGCTTCGATGCCCTCGGCGGAGAATCCACCGGCCCGCAGGATCGAACCGACCTGCGGGAGCGCCAGTAACGAAAGGGACGCGGCGAGCAGCCAGGCCGCAATGATCGGCCAGCGCCACCGCACCGTGAACCGGCCCAGTGCCTCCAGCGCGTAACTCCCGCGGCGTCGCGACGCTCTGCCTGGATTCTAGGCGGACGGCGGCCGCCGGCGGACCGTCAGCGTGAGCTTCGCTACCGTCGAAATCCACCAGCCGGAATCGGCCTCGTCGAGCACCTGACCGTGGGGGCTGCTACGGTTCGCGCGCTCAACGCGGTCGGCGCCGGAGTGACGGCGACGACGGAGACCGGACTTGAGAAGCGCGGTAACCAGCCAGGCGGCTGATCCCTCGGCGCGACTTGGTTCGCGCCGCTTCGTCACGCTGATCGCGATCATGGGGTTGGGCGTGGCCGGCTGGCTGCCGGTGGTGAATTTCCTGTCGCTGTTCGTGCGGGACGACCTTGGACGCGGCGTCGCGGGAGCGGGCGTGCTGCTGGTGGCCATGCACGGAGCGCGGGCCGTGCTGGGGATTTTTGCCTCGGTGCCCATCGCCCGGTTCGGCAGCCAGCGAACGTACGCGCTGGGTCTGGCCGGTCTGGCCGTGCTAGTGGCCGTGATGATCGTCACACCGGACCTCGGGTTGTTCATCGTCGCGGCCCCCTTCGGCGGCCTGGCGCTGGGGTTGCATTGGTCGGCCTCCCAGACCTATGCCATGCAGGTGGCGCCGGCGGCGCGACGGGGACTGGCGTCGTCGCTGGTCAGTTTCACCGTCGGGGTGGCGCCCGGCGTCGGCGGGCTGGCGCTGGGGGTGCTGGCTAACGCGTTCGGGTTTCGAGTCTTTGCGCTGGTCGCTGCCCTGATTATCGGCGCGGCGGCGCTGGCGGCGCTCACGCTGCTGCCGGCTGTGCCGGTGGCGCCGCGCGCCGGCGAAGTCAAGATCCGCGAGCTGCTGCAACTGACGCGTGTGCCGGCGATTCGGATCCTGGCGTTCATCCGCGCCTGCACCACCGTGACGTACGGCGCCTTCATCATCCTGGCCGGGCCGAAACTGGTGGACGCGGGCGGCGACCTGACGGCTGTGGGGTGGCTGGTGTTTCTCTCAGCCGTCGGCGGGGCCAGTGCGCAGGTGGCGGTGGGGGCGCTCTCGGACCGCTGGGGTCGCCGCGGGGCATTGGCCGTGGCGCTGGCGGTCGGGGCGGTGAATACGGCGGTCTACGGGCAGATCGACGCGTTTGGCGCGTTGCTGGCGCTGTGGGTGCCGTACGCGTTCACGCAGAGCGTGTTCCAGGGGCTGATCGTGGCGCTGGCGGCGGACGTGACGCCGCACGGGCGTCTGGGCCAGGCCATGGCCATCGACTCGACCGCATATTCGATCGGGGTGGCGCTGGCGGCGCTGCTGGCCATTGCCGCCGGTGACGCCGCGCCCCCCCCGGTGTTGTGGGGGGGGGCGGCGGGCGGCGGGGCGGCCCGGGTGGGGAGCAGCCGGCGGTGGGGGCGGGGCGCGGGTGAGTCGTGGATAAAAACCA
>JAPPLN010000097.1:57882-96450 GCA_028874175.1 Chloroflexota bacterium
CAAACCCCGGGTTTTGGCCCCCCGCGGTTTATAATGGCGTTTCATTTAAATCCACGGGGGCCCTCTAACCGCGCCCCTGCAATTCCCCCCCGGGTTTAAATTGCGGGTGGGGGCTTTGGCGGCGGGTGCGGCGGCGCCGGCGTTTTTTTTGGGGGGGGGGGGGGCGGCCGGCGTCGCGTCCCTGGTGGCGATCAGCCGGCTGAGGGAGCGCGGCGCGATTCAGTCGTGAATAACCACCAGCTTGTACTCGGTCATCTCCTCGACCGCGTACTTGGGGCCTTCCTTGCCCATGCCGCTGTCCTTCAGGCCACCGTAGGGCATCAGGTCGGTGCGCCATTGGCTGCCCCAGTTGATGTGGATGTTGCCTGAGTCGACGCTGCGCGCGAAGCGCATCGCCGTGTCGATGTCCTGGGTGAAGATGGCCGCGCTCAGGCCGTAGATCGAGTCGTTGGCCAGCTCGATCGCCTGGTCCACGTCGTCCACGCGGGTCACGCCCATGGCGGGGCCGAAGAGTTCTTCACAGGACACGCGCATCTCGGGGCTGACGCCGGCCAGCAGGGTCGGCTCGAACAGCTGGCCCGAGCGCCCACCGCCGACCAGCAGTTCGGCGCCCTCGCCCACCGCTTCGTCGATCCAGTCGCCGACGCGTGCCGCGTCCGACTCGCGGATCATCGGACCGACCGACGTGGCCGGATCAAGCGGGTCGCCGGCCGAGAGGGCCGCGACGGCGGGCACCAGGGTCTCGACGAGTTCGTCGTACACCGGCGCGGGCACGATCACGCGCTGCGTGGAAATGCAGACCTGCCCGGCGTTGGCGAAGGCCGTCTGCGGGATGACCGTGCGGACCTTGTCCATGTCCGCGTCCGGCATCACGATCACCGGCGCGTTGGAGCCGAGTTCCATCGTGACCTTCTTGATCCCGGCCTGCTTGCAGATGCGCTCGCCGATATCGCGGCTGCCGGTGAAACTGATCTTGCGGACGCGCGGGTCGGAAACCAGGGCGTCGCCGATTTCGGCGCCGGAGCCGGTGACGCAATGTACGGCTTCCGCGGGCACGCCGGCCTCGAGCAGCAACTCGACCAGGCGCAGGGCCATCAGCGGCGTGTCGCTGGCCGGCTTGACCACGACCGCGTTGCCGCCCGCAAGAGCGGGGCCGACCTTGTGGCAGACCAGGTGCAGCGGGAAGTTGAACGGGGTCACGGCGGCGACCACGCCGCAGGGCACGCGCATGGTGAAGCCGAACTTGCCCTTCACGCCCGGCCCGCCCTCGAGCGGAATGACCTCACCGTCGAGCCGCTTCGCCTCTTCGGCCGACAGGTAGATGATCTCGGCGGCCCGCTCGACTTCAATGCGAGCCTCGGAAATGATCTTGCCCTCTTCGCGCGTGAGGCATGTCGCCAGGCTCTCGGTGTTGGCCACGATGAGATCGGCCGTTCGGTGCAGCAGTTCGTAGCGCTCGAAGCCGGTCAACTCGGCCATCACGCGCGCGCCGCGCACCGCGCTGTCCAGGGCGCGGTCCACGTCCGCCGCCGTGCCGCGCGGCACCGTATCAACGACGGAGCCATCGTAGGGATTGAGCACGTCCATGCTCGACTGCCCGTTCGTCCAGGCGCCGGCGATGTACATCTTCATGGCGGTTTCAGTCCTTTCTGACCGGGTCAGAGCGAGAACAAATCAGAGCGTGGGTCCATACGTCCGGACATCACGAGTCGAAACCGTATTGTGACAGCAGCAGCGCAGCCGCGCCTGAGACGTTTTCGCGGAGGATCTGGCGTCGGCATTTCTTGCGGTTCGGGGTGATTTGTGAAACATTTCACGTTGTCGCCCGGCCCGGAGACGAAATTCGCCTGATGCTGCCCTGCCCTCATTTTGTCGGTCGGGCCAATAGACGACGCGCCACCCGCGCATCAGGCGCACGGGTCGGATACCATGCGCCGCCGAACGTGTCGCGCCGGTTGCTGACGGAGACGCACGGGTGCAACTGAGCGAACTCACGGAGGCCGACTGGGTCAGGCTCTCTGAACTGGTTGCGCACCTCTGGTTCTTCGCCGCGGCGATGATCGTCACCGGCCTCACCTACATGCTGGCGCACGCCATGATTCCCTCACTGATGGACACCGGCGATTTGCCGGCGGCCGCGGCCCGGCGAATGCGAGCCCCGCTCTATCTGATTGTTGCGATGGGCTGCACGGCGGTCGTCGTGCTCGGGATCAAGGGCACGCTGCTGGCGCTCGACATCCTGCCCGAGATTTACCCGCGGCTGGCGATCTAACCGTATGCAACACCTGGCCGCCCTTCTACCGCGCGTCACGCTCAAGCAGGCGCTCATTGTCGGTGGCGCCACGGCGCCCCCGCTGGTGGGCGGCGCGGGCGTCCTGGTCATCCTCCTGTACCTGATGGCCGCCGGCGGAACCGCCACCCCCGCGCCCGAGCAGCCAATCGCGTTCGATCACTCGGTTCACGCCGGCGACGCCGCCATCCCCTGCGAGTTCTGCCACCGGGGCGTGGGCACGCAAGCCGCCGCGACGGTGCCGTCGGTCGAGCAGTGCATGTTCTGCCACTCGGTGGTGAAGACCGATAGCCCGCAGATCCAATTGCTGCAAGCGCACTGGGACACGAAGACGCCCGTCAACTGGGCGCGCGTGCACCGGGTGCCGGACCACGTGCGCTTCGTCCACGCGCCTCACATTCAGGCCGGCGTGGCATGCGAGACATGCCACGGCGACGTGGCGTCGATGGAGGAAGTGAAACAGGTACGCTCCCTCGCCATGGGCGATTGCCAGGGCTGCCACCGCGAGAATTCCGCCTCGCTGGATTGCGCGACATGTCACAAGTGAGGCGGTCGGACGACATGAGCGGCATTGCGCGTCGGCGCTTCCTCATCGGCTCGGCCGCGTTGGCGGGCGGCGCCACGATCGTGGCCTGCGCCGCGCCCGAACGTGAATCGCAGGTCCAGAGCTTCGTGCTGCAACCCGAACTGTCCCTGCCGGGCCAGGAACTGTGGTTTGCCACGACGTGCGCGCACTCCGCCTGCGGAAACAGCGTCGTGGTGCGCACGATCGATGGACGAGCGAAGAAGGTCGAGGGCAATCCCGCCTTTCCCGTCAACCAGGGCAAGCTGAACGTGCGCAGCCAGGCCGGCGTGCAGTCGCTCTACCACCCGGACCGCCTGTCGGTTCCCAAGCGCCGGCGCGGCCTGCGCGGCGCGAACGAGTTCGAGGACCTGGAGTGGCCCGCCGGACTCGACCTGCTCAGCGAGAAGATGTCCGAGGCCCGGAGCGTTGTGGTCATAACGGGGCCCATGAGCGGGACCCGGGCGCGCATCGCCCGCGACTTCGCAACGGCCTTTGGTGGCGAGCACGTTGTCTACGAAACCGTGGAATCCACGGTCTGGCGCAAGACGGTGCAAGACGGGTTGGGCGCCCGCCGGCTGCCCTACCTGGACATCGCTAATGCGCATTCGATTCTGTCGTTTGGCGCCGACTTCCTATCGACCTGGCTGTCGCCCACGCAATACGGCGTTGGCTACGGTGAGTTTCGCCAGGGGCACGGCGAGCGCGGACGCCTGATCCAGGTCGAGCCGCGCATGTCGCTGACCGGGGCCAACGCCGATTCATGGGTCTATGTCCATCCGGGACAGGAAGGCGTGCTGGCGCTGTCGATCGCCCAAGTCATCGCCGCCGAAGGCCTGGCGCCGCCAGACAACTGGTTCGGCGTGGTGAGCGAAATTGGCGGCCTGGAAGCACTCAACGCCTATGCGCCCGACCTCGTCAGCGAGCGAACCGGCGTCCCGGTGGAGCGAATCCAGGCGATTGCTCGTGAGTTCGCCAGCCACCAGCCCGGTTTCGCCATTGCCGGCGGACCGGCCCTGGCCAGCACGAACGGGCTGGACAACGGCCTGGCCGCCATGCTGCTGAATCACATGGTGGGCAGCCTGGGGCAACCTGGCGGCCTGCTGCCGAATCCCGACCTGCGCAGCACGGTGACGCCGCCGACCGAACCGACCTCCTTCGCCGACCTGGCCGGCCGCGGCAATACGTGGCTGGAGGGTGAGCCCCCCGACGTGGCGATTGTTTTTGAGGCCGACCCTGTCTATGGCATGCCCGAAGCCACGCGCTTCGCCGACGCGCTGGGCAAGATCCCGTTCGTCGTCGGCATCGGCACGATCATGAGCGAGACGCTGGGTCACGCCGACCTGGTGCTGCCCTCCACCCACGCGTTCGAGGAGTGGGGCGACTACGTGCCCGACCCGGCGCCGCGCCAGCACGTGGTGGGGTTGCAGCAGCCGGTGGTCACGCCGTCAATCTCGGGACGGAGCTTCGGCGACATCCTGCTGACCCTGTGGCACGATCTGCGGCCGAACCTGGCGCCGCCCTGGGACACCATGCGCGATGCGGTCCGAGCCAACGCCGCCGAAGTCTTCAGGGGCGGCGATTTCGAGGAGCGCTGGGTGGAGCTGCTGAAGAACGGCGGCGGCTGGAACGACGACTGGGCGCCCGAGTTCACAAGAACCCCGAACTGGCACATCAACCTGCTGGCCGAGCCGGCATTCAGCGATAACGGCGTCGAGTACCCGCTGCACCTCATACCCTTTGAGGGCGTGGCGCTGGGCGGCGGCGACGAGACGGCCAACCCCTGGTTGCAGGCCACGCCGGATCCGATCTCCACGGCTACCTGGACGACCTGGGTCGAGATGAATCCGACGACGGCCGCGGCGCTGAACGTATCCCGAGGAGACGTCGTGCGAATCGAGACTGCGCACGGCGAGTTTGAGGCGGGGGTGTATATCTCGCCGGCCGCCGCGCCCGGCATCCTGGGCGTGCCGATCGGCCAGGGCCATTCGTTCGGGGGCCGCTGGCGTGAGGACCGAGGCTCGAACGTGCTCGCCAGCCTGGCGCCGCTGACGGTGGCCGGCGCAGGCGGCCTCGCCTGGGCGGCTACCCGTGCTCGCGTGCGGCCGACGGGCGACTACCGGCAGCTCCCGACCATCGAGGTCTTGCCGAATGCGCGCAACGACGTCGAGGAAGTAATCGTGCAAGTCACGAATGGCAACGGTGACCATCACAAATGAGTAGCTCAGCCAACGAAGCCGCCGCCCGCGCCAGCGCCGTCTCCGAGATGGGACGGACGATCCCCACGGATGCCGAAGTCCCTCACTCCGAGGGCGTGCGCTGGGGCATGGTGGTGGACCTGGACCGCTGCACTGGCTGCCAGGCCTGCGTGGTGGCCTGCCAGGCCGAGAACAACATCGCGCTCAACGAAGAACAGCGGGTTCTGGAACGGCGGGCCAAGACCTGGATCCGCATCGAGCGCTACTGGGAAGGCGAATTCCCGAACGCCAAGGCGCGGTTTATCCCAGTGCTCTGCCAGCACTGCGGCAACGCGCCCTGCGAGACGGTCTGCCCGGTCTGGGCCACCTATCACAATCGCGAGGGGCTGAACGTCCAGGTCTACAACCGCTGTATCGGCACGCGCTTCTGCGCCAACGGCTGCCCGTACTCGGTGCGCTACTTCAACTTCTGGAATCCCGAGTGGCCGGAACCGATGAACAACCAGCTCAATCCGGACGTAACGGTGCGGACGAAGGGCATCATCGAGAAGTGCACCTTCTGCGTGCAGCGAATCAACCGGGCACACGTGACCGCGGGCACCGAGGGCCGCGAGATTCGCCCCGGCGAGGTTCAGCCAGCCTGCGCGCAGTCGTGCCCGACCAGCGCGCTGGTGTTTGCCGACCTCAATAATCCCGAAAGCTATCCCGCACAGCTGGCGGAGGCCGAGGCCGACCGCAGCTACACGCTGCTGGAGCACTTCGGGACCGACCCGGGAGTCATCTACCTGAAGAAAGTGGACCCGCACGCCGAGATTCACGAAGACGAGCACGCGCACGCCGGGGCGCACGCATGATCGCTCCCGAAGCCGCCGGCCTGAAGCTCTCGCTGCGTCCGCCCTACCGGCCGCAGGCGCTGAACATCTCGCTGAACCAGGCGGGGATCGCGTTGCTGGCCGCGCTCGGCCTGTTGGGAATCGTGATGTACGTGGTCAAGCTGATTACCGCCTGGGGCGACCGCGCCGAATGGGCCTATCCGACCGTGGTCTTAATGTTCATCCTGTCCACCGCGACCTCGGCGCCGTTGATCGCCTACGCCTCGCGAATGGCGAAGGGGTACTGGGCGCTGCCGCTGCGACGGGTGGCCGCGCTGTACGCGGCGCCATCGCTGCTGAGCTTCGTGCTTTTGATTCCGATCATGGCCTCGTTGCCGCCACTGGAGGGGCGCTCGAATCTCTGGTTCGGATTCAGCGCCGGCGCTCCCTTCCTGACCGACGCGCTGGCGCTGTCGATCCTGCTCTTGACTGGGATGGCCTTGCTGTGGTTCTCGGCCGTCCCCGATCTGGCCGGTCCGCCGAGCCGCGTGCGCGCCATGGGCCGCTGGCAGCGCCTCCTTTATCTGAATTGGACGGGTACCGCGCGACAGTGGAAAGTTTTACGCGCCGCCAACCTCACGCTCGGCGCCTTCTACCTGATGGGCTACGCGTTCGTGCACATGCTGCTCTCAACCGATCTGGGCCAGAGCCTGTTACCAGGCTGGCGGTCAGGCATCTTTCCCGTGTACAGCGCCGTGACGGGCATCCAGGCCGGCATAGCCATCACCCTCCTGACGGCGGCGCTGATGCGCCGGTTTTCGCCGGAAGCCGGTCGCTTTCTCGGCGATGAGCAAGCGGCGGCGCTTGGGAAGATCCTGGTGGCCGCCACGCTGATGTGGTTCTACTTCTTCTGGTCCGACTTCCTGCTGATCTGGTATGCCCGCCTCCCTAGTGAGGTCGCAGCAATGCAGGTCACCGTGGCCATCACCTACATCCTGCCCTTCGTGCTCACGGCGGTGCTGATGTTTGCACTGCCCCTTGGCTTGCTCATCTTCAACAAGGTCCGCCAGTCACTGTCGCTGATTGCCGGGGTTTCGGCGCTCATTGTGGTGGGCATCCTGTTCGACCGAATCCGTTTCTTCGTCGCGCCCATGGCCAACCCCTCACCCTTCGGCCACTCGATGGAGACGTTGCCCGCGCCCTATTGGCCAAACGCGCTCGACATCCTGTTCATGATTGGATTCATCGGCCTCATGTTCGCGGTCTTCGTGTATGCGGCGTCCCGGATTCCGGTGCTCAACGGCTGGGAAATGCGCCAGGGTTCAATGCTGCGTAAAGAGCGGACCTTCATGAAGACGCACGTCCTCGTGATCGGAAAGCCGGACTGATGCAAGAACCGGTCGTCGCCGACACCAAAACCTCGAACCGCGAGCTGCTGGACTTCGTCTTCGCCTGGCCGGCCTGGTTCTTTGCCGTAGGCGGAGCGCTCAACGGCCTGCTGGTGGCGGCGTTCGTGGTCGTGATCCTGATGCTGATGTTCGGCCTCCAGTTCCTGGGCTACTCCCACCCGGTGTACTGGGGCTTCCTGATCGTCAACTTCGTGTTCTGGATCGGGGTCAGCCACGCCGGAATCATGGTTTCGGCCATCCTGCGTCTGACGCAGGCGGAATGGCGACGACCCGTCACGCGCGCCGCCGAGGTGCTAACGATCTTCTCCCTGCTGACGGCCGTGCAGTTCCCGCTGATCCACTCCGGCCGCCCCTGGCGCACGATGTACTGGACGTTCCCGTACGACTGGAACCGCGGCGCCTGGCCCAACCCGCGGTCGCCGCTGGTCTGGGACCCGTCGGCGATCTTCACCTATCTGACGTCGACGATCCTTTTCGTTTACGTCGCGCTCCTGCCCGACCTGGCCCTGGCGCGCGACCGAGCCCCCAACCCGGTCAGCCGCGCGATTTACGGCGTGCTGGCCATGGGATTCCGCGGCACGACACGGCAGTGGCGGATCCAGACCGTAGCCGGCCTGTTGCTCTCGGCCATCATCCTGCCGATCTTCGTCTCGGTGCACTCCATCGTGTCCTGGGACTTCGCGGTCACGTCGGTGCCCGGCTGGCACAACACCATCTTTGCCCCGTACTTCGTTATCGGGGCCGTGCACTCGGGCGTGTCGGCGGTCGTCACCGTCATGATCGTGATGCGCTACGCCTTCGGGCTGAAGCGCTTCATCACGCGCGACCACATCGACTCGCTGGCCCGCCTGCTGATCGTGGTGGCCACCGTCTGGCTGTTCTTCTTCCTGCTGGACTTCTTCTTCGGCCTCTACGGCACGGAACCGGCTGAAGTCGACACTTGGCAGCGGCGACTGGTCGAACCGCCGTGGGTGGTGATCGCCATCACCTTCATCATCTGCGCCTACATCATCCCGGTGCCGATGTGGATGTTCCGCGCCATTCGCCGGAACTTCTTCTGGATGTTCGTGACCACGATCCTGGTCAACGTCGGCATGTGGCTGGAGCGCTACATGGTGGTGGTGCCCGCGCTGGAGCGGAAGAGCGGCCTGACATTCACATACGGCGACTACGCCCCCTCGTTATCCGAGTTCATCCTCGTAGCCGCATCCTTTGCCCTGGTGATACTCGGATTCCTGACGTTCTCGAAACTGCTGCCGATCATGCCGGCCGCGGATATCAAGGAAGGCCAGATTCTGGCCGACCGCATTCGAGTCGGTCGGGCCAACGTGCCGGCCGCCATGCGGGAGTGAGGTCTATGGCAATGCAGTCCCAAGCCAAACGCGAACTGCTGGCGCTGTACGAGGAGCCGGACCAGGCGGCCGACGCCGTCGAGCGCCTGCACAGCGCCGGATTCGACGACAACGACATCGAGATTCTCAGCAGCACGCCCTATCCCGAGGGCGCCTTCGGCGAGGGGCACACGAAGCACCGGCTCTTCGCCTTCCCCTTTGCAGGCGCGGCGTGTGGCATGGCCGTCGGCATCGCCTGGATCGTCGGCGCGCAGGTCTCGCTCCCAATCATCACCGGCGGCAAGCCCATCGTGGCTGTTCCAGCAATCATCCAGATCCTGTATGAGGGCACGCTCTTGGGCGCCGTGCTCTTCACCGTTCTCGGCGTGCTGTTCGAATCGCGACTGCCCGACGGTGTGGGTCTCTACGACGACCGCATTTCCGAGGGATACATCGGCATCTCAGTCATGGCGCGCGAGCGCCGCATGCCCGACGCCCAGATCGCCCTCGAAGAAGCGTCACCCATCGATCTGCTCTCCAAAGAGGGCAGCCTGATGCACGCGCCGGGAACCACGTGACGAAACTCCGCTTGCGACCCCGCAGCGTCGCCGCCCTCGCCGTAGGGCTGCTGGCGGCGTTGACACTCGTCGGCTGCGAGACGGGCGCGTACCCGCTGGACCTGTTCCCGGAGATGCACTATCAGCAGTCATACCGGACGCAGGAGCCTTCCCACCCCGGCGCGCCGGAGGGATCGATTCCGACCATCGGCGGCGAACTGCCCGTGACGGACTTCGTTGCCATGATTGCCAAAGAGAACCCGGTGCCGTTCACGGGTGAGTCGATCGACGCCGCGCGTGCGGTCTTCGAAACCAACTGCGCCATGTGCCACGGCGCCAACGCCGACGGCGACAGCTACGTGGCCAGGCAGTTCGAGCAGTACCAGGAGAAAGCGCCGCCGTCGCTGCGCCGCGCGGAACTTGCGGATCAGCAAGACGGCGCGCTGTTCTGGACGATAACGAACGGCGTCAACCGCATGCCGTCGTTCAGTTCGTTGCTCACGGCCGAGCAGCGGTGGTCGCTCGTCAACTACATTCGGTCGATCCAGGAGTCGCCGGCGCCTGACGCCTGAGCGAAAGCGGTCCCATGGCCGAGAGCCCGGTCGCCTTGCTGGTCGTGCTGCGCTTCATCCACGTACTTGCCGCAGCGCTCTGGGTAGGCGGCGGAATCGTGGTGCTGGCCGCGCGCGCCGCGCCGAACCTTACGCCACTGGCGGGCCTCTCCAGTGCCGTCCTGGGGCGAACCGTGGGCCGGCTGGTGGGCACGGGATTCGCCGTCTTTGTAGTCACGGGCGTGCTGCTTACCTTCAATCGCCTCGCCGAGCAGACGATCGATGCCGCGTACGTCGCGGTGCTGGTGAGCAAGACCCTGCTGGCCCTGGCCATGTTCCGGCTTGCGGTTCCCGGTCGCCGGCCCGCGGAGCCCCGGGCTGCGATATCGGACCGCCGGCCCTGGTGGCAAAGCCGCACGGCCTTGATCGTAGGACTCGGACTTGCGATTTACCTTCTGTCGCTCATCCTGAACGAGATGGCCGAACTCAGCTTCAGGAGTGTCGGCTAGGCTGGACGCGGACACGATGAACGCAACAACGACCACCTCATCCCGCCCCCGACTGCCGACGAAGCTCGTACTGCTGGCGGCCGCGCTGACGGCTGCCGTGGGGTTCCTCATCTGGACTGGCACGCAAGGCGCCACGGTCTACTACCACACGGTCGGTGAAGTACGCGACATGGGCTCCGACGCCTACTACCGCCTGATCCGCGTCAACGGCATCGTCGCCGACGGGTCGATCCAGTCGGCGACCGGCAGCAATCTCATCAGCTTCGACCTGCAGGACGATTCCGGGCGACTGCCCGTGGAATACCGCGGCACGCCGCCCGACCTCTTTGGCTACTCCAGCGAAGACCGCTACCAGGAAGTCATCGTCGAGGGCCAGCTCGAACCGAACGGCGCGTTCCGCGCCCGAAGCCTGATTGTCAAACACGGCCCCGAGTTCGAGCCACGCGAAATCCCATCACAGTAGGGGCGGATCAAGTCGTAGGCCCCGCGTTCGACGCTTCGCGAAGCTCACAGACAACGTCGCCGGCCATCGCCGCAGACGATCTGGTGGTACGGCTGGGTCAGCGCAACGTCCTTCGCGGCGTATCGCTGGCGCTGGCGCCCGGCGGACGCCTGGCCGTGGTCGGTCCCAACGGCGCCGGCAAGACCACGTTGCTCCGGGCGCTCGCGGGTCTGATTCGCCCCAGGCGCGGCCGCGTCAGCCTGCGCGGCGGCCGCGTCCCCGACGACCCGGCCGCGCGCGCCGGCCTAGGCTTCCTGGGACATCGACCGCCCCTCTACCCGCATCTAAGCGCCCGGGAGAACCTCGCCTTCGCGGCACGACTGCATGGAGCCGCTGGCCCGCCGCGCATCGACGCCGCGCTCGAGACCGTGGGACTGGCAGCCGATGCCAACCGCCTGGTGCGCGACTACTCCCGCGGCATGCAGCAACGCCTGGGTCTCGCCCTTGCCTTGCTGCCCGAACCGGACGTCGTGCTCCTGGACGAGCCGGATGCCAGCCTGGACGCCGCCGGCGTCAACGATCTGCCGATGATGCTCGACGCGCTGGCGCCCCGGGCGGCCGTGCTCTTCAGCACGCACGACGAGCGGGTGGCCCAGGCGCTGGACGCCCGCATCGTTCGGATTGAGGCCGGACGCCTCACCGAAGATCCGCGCGAGCCGCCAGCGCCCCACCCGCCAACGATCCCCCGGCAACCCCCACCTAGCCCGCCGAGCTTCGCGCGCGCCGTGGCCGCCATGATCGCCAAGGACGCTCGGGTCGAATGGCGGGCGCGCGAACAGGTGCCGACGCTGCTCATGTTCACCCTGCTCGCCGCCGTCGTCTTCGACATGGCGTTCATCGCTGCGCTGGGATCCGAAGTCGCGGCGGTAGCTGTTGGGGTCCTTTGGATCAGCGTGCTGCTGGCCGCCACGCTGGCTGGCACCCGCCTCTTCACGACCGAGTTCGAGCGAGGAACGCTCGACGGACTGTTGGTCGCGCCCGTCGACCCGAGCGGGATCTACCTCGCCAAGTTCACGTTGCTGGCGATCGAGACGGCCTTCGTGGGCGTCGCGCAACTGGTATTCCTGGGTCTGCTGTTGAACGTGTCGCTCTTCCAGGCATCCACCATCGGGGCCGTACTCCTGGCGGCGGCGGCCATCAGCGCCATCCTCGCCCTCCAGAGTTCCCTGGTGGTCAATGCCCGTGCTCGCGAGATGCTGATGCCGCTGCTCGCCATCCCACCGGCCGTCCCCGTGCTCCTTGCCGGCGTGGGCATCACGCTCGGAGCGCTCGAAGTCACACCCGCCGGCCAGCAGGGCGCCTGGTTCGGGTTGCTGGCCGTCGTCGCGGTCGTATTCTTGGCTCTCGGGACGGTCCTGTACCCGCAGGCCGCCCGCGCCTAACGGAAGGACGACATGCGACAAGCTCAAACGACGGAGTTGCCCCGACCGCGGCGGCTGGCGGCGCTTCGCGAACCGGCAAACGCGGCCCTGTACGCCGCGCTGTTGCTGAGCATGGGCCTGGCGCTCTTCATGGCCTTTATCTTCGCGCCGGCGGAGCGCGTGCAGGCCGAGGTCTACCGGCTGCTCTTCGTGCATGTGCCCAGCGCCTGGCTGGCGTTCGCTGCCTTCGGCGTGGTGGCCATCGGCAGCGTGATGTTCCTCATTCGCGGCAAGTCCCGCTGGGACCGCCTCGCCCACGCCTCGGCCGAGATCGGCGTGTTGTTCACCACGCTATGCCTGGTGACCGGCTCAGTCTGGGGCCGCAGCGTCTGGGGCGTGTGGTGGCAGTGGGATCCGCGCCTGACGACCACCTTGATCATGTGGTTCATTTACGTGAGCTACCTGGCGCTGCGCGCGTACATCGACGACCCGAACGCCCGCCAGCGCATGGCCTCCGTGCTGGGCATCGTCGGCGTGGTCAGCGTGCCGATCGTGTGGTTCTCGGTGGAGTGGTGGCGCAGCCTGCACCCCACGCCCTCGGTCACCAATCCCGGCGGGGGCATGCCGCCCGAGATGCTGTCCGCGCTGCTGGTTTCGGTGGCGGCCTTCACCGTCTTCTACGTCGTGCTGCTGCGCCAGCGCATGCAGCTTGAACTCGCCGTTGCCGAGTTGGGAAGCCTGCGCGAGCGGCTGCACGAGCGAAACGAGGAGTCCCTATGAACGAGCTGCTGTATCTCTTCATCGGCTTCAGTGCCGTGTGGCTGGGAATATTCGGCTACCTGGTCTACGTCACCGGCCGCGTGCGCAGCGTGCGCGACGAGTTGCATGACCTGCGCGGTCAGCTCGATGCGCCGCAGGCAGGGCGGGAAGCGTCAAGCCACTGACCCGCACAGCGCGAGCTCCTTTCCGTCCACGCCGATAGTGCGCCCGGGGAATGCCTGATCTCGTCGATGCCGGCCGGCTGGGACTCGGAGTTGCCTTTGGCGTGGCCGTGCTCCAGGTGCTGCTTGGACTCGCGGGAGCTCTACGCCGCACGCCTGAACTAAGCCGGAGTGCCGCCAATGCGGCGTCGGTGCAGGCAGCCCTACTGACGGTTGTGGCCGCGGGCCTGGCGGCCGGGTTCCTGGCCCGCGACTTCTCGATTCAGTTCGTTGCCGATCACTCCAGCTCGGCCATGCCGACCGGGCTGACGATCGCCGCCCTCTGGGGCGGCCAGGAAGGCTCGCTGCTGTTCTGGACCTGGTCCATGAGCCTCTTCGCGGCGGTCGCAACCCGCCGCATGTTGACCGCGGATGGCGTCGCTGGCCCGCACGGAATCGTCGTGCTCAGCGGTCTGCAGCTTTTCTTTCTGGGGGTCCTGGTCTTCACGTCGTCACCGTTCTCGCGCCTGGTGGCCGCTCCCGCCGAGGGCCGCGGGCTCAATCCGCTGCTGTGGGACAGCGGCATGCAGATTCATCCCCCAATGCTGCTTTCGGGCTATATGAGCTTTGGGATTCCGTTCGCCTTCGCGGTCGGGTTGCTCACCGCCGGGCGTGTCACGCAGCCGTGGTTACGCGAGATGCGGAACTGGATGCTCCTGGCCTGGGCCATCCAGAGCGCCGGGCTGCTGCTCGGCGCCTGGTGGGCCTACCGCGTGCTTGGTTGGGGCGGCTACTGGGGCTGGGACCCCGTTGAGAATGTGGCGCTGCTGCCCTGGCTGGTGGCCACCGCCTACCTGCACTCCGCCCTGGCGCAGGAGCGGCGCGGTCAGTTGCGGGCCTGGGCCATTGGGCTGGTGCTGGTGACCTACGCGCTGGCCATCTTCGGCACGTTCGTGGTTCGCAGCGGCATCCTGTCGTCGGTGCACAACTTCGCCCTGTCCGATGTCGGCCCGATCTTCTTCGTCTTCGTCGGCGCGCTGCTGATCCTCTCGTCCGTGCTGTTCATCTACCGCCTGCCGCTCATCCGTTCGGACGAACCGATAACCGACATCGCGTCAAAAGAGGCGGGCTTTCTGATCAACAACCTGCTGATGCTGGCAATTGCCGCGGCCACCTTCTGGGGCACGGTTTTCCCACTGATCACGGAAATCGTGCAGGGCGCCCGCATCGCGGTAGGACCACCCTTCTATACCCAGGTCAACGTGCCATTGTTGGTCGCAACGCTCGGGCTGCTGGCCATCTGGCCGCTGCTGGCCTGGCGCCGCACGTCCCTGCGAGCCGCCTGGCGGGCCACGCGCGGGCCCATCGCAACATTGGTTCTTGTCTCGGTGCTGCTTGCGGTCCTTGGCATGCGCGATGGGCTGCCAATTGTCGCCATCGGACTCACCGCGGCTGTCGCGGTGGGCGTAGCCCTCGAGTACGCCCGCAGCGTGCGTGCCGGCCTCGCTCGCCGGCGCGAGGCGACGACCGGCCCGTACCCGCTCATGGTGGGCAACCGGCGGCGGCTGGGCAGCTATCTTGTGCACCTGGGAATCGCCATCCTGGCGCTCGGAATCATCGCCTCCGCCGCCTTCAGCCAGGAAACCGCCGCAACCGTGGAGCGCGGCGAGGCCGTAAGCCTCGGCTCATACGACGTCGTCTTTCAAGGTCTCCGCAGCAGCGTGCAGCCCGGCCTGAACACCGTCGTTGCCGCCGTGGACGTGCGGCGCGACGGCGCCGTGATCGATCGCCTGTCGCCCGCCCGCCGCATTCACGCCGGCTGGGAGAACCAGCCCACGGCCGACGTGGCGGTTAGCACGACCGTCCCGCACCTTGACGACGTGTATGTGCTGCTCAGCTCGTGGGACCAAAGCGGTGCGTCGGCCACCATTCGGTTGCTGATTAACCCGTTGGTCGTCCTGCTGTGGATCGGCGGAATCGTCTATTTCGTCGGCATCCTGGTCATCGCCTGGCCGGCCGAGCGGCGGGAAGCGGCGGCGATTCCAGGTGCCGCCACGCAGCCGGCCGCGCCGTGAATCGGTTCCGCGCGAGCCTGCTCCTGGCCCTCGTGGCGGCCACGGTCATGGCGCTGCCAGCCCACGCGGCCGACGAGCCGGACCTGCCCACCCGCAAACGCATGTGGTCGATTGCCGAGCGGCTTGACTGCCCCGTCTGCCAGGGCCAGTCCGTCCGCGAGTCCAATGCCCAGCTCGCCGCCCAGATGCGTGAAATCATCCTGATCAAGCTCCAGGCCGGCGAGTCCGAAACGCAGATCATGGATTTCTTTGCGGATCGCTACGGAGGGGGCGTCTTGCGCGAGCCGCCGCGAGAGGGTCTGGCCCTGGGTGTCTGGATCGGTCCGGTCGTCATCCTCGGCCTGGGCATCCTGCTGCTGGGCTGGGTCTTCGCCCGCGGGCGCCAACCCCCGGTCGCGGCGGTCGATGGCGACCTGGAGGCCTACGAACGGCAGGTGGACGACCTGCGTCAGGCCAGGCGCGACTCGCCACCACCAGCGTGACGGCGCCGCTGCTGAGCCTGGCGGTCCTCTTGATCGCCCTTGCCGGACTGGCCTGGATAGTCGCTCCGTTATTGCGTCGATCGCTTGAACGCGGCGACTCGCTCGGCTCCAACGACGACCTGGCCGTCGAGCGCGGGCTGCGAATGCTGGATGACTTGCAGGCCGAACGCGATCGGGGTGCCATTGGCGAGGCGGACTTCGCCCGGGTCAGCGGCGACGTTCGCCGGGACACGGCGCAGCGTCTGCACGACCGCGACCAGCGACGCCAGCGCCTGGACGCCGCGGTGGAGGCCCTGGTTGGAGACGCGGCGCCTGACACAGTCCCGGCCCCGGCTCGGACACCCACGCGTGCGCGGACCGTGGCGTGGGTCGCGCCCAGCGTCGCATTGGTGACACTGCTCGGGGCGCTTGTCGTCGTGATCACCGTCGGAGCGCGATCCGCGGCCGCTGAACAGGAGCCCGTGGGCAACGTTGGCGTCGCGGCAGTCTCGGGAGCGGCGGTAGCGGCCGGCAATGCCGACCTGCTGCTCGTCAGCCACGCCACGGGCGCACAGGTGAGCCGCGACGGTGGACAAACCTGGGCGCCGGCCGAGGGCCCGGGGGAAACCGTGGGCGCGGCGGCTGGGTCCGACACGCTGTACCTGCTCGCCGGCGACGGTGTCTGGTCAAGTCGGGATCAGGGCGCCACCTGGGGTCGCGAGTCCGGGTTCCCGGTGTTGCGGCGACTTGCCGTTGGAACGCGAAACCGGGAAATGGCGGGCGTCGATGAGGCCGGGTCCATTTTCGTCAGCAACGACCTGGGCCGCAGTTGGGAGCCAGGCCCAGCCGACGCTCCGCGCAGCCTCACCGGACTGGCCGTCGTCGACTTTGGCACACCCTTCCTGCTGGCAGCCACGGGCGCGGAAGGCGTGCTTGCGTCCGAGAGCAGCGGCGGCTGGCGCGGCGCCAATGGATTCGTCAACGGCGTCTTGCCCACGATCACAATCCGGGCCGTGGTCTACGAGCCCGCGACCGGCGACGCCTACAGTTCGGCATCCGGCGAGCGATTCGAGGGCGCCGCCTTCGTGGCCACCGACGCCGGCGTATTCAAGTCCGTCGACGGTATGCAGTCGTGGGTGCAGCTTCCCTTGCGAGCGGACGTGCGCGCGCTGGCGATCAGCGGCCGCACGCTGTACGCCATCGCGACGGACGGGTCGGTGTTCCGCAGCCGTGACGCGGGAACCACCTGGCGATGAAACGAGCGCTCGGGGTAGGCATCGCGCTTGCTGTCCTGGCCATCGTCGGCGTGTCCGGCGTGCGTGCCGAGGGAAGTGGCGAGATCGTCGGGCGCCTGCGGCCGGCCACGCCGGGCGCCGCATTGCCTTCGGGCCTGGTCGTCAAGCTTGACGGTTTTCGACAAACCGATCGCTTGCCGACGAGCGAGGCCGCGGTTGGCGCTGATGGCCTCTTCGTATTCCCGGACGTGGCCGCGGGCGGCGAATACGCATATCTCATCTCGTTTGAGGCCGAGGGCGTGCGCTACAGCAGCGATGTCCTGCAAGTCGCGGCTGGTGAGGGCACAGCCGTTGAGATCGACGTGTTTGCTGTGACTGACACAGATCCCGGCATCAGGTTTGAGAGCCTGACCCGCCTGCTCAGGCGACAAACGGCTGACACGCTCTCAGTCGTCGAAGTCGCCGAGGTGCACGTACCCGGCGATCGCGCCTACCTGCCGGTGCAGCAACCGGGCTTGCCGCCGCCGTTGCGTTTCGGCGTCCCCGATGGGGCCTTCAATCTGCAGCCGGTTGCGGGATTCGGGCCGGGCGACGCCGTGATCGGCGGCCCGGGCTTCGCCGTGTTCGCGGGACTGCAGCCGGGCGTAACGACCATGGTGTACGGCTACCAGCTTGCCCTGGAAGACGGCGAGGTGGCCTTTGACTGGTCGCCCGCGCTGGAAACCGGCGTCTTGATCCTGCTGATCGAGTCCGGGCCTCTGTCCTCAGTCGTCACGGGGCTGGAGCCTCGCGGCGATGACAGCTTCGGCGGGAATCGCGTCCAGCGCTGGCAGGCACAGGCCGTGGATGCTCGCCACAGCGTCGGCGTGCGCGTGACCGAGACGTCGCTGCCGGGCATCGTGCGGGCGCTGCGAGCCACTACCGCCGAACGCTGGGCGCTGGCCGCCGCGGTTCCGGCCGTCATCGCGGGCCTGGCCCTTGTGATCTGGCGGCGCGGCTGGCGCCGTCAGCCGGCCACCGATCACTCGGCCCAGGCCGCCGAACTGCTCGCGCAACTGCGCACCCTGGACGCATCCGAGGATTCGGATGCACCTGAGCGCCGGGCCGCCACGAAGCGCGCGCTCCTGGCTCTCCTGGAGAGTCGGCCCGACGTGCTCGGAGATCTCCGGCGCAGCAGTCGCTCGTCATCGCATGCATCGCCGGACGAGCAATGAGCCAGGCGCAACGGGAGGTTTTACCCACGCGACCGGTCAGAGCCGGGATCGCCGTGCGGTCCGATTGCAGCGCCCGCCCGGCGTCCCTAAGATCACTTTCGTGAACCAAACCCGTCACGACGTACTCATCATCGGGGCCGGCGGCGCCGGTCTTCGTGCCGCCATGGCGGTTGTCGAGGCCAACCCCGAACTCTCTATCGGCCTTGTGTCCAAGGTCTATCCGATGCGCAGCCACACGGTGTCCGCGGAGGGCGGCATGGCGGCCGTCATCAAGTCCAACGACGCCCGCGAGCATCACATCTACGACACGATCAGCGGCTCCGATTGGCTGGCCGACCAGGATGCGGTCGAAATGTTCGTGGACGAGGCCCCGCGCGAGCTGATCCAACTGGAGCACTGGGGCTGTCCCTGGAGCCGCGAAGACTCGGGGCACGTCGCGGTTCGTCCATTCGGCGGCATGCAAATCGAACGAACCTGGTACGCCGCCGACAAGACCGGCTTCCACGTGCTGCACGCGCTCTTTCAGACCTCGCTGCAGTTCAGCCAGATCACGCGCTACGACGAGTACTTCGCCACTAGCCTTCTCACCGCCGACGGGCGCTGCCAGGGCTGTGTGGCGCTGGAACTGCGTACGGGCGAGTTGCACGTGCTCCGCGCCAACGCCGTCATCATCTGTACCGGCGGTTTCGGCCGGATCTTCCCGTTCACGACCAACGGCTCCATCAAGACCGGCGACGGCCTGGCCCTGGCCTATCGCGCGGGTGTTGCGCTGAAGGACATGGAATTCGTGCAGTACCACCCCACCGGGCTGCCGGGCACCGGCATCCTGATCACGGAGGCCTCGCGGGGCGAAGGCGGCATTCTGCTGAACAGCGAGGGCCGCCGGTATCTCCAGGACTACGATCTCGGCGAGCCGCTGGACGTGCACGACCCGCGGCATCCCCAGAACCGGACCATGGAACTTGGTCCGCGCGACCGCCTGTCCCAGGCATTCATGCACGAGCAGGCCGCGGGACGGACCTTTGATGGCGACTACGGCGACTACGTGCAGCTCGACGTGCGCCACCTGGGCGAGGACCGGATCGACACGCGAATCCCGTTTGTCAGGGAGCTTGCCTCCAACTACGCCGGCATCGATCCCGTCGTTGAGCCGATTCCGGTGCGGCCCGTCGTGCACTACACCATGGGGGGCATCGACACCGACGTGCACGGGGCAACGACGCTTCCAGGGTTGTACGCCGCCGGTGAATGTGCCTGCGTCAGCATCAACGGCGCCAACCGGCTCGGGTCCAACTCCTTGACGGAACTGGTTGTATTCGGTGCCCGCGCTGGACGTCATGCCGCTGCGGCGGTGGTGGGTCAGCAGCTTTCTGATGGGCCCGAGATCGACCGCCAGGTTGCTGCCGAGAATGATCGGCTGTCCGAATTGCGCGGACGCCCCGCCGGCGGCGAACGCGTCGCCGTAATCCGCGACGGCCTGACGACGGCCATGGAAGCCGGCGCCGGCATTTTCCGCGACGAAGCTTCGCTGTCCGCCTGCTGCGCCACTCTTCGCGAGTTGGAGGAGCGCGTGGCTCGCATTTCGCTGGACGATTCGAGCCCCGTCTACAACACCGAGCTGATCAGCGCGCTCGAAATCGACGGCATGGTCGACATCTCGCAGGCGCTGGCCCACGCCGCCCTCGATCGAACCGAGTCGCGCGGGTCCCATCAGCGGACCGACTACGCCACCCGCGACGACGCCAACTACCTCAAGCACTCCATGGCCTACCGCACCGACGGCGACCCACGCATTGAGTACAAGGACGTGGTCATCACCCGCTGGCCGCCCGCCGAGCGCGTATACGGATCGTCGGGTGACAAGGACGGAAAGTCGGCAACGTGAGCGACACGACGATTCGGCTTGAAGTCTTTCGCTATCGGCCCGACAACGGCGGACCGAGCTTTCAGAGCTACGACGTGCCGTATCACGACGACTGGGTCGTGCTGGACGCCTTGAATTATGTCAAGAACTACATTGACGGCTCCCTGAGCTTCCGCTGGTCCTGCCGAATGGGCGTCTGCGGCTCCTGTGGCATGCAGGTCAACGGCGAACCGTCCCTGACCTGCGCCGCATTCCTGCGCGATCACATGCCCGGGCCGGTGCGCGTGGAGCCGCTCACCAACTTTCCCGTCGAGCGTGACCTCGTGGTCGACATGAACGGCTTCATGGAGAAGCTCGACCACGTCAAGCCCTACCTGGTGCGCGAGGACGAAGCCGACGACCTGAGCGCCGAGTACCTGCAGACGCCGGTGCAGCTGGACCGCTATAAGCAGTTCAGCATGTGCATCAACTGCATGCTCTGCTACGCGGCCTGTCCCGTGATTGGCCGCGTGGACGACTTCATCGGACCCGCCGCGCTCGCCCTGGCCCAGCGCTACAACCTGGACTCGCGCGACCAGGGCAAACAGATGCGGCAAGACGTGATTTTCCAGAACGAAGGCATCTGGGAGTGCACCTTCGTGGGCGAGTGCTCCGAGGTCTGCCCCAAGCACGTCGATCCGGCCGGCGCCATTCAGCAGGCCAAGCTGGAGGGCGCAGTGGACTACTACAAGCGGCTGCTCATGCCCTGGGCCAGGCGCTCGTGAACCGGCCGCTGGACCGCCGCCTCGGCTGGACCTGGTGGACCCGGAATGGGTCCTACTTCCGCATCTTCCTCCGCGAAGCCACGTCGGCCTTCATCCTGGCTGAGATCGTGTTATTCATGCTCTTGATCCACAAGGCCGGCCAGGACGCGGAGACGTACCTCGCCTACCGCGACTTCTTATGGCATCCGCTGATGGTGGTATTCCACCTTGTGGCCCTCGCGTTTGCCCTTTGGCACACCATCTCGTTCTTCCTGATCGCTCCCAACGCGCTTCCGAGCCAGGTCGCCGGCCGCCGCATTCCCGCAGCCTTCATCGTTGGCCAGCAGTTTGCCGGGCTGGCAGCCGTTACCTTGCTTCTGTTCCTTTGGGTCGCATGGGTCGGCGCAACATGAGCGGTCGATCGCACGAGCCGCTGTTCTGGTCGCTCTTCGCGGCGGGTGGTGTGCTGGCCGCGCTGTTTGTACCTGTGTTCATTCTCGTCAGTTCGCTGCTTGGGCCGTTCGGTTGGGACTGGTTCGCCGACGCATTCGCCTATGAGGGCGTGCGCGACCTTCTGGAACACGGGCTCGTACGTGCCGCCGTGGGAGCGGTCGTTGCCCTGATCGCCGTCCACGCCTGCCACCGCCTGCGCCACCTGGCAGTGGACCTGCACGCACCGCTGCCCGGGACATTGATTTCACTGGTGGCCTACGGCGGTGCCGCGGCAGTTGCCGTGCTCACCGCAGTCTTTCTGGCTCTCGTCTAGCGCGCCCAGCCGCTCGTCAGGGCAAGAGTTGGTTCAGCGCCACCATCAACGTAACGCCGATCGTGACCGCGCTCGCGGCAATCACGCCCATCCGGATGGTTAAGCGAAGCTCAAGGTCCTGCAGGTCAGACTTGAGCGCAGACTTTGACTCAAGCGCTTCGAGATCCGCCTTGGTCGCGAAGCGCTCAAGGTCCTCTTTGGTCGCAAACCGCTTCAGATCCTCCTTGGTCGCGAACCGCTTCAAGTCCTCCTTGGTCGCAAACCGCTCGAGGTCCAACGTCCTAACGAACCGGTCAAAGTCCGCTTTGGTAGCGAACCTCTCCAGGTCCAACGTCCTGGCGAACCGCTCAAAATCCGCCTTGGTGGCGAACCCTTGCATGTCCGCCTTGCTCACCCGATTCCCATTCGCGACTGCCTGCACAATCTCGGCAACCGCTTCCGCCTGTGCGTCCCCGAACCCTGCCGCCTTCAGTGTTCGAGCTGCGCGCAGCGTATCGAAGACAGCCATAGCGCACCTCCAACTCCAAAGCCGACTGTACACGGTTTCCACCGGCCAAGGCACCCATTCCAGCGCCACGGCGCTGATGCCATCTCTACACTGAATGCAGCCATCGGCCCGGGGCTTACCCACCCATGCGCATCACCGAGATTCGTACCGTCGTCTTCGAATACGAATTGGCCCGTCCCCTGGGCGACGTCAACAGCCCTTCCGGTCGTTCGCTCAACTCCGGCCTGGTCGTCTACGTGGACACCGACGCCGGCATCACCGGCCTGGGTCTTGGCAGTCCACCCGGACGCCCCCACGTCCAGAGCCTGGCCGGCCGGCTGATCGGATCGGATCCACGCGGCGTGCGCGGCCTGTGGAAGCAGATGATGGACTCCGTGTTCAAGCTGGGCCCCGTGGGACCGGCGGCCGTGGGGCTGTCCGCACTCGACCTGGCTCTTTGGGATCTGAAGGCCAAGGCCAACGACGAGCCGCTCTGGCGCACGCTGGGCGCCTCCTCGCCGCGCGTGCGCGCCTACGCCAGCGGCCTCGACTCGCCGCTGTCCGACGAGGAGCTATACGCCTATTACGCCGGCATGGCCGCGCAGGGGATCTCGGCCGGAAAGCTCAAGGGTGGGGCAGACTTCCAGGACGACCTGCGCCGCCTCGGCATCATGCGCGACGCGCTGGCCACCTCCGGCAAGCGCGTCGACCTGATGCTGGACGTCAACGAGTTCTGGACCCCCAAGGAAGCCATCCGCCGGGTGCGTGAGATCGAACGCAACTTCGATCTCACCTGGATCGAAGAACCCGCCCGGCGCTGGGACGCCACCGGCCTCCGCCAGGTATCCGACGGCGTGGCGGCCGCGGTGGCCAGCGGCGAAAACCTGCGACACCCCGGCGAGTTCCTCCACCTGATCGACCACCGGGCAATCGACGTCTTCCAGGTCGGCAGCGATACCTGCGGTATCACAGGCGCGATGATCGTGGCCGACATGGTCCTCGGCATCGAGCGGCCACTCTCCATGATGAATTCACCCGGCAGCTTCATGGCCCACGCGGCGGCGGCCATGCCCAACCACACCATGCTGGAAGTCCTCGGCGCGGGGCGCGACGCCCTGTTCGACATCGACATTCGAATCGACGACGGCTGGCTCGTCCTGGGCGAACGTCCCGGCTTCGGCATCGAGTTTGACGCCGACCTCCTGGCCGGCCACACCGTCGAGCAGGCCTCGCCCCAGGCCATGGCCAGCCCCTGGGGCCGGCGTCCGGGCGCGGGCCTCTACGCCTGATTTGACGCGGTTCCCTGAGTGATCAGGGTCGTCACTTCGGCCCTGCCAACCTGCGATTCGGTCCGCAGACGCCCGTTGCGACTGGTAAGCATCGCCCGAAGTCGTGACAATAGGCGCGCAGATTCCGTCACTGCCAGGAAACGGAGGCCGCTTTGCGCGCGATTCAGTACGCCGCGCCCTCAACCGTGGAGGACGCCGTAGCCATCCTTGCCGAGCACGGCTCAGACGCCCGCATGCTTGCCGGCGGGACGGACCTCATCGTCCAGGTCCGCGAAGACGCTCGGGATACCGGCGTATTCGTGGACGCCAAGAAGATCCCCGAGCTCATGGACCTCTCGGTCAACGCCGACGGCAGCACGACCCTCGGCGCCGCCGTTCCGTGTCATGAGCTCTACAACAACGCGCAGTTCGCGGCCAGTTACCCGGCCGTGGTGGACGCCGCCCGCATCATCGGCAGCACCGGCATCCAGGGCCGCGCCTCGGTCGGCGGCAACTTGTGCAACTCAGGGCCGGCCGGGGACACCATTCCTCCGTTGATCGTCCATTCGGCCGTCTGCAACATCGCCGGCCCCGACGGTAAACGAACCGTGGCCGTCGAAGACTTCTGCACCGCCCCCGGCCGTAACGTACTGGCCGACGGCGAGTTGCTTGTATCTCTGACCCTCCCCAAGCCACCGGCTGGCTCGGGCTCGCACTATCTGCGCTTCATCCCCCGCAACGAGATGGACATCGCGGTCGTGGGCGCCGGCGCCTCACTGGTGTTGGACGGCGAGAGCATCACGGCCGCCCGCATCTCGCTGGGCGCCGTGGCCCCCACGCCACTCTTCGTCCAAGCTGCCGGCGACGCCCTGATCGGCTTGACCGCCGACGAAGACTCCTTTGCCGTCGCCGCCGACATCGCCCGCGACGCCGCGTCGCCGATTGACGACATGCGCGGCACGATCGCCCATCGCAAGCAGCTCTCCTACGTTCTCACCCAGCGCGCCCTGCGCGGCGCCAGGGCTCACGCCCAGGGAGGCAGTCCCACCAATGGCCACTGAAATCCAGTCGGGAAAGGTCCACGTTCAGACCACCATTAACGGCGAGTCGGTGGACTTTCTCGCCGAGCCGCGGGAGAGCCTGCTGGAGGTTCTGCGCGACAACCTGGGGCTGACCGGCGCCAAGGAAGGCTGCAACAACGGCAACTGCGGCGCCTGCAACGTCGTCATGGACGGCGTGCTGGTCAACTCCTGCTGCGTCCTCAGCGTGGAAGCGGCCGGCGCGTCTATCGAAACCATCGAGGGTGTCGCTTCCCCGGAGGGCCTGCACCCGCTACAGCAGTCGTTCCTTGAAAACGCCGCCCTCCAGTGCGGCGTCTGCACCCCCGGCTTCATCGTCGCGGCCAAGGCCCTGCTGGAAGAAAACCCGGATCCCACGGAGTACGAAGTTCGCTGGTGGCTTGCCGGCAACCTCTGCCGGTGCACGGGCTACGACAAGATCGTACGCGCCGTCCTGGACGCCGCCGAACGCATGCGCGCGGAGGCGTAGCCATGGCTGTAGACACCAGAGTTGGCCAGACCATCAAGCATCACGACGAGGAATACAAAGTCATTGGAACCCGGCCGATTCGCCACGACGGCCTCGAAAAGGTCACCGGCGAAGCGCGCTACGGCTCCGACATCAACCTGCCCGGCCAGCTGCACGGCAAGGTGCTGCGTAGCCCGCACGCCCATGCGCGCATCGTCAGCATCGACACCAGCCGCGCCGAGGCCCTGGACGGTGTTCGAGCCGTCATTACCAGCGCCGCCTTTCCCGACCCGGGCGACAAGCTCACCGGCGGCGGCGAAGCGCCTGGTCTTCCGCTCAAATTCAAGAGCGCCAACATGCTCGCGCGCGGCAAGGTCCACTACCACGGCCACGCCATCGCCGCCGTGGCGGCCGCCAACCCGCACGTCGCCGCCGAGGCCCTCAAGCTGATCGACGTCGAGTACGAAGTGCTCGACCCGGTCCTTGAAGTCTGGGACGCCATGAAGTCCGACGCCCCGGTCATCATCGAGGACCTCTACACCGCCAGGGCTGACGGCACGACCGCCGAAGAGCCCAGCAACGTGGCGGCGGAAATGCTCTACGAGGTTGGCGACGTCGACGCCGGATTCGCCGAGGCGGATCTGGTCGTCGACCGCGAGTTCACCTTCGGCGTGGTCCACCAGGGCTACATCGAAACCCACAACGCCACCGCGCACTGGCTCAAGGACGGCCACCTGCACGTCTGGTGCAGCTCGCAGGGCGCGTTCACCATCCGGCAGGAACTGGCCGATCTTCTCGATCACCCGATCACCAAGATCCACGTCGTGCCGATGGAGATTGGCGGCGGGTTCGGCGGCAAGACCACCGCCTACCTCGAGCCCCTGGCCGCCCTCCTGTCCCGGCAGACCGGCCATCCGATCAAGATGGCCATGGATCGGGCCGACGTCCTCAAGGCGACCGGTCCCACGCCGGGCGGCTACGTGCGCGTCAAGCTGGGCGTCACAAACGACGGCATGATTACCGCCGGCTACGCCAACCTGGCGTTCGATGCGGGCGGCTATCCCGGTTCCGTCGTGGGCGCGGGCTGCCGCTGCGTCTTCGCGCCCTACAACATGCCCAACGCCAAGGTCGAAGGCTTCGACGTCGTCGTCAACAAGCCCAAGACACACGCCTACCGGGCGCCGGGCGCGACCCACGCCGAGTTCGCCAGCGAGACGGTGGTGGACGAAATCTGCCGCACGCTGGACATCGATCCGGTCGAGTTCCGCCTCAAGAACAGCGCCAAGGAAGGCGACTGGCAGCTCGCCATGCCGCCCTATCCGCGCATCGGCCACATTGAGTGCATGGAGGCCGCGCGCGACTCCGCCCAGTGGCAGACCCCCCTGGAAACCGCCCCGGGTAAAAAGCGCGGACGCGGCATCGCCTCGGGGTTCTGGTTCAACATCGGCTTCACCTCCAGCGTGACCGCCAAGCTGAACAGCGATGGCAGCGTCACGCTGCTCGAGGGTTCAACCGACATCGGCGGGACCCGCACGTCGATTGCCATGCAGTTCGCCGAGACGTTGGGTATCTCGGTTGAAGACGTGGATCCGATCGTGGCGGACACCGACTCCGTCGGCCAGACCGACGTCACCGGCGGCAGCCGGGTCACCTTTGCCACCGGCCTGGCCGCCCACAACGCGGCCAACGACATGAAGGATCAGATTGTCGAAGGCCTGGCGGACCTCTGGGATGTCGCCGCTGATTCGATCTCCCACGCCGACGGAACATTCTCGGCCAACGGCAAGTCGGCCACCGTGGGCGAAGCGGCCGGCCTGCTGGAGGAAGAGGGCGTATTCCCCATCGGCAAGAACACGGTCACGCCCACCCGCGAGGGTGGCGCCTTCGCCGTCCACATCGCCGACGTTGAGGTGGATGAAGAAACCGGCAAGGTCGAAGTCCTGCGGTACACCGCCGTTCAGGACGCCGGCGTCGCCATTTATCCGCCCTATGTCGAAGGCCAGATGCAGGGTGGCGTCGTGCAGGGCGTCGGCTGGGCGCTCAACGAGGAGTACGTCTACGACGACGACGGTCACTTGCTCAACGCCAGCCTGCTGGACTACCGCATGCCGACCGCGCTCGACGTTCCCAACATCGAGACAATCATCGTCGAGGTGCCCAACCCCGGGCATCCGTACGGTGTTCGCGGCGTGGGCGAAGTACCCATCGTGCCGCCGCCCGCGGCTATGGCCAACGCAATCCATGACGCGACCGGTGTCCGCATGAGCCATCTGCCCATGTCGCCAGCCCGCGTCCAGGCGGCGCTGGCAGCCGAGGCGTAAACCACGGTGGCGACCGTTCACATCCCCACCCCCATGCGGGAGGCGACGAACGGCGCCGCCAGGGTTGAGATAGAAGGCGCCACGGTTCGGGAAGTCGTGGCGGGCCTGGAAGCGAGCTACCCGGGCCTGGGCGGCCGGCTGGTCGAGGACGGCCAGCTCCGCCCGGGCCTGTCGGCCTTTGTGGACGGCGCGAACGTCGGCCGGCGCCTGCGCACCAGGCTCCAACCTGAAAGCGAGCTGTTCTTCGTAGAAGCGCTCGGCGGCGGCTAGACTTTCGAACATCCGGTTTCGACTCGGATTCACCACAGCACCGCGGGAGCAGGGAATGACAGCAGGCAACGGCGCGTATCGAGTCGTTGGAACCCGACCGGTCCGCCACGACGGCGTGGACAAGGTCACGGGACGCGCACGCTACGGCGTGGACGCCCACATGCCCGGCATGGTCTGGGGCAAAGTGCTGCGCAGCCCGCACGCCAGGGCTCGCATTCGCGGCATCGACACCTCGCGCGCCGAGGCTTCGAGCCAGGTGCTCGCCGTGGTCACCGGCGACGACTTTCCGGACCCGGGCGCCGGCGAGGCCGAAGCCAACGAGTCCGGCATGCAGAGCCTGCGCTACATGGCCGAGCGGGTCATCGCCCGCGGCCGCGTCACCTACGAGGGCCAGGTCATCGCCGCCGTGGCCGCAGCCAGCGTGCACGAGGCCGAGGAAGCCCTGCGCCTGATTGACGTCGACTACGAAGTCCTGCCGCCCGTGCTGGACGTCCGCGAAGCCATGCGCGACGACGCCCCGGTCATCCTGGACGACCTGTACACCGAGACCGGCGGCGTCTTCGACGACAACCCCAGCAACATCGCCAAGCACTTCATCTTCGAAGAAGGCGATGTCGAGGCCGGCTACGCCGCGGCCGACCTGGTCATGGAGCGCTCCTACTCCACCGCCATGGTCCACCAGGGCTACATCGAGCCGCACAACGCCCTGGCCTACTGGAACCCGGACGGCCACCTGATCGCGGAGTCCAGTTCGCAGGGCCACTTCGGCATCCGCGACGAACTGGCCACCATGCTCGAGCATCCAAAGTCGAAGATCCGCGTGCTCCCGGCGGAAATCGGCGGCGGGTTCGGCGGCAAGACCACCGTCTATCTGGAACCGCTGGCCGCCGTGCTGTCCCGCAAGATCGGCCGCCCGGTCAAGATGACCATGAATCGCACCGAGGTCCTCATCGGCACCGGTCCGGCCCCCGGCGCATTCATGACGGTCAAGATGGGCGTGACCAGCGAGGGCAAGATCACAGCCGTCAACGTGGACCTGGCCTTCGAGGCCGGCGGCTACCCGGGCTCGGCCGTCAGTGCCGGCTGCCTGTGCTGCATCGGCCCGTTCGACATCGAGAATTTCCGCGTCGACGGCTACGACGTGATCGTCAACAAGCCCAAGTCGCACGCCTACCGCGCCCCCGGCGCGCCCCAGGCCGAGTTCGCGGTCGACGCCCTGATCGACGAGATCTGCGAAGAGCTCGACATGGACCCGCTCGACTTCCGCCGCCTCAACGCCTCCAAGGAAGGCGATCTGCGGGTGGACGGCACCCGCTTCCACCCCATCGGCAACATCGAGACCATCGACGCGGCCGAAGCCACCGACCACTGGCAGTCGGACCTGGGCGAGTCCACCGGCACGAAGCGCCGCGGCCGCGGCGTGGCCTCCGGCTACTGGCTCAACGGCGGCGGCAAGTCCAGCGCCGTGGCCCGGCTCAATGGCGACGGCACGGTCACGTTGCTTGAAGGCTCCATGGACATCGGCGGCACCCGCACCTCCATCGCCATGCAACTCGCCGAATTCCTCGGCATTCCCATCGAGGACGTCGACCCGATCGTTCCCGACACCGACTCCATCGCCTTCACCGGCGTCACCGGCGGCAGCCGCGTCACCTTCGCCACCGGCTGGGCGGCCATCGAGGCCGCCGAGGATCTCAAGGACCAGATGATCGAGGGTTTGGCCGACTACTGGGACGTGCCGGCTGAGTCGGTCACATTCGAAGCCGGCGTATTCAGCCAGAACGGCACCAGCCTCAACTTCCAGGAGGCCGCGGCCGCGCTCCAAGACGACGGCCTGGAAGTCGTGGGCAAGGCAACCGCGTCGCCCGATGGCTCCGGCAACACCTTCGCTATCCACATCGCCGACGTTGAAGTCGACACCGAGACGGGCAAAGTCGAAGTTCTCCGTTACACCGCCCTGCAGGACGCCGGAACCGCCATCTACCCGCCCTACGTGGAGGGCCAGATGGAGGGTGGCGTTTCCCAGGGTGTCGGCTGGGCGCTCAACGAGGAGTACGTCTACAGCCCCGACGGTCGCATGCTCAACGCCAGCTTCCTCGACTACCGCATGCCCACCTCGCTCGACCTGCCCATGATCGAGACGGTGATCGTCGAAGTGCCCAACCCGGGTCACCCCTACGGCGTCCGTGGCGTCGGCGAAGTCCCCATCGTTCCTCCGTTGGCCGCCATGGCCAACGCCATCTCCAACGCCATCGGCGTCCGCATCCGCGACCTCCCCGCCTCCCCCCGCGAAGTCCAGGCCGCCGTCGCCGCCAGCACCTAACGATGATCCGGCGCCCATCTTCTCCGTCTCCCTTCCAGGGAGAGGGCTGGGGTGAGGGTCGATCGCACCCCCAGCAACCAAGCCCCAGTGAATCCACACCGTGAGCCAGCACCCAACACTGCTTCAGCGTCCCTCTTCTCCCTCTCCCTTCCAGGGAGAGGGCTGGGGTGAGGGTCGATCGCGCCCTCAGCAACCAGCCTCAGGAGAAGCCACACCGTGAACCAGCACCCAACGCTGCTTCGGCGTCCGTCTTCTCCCTCTCCCTTCCAGGGAGAGGGTTGGGGTGAGGGTCGATCGCGCCCTCAGCAACCAGGCCCAAAGCGATACAACCCATGAACCAGCGCCTAACCGACCGCGTCGCCGTCGTCACCGGCGCCGGCACCGGCATCGGCGTCGGCATCGCCCGCCGCCTGGCCCAGGAGGGCGCCAGCGTGGTCGTCTCCGCCGCCAGCAGCATCCAGGGTGCTCGTGACCTCGCCGACGAGATCACCGCTTCAGGAGGATCGGCCCTCGCCGTGCAGGCCGACTTCCGCGACCCCACCACGGCCATTGACGTCGTCGCTACGGCCGTCAGCAACTTCGGCGGCGTCGACGTGCTGGTCAACAACGCCGGCTATACGCTCGACAAGCCCTTCCTCGAAACCACGCCCGACGACTGGTCCTCGCTCTTCAACATCAACGTCGAAGCCATGATCGCCTCGGCGCATGCCGCCACCCCGCACATGATCGAGCGCGGCGGCGGGCGCATTATCAACATCAGCTCGGTGCATGGCGGGCTGCACGCCAACGGTCACGTGATATACGGCGCGACCAAGGGCGCCATCAACGCCTTCACCCGCGCCCTCGCCGTGGAGCTGGCCCCGCACCAGATCACGTCCAACGTCATCGCCCCCGGTGCCATCTACGTCGAACGCTACGACCGCGACAATCGCGACCTCGAAGCAATCCGCACCTCCATCCCTAACCAGCGCCTTGGCTATCCCGAGGACATTGCCGGAGCCGCCGCGTACCTGGCCTCAGATGAAGCCCGCTACATCACCGGCGCCGTCCTCTACGTCGACGGCGGCGTCACCTCCGCAATGGCCGTAACCGACTAGCGGAATCCGCTTCCCGCTCCACCGCCCGGTAGCGACTCTGAGTCTCCAACGCAGGCGAAGATCAGGCCCGCGTCCGAACGCCTTCGCCGTGCATTCGCTGCATCCAGACGGCGAGCAACTTCCGGCAGTTCGCGAAGAACATCGGCCGGGTCATCCATCGGCGCATCCGCAGAACGTGGACGGCAGGACGATGGACCGGTCGTCCGCGATGAACTCGTCGGCCAGCGGCGTTTCTTGCACGCGGGCGGCCGTCACCACGGCGCGGGCTGCTACTGGAAACATCTCATCACCGGCGCCGGTGGTCATGGAGTAGAGCCCGGATCAGTCGCGACGGTCTTCGGCTATCGGTCGCCCATCGCGGATCACTGGCGCTTCTCCGCCCACCGCACCACTGCTTCCGCCATGCTGATAGCGTCGGCGTACGCTTGCTCAGTAACCGGTGGGGCCGCGGAGGGGTAGCGAGACGCCCACGCGTAATCCGAGAGGATTTCGGCCCGACGCACCTCTTCTGGGATGGCGTCTCCTACCTCATCCAATAGCGAGAGTAGACGGCCCAGGTCATGCGTGTATGGAAACTCGACGCCCCGGCTTATGAATACCGCCTTGAGGGCCTTCTCCGCCGCCTGTTGAGCGTCAAAGCAGAGGTCTTCCAGATAGTCGCCAGGGGCGCGACGCTTGGCTCGCGCAAGGTTGCCCCTGGCCCGGCCCATCCACTCCCGCGGGTCGTCGGGCGGGTAGCGTTCAGGCTGCGTCATACACCACGCGTCCTTCTCGCATCGCGGGCTTGTACACCAGCGGATGGCTGTCCTTGTACCGCTCGATGTCCGCCTGTGTTGCGACGACAAGGTCAACCGCCGCATTCACGCCTCGCAGCGCCCGGCGAATCTTGCCCGAGAGGCTCCAGTGGTCGGCGCCCGACTTGACGACCAGGATGTCCAGGTCGCTGTGCGGCCCCATCTCGCCGCGCGCGGCAGATCCGAAGAGGATGATCTTCTCCGGCTGCGCCACCTCGACGATGCGCCTGACGACCTCCTGAACGTCGCTGGTCGTGACGTTGGTATCGCCTAGCGAAGTCCTGTTCATTCCCGACTCCCGCACGGCTTGTAGAGCGCGCTCGCCAGTCGCACCTTCATGGGCCTGATCGTGGCGTCCGTTTCCCGCCAATAGTGTTGCACCTTAACGACTTCACTCCACGGGACGCCGCGTAGGACGGCTACGGTTTCCCGCGGCCTCGGCCCGGCGACGCCGCGAACCTGCGGCTGCGGATACCCTCCGCCGGGGCTCTGATCAGAGCCTTACGCATTAACACTGGGCGGGGTTATGCGAACACGGGCGGTTTGGGCGGTCGTTCTGGCAGCGTTGTTCACAGCGGTATCGGTTTCGTACGCGGCGGCCCAATGGCCGACGACCTGCGTCGAACTCAACGACATTGTCGAAGCCCATCTGGGCAACGACCACAACGTCGGCATCTATCAGAAGGTCTTTGGGGACCAGGCCGAGCAGGCCTGCCAAAACGATCATCGCAACGACGTCCGCAGCGTCTTCGCCTGGGCCATCGGCGGGGATTCGTCCCCCACCTCAAGCGTCGAGCGCGGGCAAGTCCTGCGCATCCTGGACGGTGACACCATCGAGATCCGCTACCTCAGCGGCGGCGAAGCCGTCGTCGGCCACATCGAAAAGGTCCGCTACCTGGGCATCGATACGCCCGAGAAAAGCGAGCCCGGCGGCGCCGAAGCCACCGAATTCAACCGCGTACGCGTGGAAGGCCAGACCGTCCGGCTGATGCGTGAGGGACGCAATCGCGACAACTTCGGCCGCCTGCTGCGGCATGTCTTCGTCGTCTACCAGGGCCAGGAAATCGATGTCGTGGCGGCGCTGACCGCGGCTGGGCACGTGAAGGGCCAGAACGCATCCACCGACTCAACAAGCGCGACTGATTCCGCGACGACGGCGACTCCATCAACTGGCACGGTGTATGACTCGTGCGAGGCCGCGGTGGCCGCCGGCGAGTCGCGCGTCCAGGGCAGTTCGGGCGGTGGCCGCGGCTTTCCGCAGGCAACCGTTCCCTCCGCCCGCGACGGGGACGGCGACGGCGTGGTGTGCGAAGTGTGAGTGCCTGACGGTGACGGCTCGCACGCCGGTCCGATTGACCAGCCGTTTGAGGGCTGCCGTGCGAACTCCCAGTCAGGCGCTCGCTAAAGAGAGCCGCTAGCCACCAATAGGCGCCGGGTAGACGAGCGGGATTCCGGGCGTCTCCACGCGCAGTCCGTTGATCTGCCAGCGGCCCAGGCAGGCCATCAGCAACAGGCGTCGGTCCGCGCCGCCGAAGACAATGTTCGTTGGCGACGAGATCGTCTCGTGCGTCGGATCGTCCACCAGCAGCTGCAGATGGCCGTCCGGAAGCATCCGGTAGATCCGGTCGGGCGTGTACATGGTGATGTGCAGCACGTCGTCCTCGTCGAACTGCACGCCGTCCGGCATGTGGTCGGGTAGCACCGTCACCACCTGGCGTTCGCCGGCGGATCCGTCGTCGAGAATTCGAATGCGCGAGACGCCCGGCAGCCAGGTTTCCACCACGTACAGCCACTCGCCGCTGCGGTCCACGCACATGCCGTTGGTGAAGTACCGCGACGCGTCGCTGAACATCACCGTCTCGCCCGACGGCGTGATCCGGAAGATGCGGCCCGTGAACTCGCCGGCCGTCTGCGAGTCCGACACGTATAGGTCGCCAGACGGGTGGAAACAGGGATAGTTCGGCACCACCATCGGAACCTCGGCCGTGCCCGTGCTCAGCACCGAGACGTCCCCGCCCCCGGCCTCGATCCGCATCACCTTGTGCGCGCCGATGTCGCAGGCGTAAATGTTGGCGTCCCGGTCGCAGCACAGCCCGGCCACGAATCCCTCGAGTGACGCGATCTGCTCGTACGTCCGCGCCTCCACATCGATCCGGTATATCTGACCCGCCTCGCCCCCCGCGTACGCATACCCGTCCGGCCCCCAGGTCACCCCCTCGGGATGATCCAGGTCCCCGGGCACGCCGCCCACGATGAACTCAACGTCACTGATCGGTCGCAGAGGTACGGCCATGGCAAGCCTTCACCGGTCGCCTGCGCCGCTCACCGTACAGCAACCCACACTGCAAGTCAGCCGCCTCAGTACACTGGGACGCCGCTGGTCCCTGCCCGCGCGCACCGCCCAGGCAACACCTCGCGCAGTACTCTTGCCGCCCCAACCTCGGGCGCGTCAGGCCGATTCACGAGAGCCGCCTGGCACCTAAGACCGCTAATGTCGCGACTTGCCCGTTTAAGAGCTCGACCCACTCGCCGCTCGGCCGAGCAGACGTTGCGCCACTCCAAAGATCGACCGCTGTTGCTGGCGCGGTCAACCCGGCTCGCCGGCTCAACTCCACATCCAAGCTGCGTCATCCGTGCCGGATAGCTCGCGCTGGCAAATGGCCACGGCAACCGGGCGCCTCCTGCTCCTGGGTGCGGTCGCACTGTGTTGGGGTGCATATGTGGTCCCACAATTCGCCAGCCTGGCGTTCCCCGGACTCCTTCCGCCCGATGTCCTGCCGCGCGACTTGGACTTCGGGATTGAGGGATCTGTGGCAAACGCAATCTCGGCCGCCGCGCTCGTGGTTGTCGCCGTGCTTGCCCTTGCGACCTCGATCGTTGGACGACGCCGGCGGGACCCATGGTTCCTCGTCGGCGGCTGGGCGGTCCTGGCCGTATCCGTGGCGTACCTGGCCTGGGACGAACTGCTAACCGACCTACACGAGGAAGCATCGATTTCTCTGCAGCGAGCGCTTTTCGCGGACTCGAGTGACGCGTGGACTTGGGCTGTCCACCTGGGCCTCCTGCCCATCGCGTTTGCGTTGGCGGGATGGGCGCTGGTCTTTACAAACCGGCGGAACAGGGCGGTGGTGTCACCTCTCGCACTCGGCTTTGCTGCGTGGTTACTGGCCACCGTCATCGACACGAGTCAACTGACGCTTTTCGCAGGTCGGGCTGAGACGCTTGAGGTGGTGTTCGCTGAGACGTTGGAATTCAGCGGCAGCCTGCTAATCGCGTTGAGCGCCGGCGTCGCCTTGCGCTGGGGTCAGACATCGCAACGGCGCGTGCATCTCTTCCCACGCCGTCGCCTGCGAAGAACTGCTGTTGGGTCCGTTGCCCTCGTCGCCGCGCTCGGCGCCCTGGCCGTTGGATTCCTGTTCCGCGCTCCGGTCGTCGATGCGCAATCAAACTCCCATGTCGATGTCTTTCGAGTAAGCCTGAGGCACCAGGAGGCTGCGGTGCAGGCCTTCCGTATGCCAGCCTTTCCCGTGGCGAGCGTCAACCTCCGGGTAGCCGGCGAGGCACGCGGCGACCGCGTGGGAACCGTAGGCATCCGCCTGACAAGACTTGGAACGTCGGAGCCCATCCTCGCCGAGGGCTCGGCCCGCGCGCCTTCGCGCGCGACTCCTGACTGGGTCGACATCACGCTCTTTCCCCAGCTCAATGAGGCCGAGGGCCAACCGCTGGCGTTAACCGTGGTGGCTGACCTCAACGAAGGCGAGCAACTCATGATGAACGGGACCAAGCGAAACCGTTACGAAGTGGGTGATCTCTGGATCAACGGTCAGATGGCCTGGCCAGATCAGAGCCTTGAGTTTGTTGCCTATGGAACGAGCGAGCCAACGCGAAGCAAGTTCGCTGGCCTTGTCAACCTCCTGACCTCCAGCTGGCACTGGCCGCTGCTGCTTGTGGACATCCTTCTGGCGCTCACTGCGCTCACTCTCGTGCCGGTGTTCCTGGTCGCAGTCGCCATTCCGCGCCAACTCACAGCCGCTGTTGACAATTGTCGTGCCGCCGGCCCCGCACCGAGGACCGGCCAATAACCGCGGGCCGTTTGGCCTCAGTAGACTCAAGAAGCGCGAGTCCGAGACTCCGCGTTTACTCGCTAGGGAAACCTCAAAAATCCTCGCCTCCGCCACCGACACCCTCGGACGCGAATTGCGCGATCTGCGCATTTCCGTGACCGATCGCTGCAACTTCCGCTGCCCCTACTGCATGCCGGCGGAAGTCTTCGGCGCGCGCTACGCCTTTCTGCCCAAGCCCGAAATCCTCACCTTCGAGGAGATCGAGCGCCTGACCCGGCTATTCGTGGACCTGGGCGCGCGCAAGCTGCGACTCACCGGCGGCGAGCCCCTGCTTCGAGCCGACGTGCCAACGCTGGTCCGCATGCTGAAGCGGATTGACGGTGTGGAAGATATCGCCCTCACGACCAACGGGTACCTGCTACCCCGGCACGCGAGCGCGCTGCGCGAAGCTGGACTGGATCGCGTCACCGTCAGCCTGGACAGCCTGGACGACGACGTGTTCAAGCGCATGAACGGGCGTGAGATCAGCGTCGAGCCGGTGCTGGAGGGCATCCGTGCCGCCGAAGCAGCCGGCTTCGATCAGATCAAGATCAACTGCGTGGTTCAGCGCGGCGTCAACGACGAGGCGGTGGCAGCGCTGGCCCGCCACTTCAAGGGCACCGGCCACATCGTCCGCTTCATCGAGTACATGGACGTCGGCAACCTCAATCACTGGGTGCTCTCCGAGGTCGTCCCCGCCCGCGAAATCGTGGCCCGCGTCAACGAAGTCGCCCCCATCGAGCCGGCCGCCCCCAACTACCGCGGCGAAGTCGCCAGCCGCTACCGCTACACCGACGGATCGGGCGAAATCGGCGTCATCTCCTCGGTCAGCCAACCCTTCTGCGGCGACTGCACCCGCGCCCGCCTCTCAACCGACGGCCATCTCCTCACCTGCCTCTTCGCAGCCGGCGGAACCGACCTGAAAACCCCGCTACGCGACGGCGCCAGCAACGACGAGCTACGCGCCCTGATCCAAAGTGTCTGGACGGCCCGAACCGACCGCTACTCCGAAGAACGCGCCAACCTCATCGACGAATCCGGCCACCCCCACAGCGGCCGCAAAGTCGAGATGTACCAAATCGGCGGCTAGAAGCCACCGAAGCTCCCTGGCGTTCCGCCACCTCGGCCACTCAGGTGATCGTGAAGCTTGTCGGTCTTGTTCGCGTCGGTGTCCCAAGCTTCGTGCGTTGCTTTTTCGACGTCCCCCATTGCCCGCTTCAGCATGCGCTTCAAGAATCGAATGATTCTCATTCTCGATGCTCCCATCCTGGACACTGCTTCGTTCCTGTTGAGGCTATGGCAACCATCGTCAGGCAGCAAACCCCGGGTTCTCGGACCACGCCTACAGCAGGCTCGATATCGCAGCGTGCCAACTTGGTAGCTAGCACTGCCGGGCCGGACCCGCGATCAAGCCCCTACCCGAGCGGCCCACCGCCCATGCTGCCGGGCGTGCCGCCAGTGAACTTGTCGATCCTATTGGATCCCGTGTTGGCCGTCTGGTTCGCCGTCCTACCAATGTCGGCCAGCGCTCGCTTCAGAATCCGGCCCAGGAACCTCAAGACGCGCATGTTCCAGCCAGTCGCAAACCAAAAAAATTCACGTCCGAATCTATCACGAGGGCTCGAACTTATCGGGGCTGCCAATAGTTGCCGCTGTGCAACTGTTCCATCTTGTTGGCGTTGGTGCCCGCAGTATCACCCGACGCCTTGCCAATGTCCGCCAGCGCCCGCTTGAGTATTCGGCCCAGAAACCGCAGCACGCGCATGTTGGAGCCAACTCAAACCTGAAACACTCAGCACTTGAATCTATCACCCACGGTCTCGCGTACAAGAGACCTTTGCACAACTCCCCTGATCCTCGAATTGCAGCCGCTCTCAATCCCTCTCCTGGGGGAGATGGTCAGAGCCTGCCCCGGACACGATCCGGGGGTGAGGGGTCTTCCGAGCACCCACCCTCGGGTTACGCAAAGGTCTCATACGAGGGCGAGGGAAGGCTGTGGCGGCCGACATCGTTTCAGACCGCGGCAACACGCGCGGACACCCCGAATGACGAACGCGCGTGTCCCGTCCTGAAAGCCGGACGAGACGGGGTGCACGAACAGCGCAACGGCCCGCTTCTCGCATGCCGCCCAGGCGCCTGCCGGTCAGAGTTCCTACTATCGCCGAACTGAGTCCCTCCCCGTCTTGGACTGAACACCTCGGCGCCTGAACTGAACACATTCGGGCGAAAACTGAACACATTCCCCGCGAAAGTGAACACATCTGCGGCAAAAGTGAACACATTCGCGTTCAAATTGAACACCTGTTCATCCGGCCTCGGCCCGGACACCCGAAGCACCACCGTCCGCTCCCCGACCGACCGCGCCCCACGAGTAGCCGTTCCGAGGCCCCCGAGAACCTGCCCTGAGCCTGTCGAAGCCCGTCCTGAGCTTGCCGAAGCAGGAATATTCCCGCCTCGCGGGCGGCTGAACCCAGGGAGCGCACGTCGCCAAAAGCTGAACACATTTGGCCAAGAACTGGACACATGCCCCGTCAAAGTGGACACATCCCTCGCCAAACTGGACACATTTCCCTCAAAAGTGGACACATGCGGCCCAAAACTGGACACATTGGCCCGAGCGAGTGGACACATCCGAAGCGCGCCCCCACCATCCCACCGGCGAGCTAAAGATGAATCCTCCCCACGCTCCCCTTGCCCTTCGTAATCACTCGGTGTACACTGGGCCTGTCGCCTATCTCCCCGTTTCCAGAGTCCCCATGCCCGCCCTTGGCTTCCATCCCCCATCTGGCTGCGCCCATCTGGCCTCCCTCGTCGCGCGCTCCCCGTCACGCCCACGCCTCCATACGGCCAGCTCCGCTCTGCACGCCGCCCCCGACCTCCAAGATTTGCTAATCCGTCAAAAAATCCGGCCTAAGCGGTCTCTCGCCAGCCCCCCACCCCAACCGGGTTAGGGGGGGGCGGAGCCCCAACCCCCAAAAAAACACCCCCAAAGAACACCGGCCGGACACCACCAATAAC
>JAPPLN010000097.1:96460-96648 GCA_028874175.1 Chloroflexota bacterium
AAACACCCCCCCCCCCCGCCCCCCCCCCCCCCCCCCCCGGGGGGGGGGGGGGGGGGCGCCCCCCCCCCCGCTCCCCCTATCATCCCCACGCATGATCCGCGTGCCGGACTCCCACAATGCCCACCGCTGAAGTCGCGCCGCTCTGGCAGCCCAGCCAGGCCCGGCGATCCAGCAGCGCCATGGCCAGC
>JAPPLN010000057.1 GCA_028874175.1 Chloroflexota bacterium
GGCCGCATCGGGCGCCCCCACGCCGAACGGCTCATGGCGCATCCGGACGTAGCCGAGATTCTCGTCCAGGACGCCAGCACGGAATTGGCTATGTCCGTCGCCGGCGATCTGGACCTTCGCTACGTCCCTACCTACGACGAACTGTTGGAGTCCGTCGACGCCCTCGTTATCGCCGCCACCACCACCGCCCACGCCGAACTCCTGCAAGCCGCGGTCGAAGCCGGCGTACCCACCCTCTGCGAAAAGCCCATCTCCCACGACCTTCAGCGGTCGCGCGAGGTCGTCGCCCTCATCCACCAGCGCAACGTGCCCGTGCAGATGGGCTTCCAGCGTCGCTTCGATCCCGGTTTCCAGGCCGCCGCCGACCTAGTCGCCGCCGGTGGGCTGGGCACCCTCTACACCTTTCGCACCACGGGTCACGATCCCGAGCCCGCCACCGAGGCCTACATCGCCGGCTCCGGCGGCATGTTCCGAGACTTCAGCGTCCACGACTTCGACGCCATCCGCTTCGTCACCGGCGAAGAGGTCGTCCAGGTCTACGCCCAGACCACCGTCCGCAAGTGGGACGTCTACGGACGCTTCGACGACTGCGACACCGCCATTGCCACCTGCACCCTCTCGGGCGGTGCGTTGGGTCTGCTCAGCTACACCCGCCACAACCCGCTCGGCTACGACATCCGCATGGAACTCTTTGGCTCCCGCGACAGCGTTGTGGTCGGCTGGGATCCCCGCTTGCCGCTCCGGTCGCTGGAGCCCACCGGGCCGCCGCTCGGAGCGGAGCCTTATCCGGACTTCCACGACCGATTCGCCGACGCCTACGCCGCCGAGGTCGACGCCTTCCTGGACGTCGCCCGTGGCCGTCAGACGACTCGCAGCACCGCCGACGACGCCGTCGAAGCCCTCCACGCCGCCATCGCCTGCGACATCTCCAGCCGCGAGAACCGGCCCGTTGAGCTAGCGGAAGTCACCTAGCTCGCCCCGACCCGGGGACGTCGCTCAGCTGTCCATGCGCGCGAAACCCAACTCCGCCAGCACGGCCTTCTTCACCTTGCACACCATCGTGTACGCCGGGTCGAACATGTTGCCCACGTCGTATTCCACGAACCGCCCCAGCAGCATGTGCGCCTCGCGCGTCGTCAGCCCGTAGTCCGTTTCCAGCCACGACACCATCTCGGTCGTGGCGTGCTGCACGGCCTGGTCCAGCGGGCGATGGTTGCCGCAGGCCATCAGGTAGGTGTCGTCCTCGGCCCGCGGCCACCCGATCGTCTTGCCCTTGATCAGGTCCATGCTGAACCGCACGTCCATCGAGATCTCCACGCCCGTGCCGTCCATCTCGCCGTCGCCCTGCAGCGCGTGCCCGTCCCCCAGGAAGAACAGCCCACCGTCCGCAAACACCGGCAGGTACACCGTCACACCGGGCTTGATCCCGATGTAATCCATGTTCCCGCCGTGCGCGGCCGAGGTCATCGTGCTGATGGCCTCGCCAATGTCCGGCGCCACCCCCACCGTCCCTAGCATCGGCCGCAGCGGCAGCGGCTGCCCGGTCAGCCGGTTCTGCGGCTCCGTCAGCGTCACCGTTCCCGCCTCCACGTCCACGTCCCAGTACGCCAGCTCAACCTCGTCGGAGAAGTTTGCCTCATACCCGAAATCCAGCACGTTTGGCGCCAAACGCCCGGTCGTCCAGCCCATCCGCCGGTTCGGCACCACCTCGTGCAACTGCAGAACCAGCGTGTCCCCGGCCTCCGCACCATTCACGTAGATGGGACCCGTCTGCGGATTCGGCCGTCCTGCCCGCTCCACATTCTCATGATCGAAGCCTCGAGCATCGACCGCCGTCGTCGCTACCGAATCACCCGGCTCGATGTGCAGGGCCGGCGGATGCGTCCCCATCGTGTTGTAGTACGTCGTGGGTGAGAACTCGTGGTGCGCCATGGTCAGCCTTCACTCAATGCGGCAGGGTCCATCTGGCCCGCAGTTTGGAGCATCCGCCCGCCCGAAGACCAGCCGGAGCCGCCATGCTTGTCTGGCGCCGCGACTACGCGATGACCATCAGCGCTTTTGGGTAGCTATCCGCGAAGTCCGCTCCACGGCGCCTGATCGGCCACTTCCTCGACTTCATAGCCGATCTCCCCGACGCACGGACCCAGGATCGCCAGCACCTTGGCCGGCTCGTCACCCTCGTTGAACGTTGCGTGCACGCAGTCGGCCGGGATGTACACCGCGTCCCCCGGATTCAGCATCCGCCGCTCCTGGTCCACCCACTGCTCCACCGTCCCCTTTACGCACACGATCGACTCTTCCTGATCCGGGTGCTTGTGAAAGTCGTGCCCGTTGCCCGGCAGCAACTCCACGTCGATAATCGTCAGGTACTTGCTCCCCGTCACCGGCGGGTTGCTGAGCCAGCCCAGCGATCCCCAGTCCAGTTGATCGCGCGGGGTTTCCGACTGAATGAGAAATCGCTTCATGAAAACCTCCGCGAGCAAGAAGTCAAACCGACGGTCTGCGATAGTACAGCGCAGGCATCATTGGCCAGCCATCGGATTACAGGAGGGCGCGGGCTATGCGATCCGTCATCTGTGTCAACGAGCGCTTTGACGCCGCGTGGCCCTTCGCGGCCGACCACTGGCATGAGCAATGGCGCCGCCAGGGCGATTGCGAGTTCTACCGCACCGACGATCCGGAAGCCCGCGCCCCGCAACTCGTCCCCGACCCCGCCTCCGTCCATCGCCTGGCGCTCCTCGGTCTGCCGGCCGCCGCCCGAGACCTCGAACCGTTCAGCGCGCTGGAAGAGTGCTTCCACCCCCGATACCTCCTGACCAAGTGGTGGGGCGACTCGTCTACCGACGGCATCGAGGCCGCCATCGCCGGCGGCGTCAGCTTCATTCCCCACCGGCTCGACGTCTACTGGGGACAGTCAGTCGCCGAATACGGCCTGGGACTCACCCTGGCCGCGCTCCGCCGAACGCCGCAGACTTACACCGCCATGCGGCATGGGCACGAGACCTGGAAATACCGCCCGGATGTCGGTCGCCCTGGACAGCGCGGTGAGCAGTACGGCGACGACCCTCGATTCACCAGCGGAACCCTCGCCGGCAAGCGCGTGCGGGTGGTCGGCGCGGGTAACATCGGCGCCCGCTACGCCGCCTTCTGCGCGGCCGTCGGAGCCGACGTTTCAATCTGGGATCCCTACGCGCCCGACGCCACCTTCGCCGCCGCCCGCGTACGCCGCTGCTTCCATCTCTCCGAGCTTGTCCGGGATTCGGAGATCTTCGTCCCCATGCTCCCCCTCACCGACAACACGCGCGGCCTCATCACCGCCGACCTGATCGACGCCCTGCCCCACGGCTCGCTTGTCGTGCAGGTCACCCGAGCGGCCGTCTGTGACACCGACGCCCTCTATCGCCGCGTGCTAAACGATGAGCTGTCCCTCGCCGCCGACGTCTTCGCCCAGGAGCCCGTCCCGCTCGACTCCCCCCTGCTCGGCCGCCACAACGTCGTCCACACCCCCCACAACGCCGGCCGCACCCGCGACGCCAACCACGCCTGGGTCGACGACCAGATCGCCCGCTTCAAGCCGCGCGACTAGCAGACGCTTTCGGTAGATCCTCGCAAGCGCCCGGCGAGATCTAGCTGACGCGTCTACCCCTTGATTCCGGTCAGCGTGATCCCGCGGATGAAGTGCTTTTGCGCGAAGAAGAACGCAATCAGGATCGGAGCAACGGAAATCAACGCGATGGCCATCTGCAGGTGCAGCTGTGGCTGTTCCCACATCCCCGCCTGGAAGAACCGCATGCCCACGGCCAGGGTCATGCGGTCCGGCGTGTTCAGGTAGATGAACGGCTCAAAGAATTCATTCCAATTGCCGATGAACGAGAACACCGCCACCGTCGCGATGGCCGGCTTCGATAGCGGAAAGATGATCGTGAACATGATGCGCACCGGCGAGGCGCCGTCAATAGCGGCGGCGTCGTCGAGTTCTTTGGGAATCGTTCGGAAGAACTGTCGCAATATGAAGATAAAGAACGCCGAGCCGCCAATCATCGGGACGATAAGCGGCAACAGCGTGTCCAGCCAGCGAAGGTCCCGGAAGATGATGACTTTCGGAATGATGGTGACGTGCTGCGGAAGCATCATGGTCGAGATGACCAGCAGAAAGAGCACGTCGCGAATCGGATATTCGGTGCGAGCGAATCCGAAAGCGACAACCGCGCTCACCAGGGTCAATACCACCACGCCGAAGGTCGTCACGATCGTGGAGTTGATGATCCAGGAAACGATGGGGCCGCTCTCCCACACCTCGGTGTAGCTGGCCCAGTTCGGCGGTATGGGAAAGAACGGTGGCGGATCCTCGTAGAACTGGTCGATCGACATGAACGACGATCGCACCATCCATGCGAACGGGAACCCGTAGATCGCGCTGCCGCCGACCAGCATCGCGTAGACCAGCACGCGCCACGCTGGCCGCAGGATGCGTGCCCGCCAGCCGCGGATGGTCACCGAAGACTGCATGCTCCCGCCCACGTTCGAGCCTGGCGGCGCTTTCTCTGATAGAAGGGCCATCAGCGCTTAGCCTGACTCATCGTATTCGTAGTACACCCATCGTCGAGCAATGATGAACTGTATGAGCGTAAAGATCAGAATGATCACAAACAGCACCCATGCAATGGCCGAGGCATACCCCATCTGGAATATCAGAAACGCCTTGTTGTAGAGATACAGCAGCACGAACAGGGTCGCGTTTGCCGGGCCTCCCCCCGTCAGAATCAACGCCTGCGTGAAGACTTGCCACGAACCGATGATCCCCAGCACGAGCGTTAGGAATATGGTCGGCGTCATCATCGGTACCGTCACGTGCCACAGCTTCCGCAGGTGACCGGCGCCGTCGATCGACGCGGCTTCGTAGAGATGCTGCGGAATCCCCTGCAGCCCGGCCAGGTACAGAATCATGGTCGTGCCGACGGTCCAGAAACTCATGATGATCAGGCTGGGCATCGCCCACTGCGTCGACGTCAACCAGCGCGGTCCGGGAATGCCCACCAGGCCCAGCGCCTGGTTCAGGATTCCGTTCGGCTGCAGGATCACCAGCCACAACATGATGGTTGCAACACCAGCGGTAACCGATGGGAGATAGAACAGCGTCCGAAACAGCGGCATTCCGTTGACCTTCTGATTAAGCAGAATGGCAATGAAGAACGAAATGATCATCACGCCTGGAACATGAAAAACCGTGTAGTACAGCGTGTTGAAAATACTCTTAAGAAACACTTCGTCGCCCGCTAGATCGGCGTAATTCTCAAACCAGATCATGTTCGGAAAGTCTCTGAATCGGTAGTCGGTAAGACTTAGCCAGAATGAGGCTGCGAACGGAACCACGATGAACAGCACGAACTGAAGTAACCACGGGACGGCGAAGAGAATGCCGTTCCACTGCTGCCAAAACGTTCGTCGCATCTAGTTGTCCAGTGTAAAGACGGGGCCGAGTGCCGCACTCGGCACTCGGCCCCGTTCGCGTCTACGCGGACACGATCCGCACTGAGCGGCGCGTGCTAACCACTACGCCTCGGCCAGATCCGCCATGTACTCGTTCGTGTTCTGGGCCAGGTCGAGCAGCGCGTCGATCGGCGGCTTCTCGCCAATCCACGCCGTCTCCGTCTCCGCCCTGATGATGTTCCAGAACCACTCCGACCAACCGTCGAAGCAGTGGTTCCCGTACACGTTCGAGTGGAACAGGTTGTTGTTAATGATCTGCATGTTCTGCGGCATTTCCCGACCGGGGATCGGATCCAGCCATGCACCGCTGTTGATGATCTCCTTGGTGGTCGGAACCGCGCCGCGCCACTCCGCAACCAGGGCCTGGAATTCGTCGCCCGAGAGGAACGCCGCCAGGGTGACGGTGTTCTCCTCCGACCCGCGGTGCTGCGAGTAGCGCGTGATGAAGTGGCCCAGCTGGTTGTTGATGTACCAGTTCTCGCCGCCCGGTGGCTTCGGGGTCGGCATGATCTCCAGCTGGAAGCGGCCTTTGATGATCGCGTCGTAGTTGCCCGGCGTGTGAATGCCGCCATGCAGCATGCCGACCCGTCCGGCCAGGAACGGATTGCTGACGCCCTCGATACCGAGCGACGCAATCTCGCCTGGCGGCGGCGCCACGCCGTCGACGTGGATGTAGTTCATCCAGCGCTCGAACGACGCCACGCTGCCCGGGGTGTCGAAACCGGCCGTCAGGTACGGGCGGTCCACTTCCCTGAAGTGCTTGCCGCCGGCCTCCGCGATTCGCTCGAACAGCTGAACCTCGGTGTTGTTTCGGTTCCACGTGCCGTATTGCGGAAGCTCCGCGTCCGTCATCTGCTTCAGAGCCTCGTCCTGGACGTCCCAGGTCCACGACTCGTCAGGGTGATCGAGCCCGGCGCCTTCCAGGATGTCCACGTTGTAGTACCAGCCGCCCACGCTGCCGATCATGAACGGGAACGCGTAGAACTCGCCGTCGATGCCGACTGTCCACACGCTCGGACGCGTCGGATGCAGTCGCTCAAGCAGCACGTAGTCGTCGAAGTCCACGCCCAGCTTCGGCGCGATGTCGTTCAGCGGCAGCAGGTTGCCCTGGAACTGGAACATCTGGCCGCCGTTCATCACCAGCAGGTCGCCCACCGTGCCGGCGGCGAACATGATGGCGCTCTTTTCCTGGTAGAAACGCGGCGGCAGCGGAATCAGGTCGTACTGGATCTCCGGGTGCTTCTTGTCGAAGATCTCAAGCCCGACTTTCATCGTTTCCCAGCGGTTGCCGCGCGACCAGTAGTTCATGAACTGAATCGGTGGCTGCGGCCCCTTCTGGGGCATCGCCTCAACGACCTTCTCGACCTGGACCGTCTTCGTTACCACCTTCTCGACCACGCGATCGACCTGGACTTCCTTGATGACTTGCTCGGTGACGACTTCCTTGACCGGTACTTGAACTTCCTTGACGACCGTCTTCTCGATCGGGACTTCCTTCTCGACAATCCTCTCGACCTCAACTACCTGGGTCTCCCCGCAGGCGGCAAGCACTGCGGCCGCCGACGCGCCAAAGGCGCCGACTCCCAGGGATCGAATCAACGTGCGTCGTGTCACGTGAGTCTTCATGCAGGGCCCTCCCGGCCATACCGCCTGGCTTGTGGCGGTGGCTCAACTGTTGCGCGCCTGCCAATGGGAACACAGCAATCTCTGGAGTGTCAAACGCCGAAGTTTTCGTTATCGCGATGGCTGAATTCGCCCCGGTGCCTCATCCGGCATGCGCGTGGAAACTTCGAGATTCCGCCTACACTTCAGGCATGAGCGATAGCAAGAACAGCGTCGCCGCCCGCCGCCCCATCCTGCTCTACGACGGGTCCTGCGGCTTCTGCCGCCGCTGCGTGGCCCTTCTGGTTCGCCTGGACCCGCAACGACGGGTGGCAAGAGTCGATATGACATCCGATGCCGCTGGTTCGCTCATGACCACAATCTCGCCGCAGCGCCGTCAGCAGAGCATGCATGTCATCCGTCCGGACGGACGCGTGCTGCATGCGGGAGTGGCCCTGCGGGCGGTCCTTTGTCAGGTGCAACCCGAAGCCAGGTGGCGCTCGGCCGGCTACTGGCCGCTCGTTCCCCTACTCATCGACCGCGCCTACGATCTCGTGGCGGCCTTGCGCGGTCCCCTGGGTCGAGTCACCCCCTGGCTGCCCGAACCACCGCCCGACGATCTTCGAACCACGGACTGGCCGTTGCTTGATCCTGCCGAGTCAGGCGAGACTGATCGGCCCGACTCGACCGCGTAGATAACTCATGCCCCGACCCGCCCTGCCCGACAGCTCGGAAGCCGCCAGCCGCTCCAGAGACGTTTACGCGCGCGTCATGGCCGCCAACCGGCAGGAAGCCGTCGACGAGGTCCCACCCGTGGTCTGGGCTTCCGAGCCGTTTCTCTCGGGCTATGCCGGCGTTGGGCGCCAGGAGTACTACGCAACTGCCGAGGCCAAGTACTACGCCCAGGCCAAATTCCAGCTCGAGTTTCCAGACATCCTCCACCTGCCAGGCGTCGCCCCCGACTATGGCTACGCGCCTGAAACCTCCGCCTGGGGTTCGCCGATTCACCAGGAAGAAGACGGACCGCTGGTGCCCTTCGCCGCCGTCAACGACATCCACGACCTGCCGGCACTGGAAACGCCCGATCCCTGGACCGCCGGCTACATGGCCACTGCCCTCGACGAATACGCCTGGTACGCCGACCACATGGATCCGGTCATCGCCCAGACCTGGGGCCACTTCGAGGGCTACGGCCGTTGCATGGGCGTCGAGTCGGGCGCCCTGGTCCTGGGCTACGAGCGCTATCTCATCGAGCTCTACGAACACCCAAAACTCATCCACGACTGGAACAAGCGCGTCGTGGAGGCCAACGTCGCCTACCTGCGAGCCCAGGAAAGCATCACCGGAACGATCGATCGCCTCGTGGTCACCGACCACCTCCCCGGCCAGGTCGGTCAGGCCCACTGCGAGGAATTCATCTACCCCTACCTCAAGGACATCTTCGACGCCTACTCCTCAGCCACCTTCCGCCTCTATCACAACGAAAACTTGGTGCCCGACGCCGCCGTCGCCGCGATCGCCGATATGAACTGCACCGTCTTCATGTTCGGCATCGAGATGGATATCGCCGCCGAGCACCTTGGCGGCCGCGTCTGCCTGATGGGCAACGTTCCGCCCATTCACGTGGTCCAGCACCTCGAACCACCCGAAATCACGAGCGACTGCCGGGAGCGCCTGGCCATAGGTGCGCCCTCGGGCGGCATGCTTCTGTGCACCGCCGGTGGCCTCTCCCCGGACACCCCCGCCGCCCACGTCCGCGCCTTCGCCGACTCAGTTCAAGGAGTCCCCGGCGCCGCCGGCCAACTCGACAACTAGCCCCTGCGGCTCCCGCCAACCTGCCGTCTCGGTACCCTCGGGCGCTGGCTCGGTATCCTTCGCTAGCGGGCGCCGGCCGGTGCCCTCGAACCCAGCGGGGAGCTAGTTCATGGCTGATCGGCTCAAGGTGATGGTGACCGGCGCGACCGGCAAGATCGGTCAAACCCTCATGGAGGACCTCCCCGACTGCTTCGACGTCACCGGCACGTCGCGCAGCCCCAACGACGACCCGCGTTTCATCCAGCTCGACTTCGACGACGTAGACACCATCGCGCAGGCCTTCGCCGGCCAGGACGTCGTCGTCCACATGCACGCCAAGTCCGACCACAACACCGACGACTTTGAGCCCTACCTCCAACCCAACATCGTCGGCCTCTGGAACGCTTACGAGGCCGCTCGCCTGGCCGGCGTTCGCCGCTTCATCTACGCCAGCTCCAACCACGCCACCGGCTGGTACGAGATCGTCGGCGAGCGCTGCGACGCCGAGTCCCTCCCCCGCCCCGACGGCGTCTACGGCGCCGCCAAGGTCTGGGGCGAGTCCCTCGGCCGCTACTTCTCCGACCGCCACGGCATGGAAGTCATCGTCCTGCGAATCGGCAGCTACGAATACCGCCAGAAGCCGCCCGAGTTCAGCATGGGCCCGCGCATCCTCTCCACCTGGCTCAGCGACCGCGACCTCCTAAACCTGGTCCAGCGGTCCATCGTCGCCCCCAACATCAAGTACGGCATCTACTACGGCATTTCCGCCAACGCCCGCGCCTACTGGGACATCACGAACGGTGTCAGCGAGCTCGGCTACCGCCCGGTCGACAACGCCGAGGACTACGCCGACGAGGTCCTGCCCAAGGGCGGCGTCTATTCCCTCTGGGGATTCGAAGTTCCAGGCATGACCTGATGCCCCCGCAGGACACGCCGCTCCCCACCCGTCGCCTCGGCCGCCATCCGGACGAGTTCTCGATCATCGGCCTCGGTGGAGGCCATCTCTCCCGTTCGTCGGTCACCGACGATGAGGCCGCCCGCATGATCCCCGCCGCCATCGAGGCCGGCGTCACCTTCCTGGACACCGCCTGGGACTACGGCTACGGCGTCAGCGAGGAACGCTACGGCCGTGCCATCCAGGGTCGCCGCGACGACGTCTTCCTCATGACCAAGGTCTGCGCCCGCGACGCCAAAACGGCGCGCTCGCAGCTCGACGACAGCCTGCGTCGCCTGCAAGTGGATCACCTCGATCTGTGGCAGTTCCACGAAGTCAACTACGACAACGACCCCGAGTGGATCTTCGAAGCCGGCGGCGCCGTCGAGGCGGCCCTCGAAGCCCGCGAACGCGGCCTCGTCCGCTACATCGGCTTCACCGGCCACAAGAGCCCCCACATCCTCCGCGCCATGCTCGAGTTCGACTTCGAATGGGACGCCTGCCAGATGCCCATCAGCCCCTTCGACGGCGCCTTCCGCAGCTTCAAAACCGAGATTCTCCCGCTACTGAACCAGCGCGGCATCGCCTGCCTCGGCATGAAGTCTCTCGGCGGCAACGGCCAGTTCGTCGGCGTCAACGGCCTCACCGCCCAGGAGTGCCGCCGCTACGCCCTCTCTCAGCCCATCGCCGTGCTCATCTGCGGCATGGTCGACGAGCGTGACCTCGCGCAAGACGTCGAGATCGCCCGCACCTTCACCCCCATGTCCGACGGCGAACAGGCCGACCTCCTGGCCCGCATCCACCGCGAAGCCACCGACGGCCGCCACGAGTACTACAAGACCACCACCTACTTCGACCACGAATACCACCGCGAGGCCCACGACTTCCCCGCCTTCGCGGAGATACGCAACCGCTGAGCGTGCGCCTGGCCCTCTGCAACAAAACGCTCGACGACCGCCCCATCGAGGCGTTCTTCGAGTTGGCCTCATCCACTGGCTTCGACGCCGTCGAGCTCATCCCCGGCTCACTCGGAACCCCGGTTGCCGACCCCGACCCCGCCATGCGCGTCCAGATCCGCCAGGTCGCCCGCGCCCACGGCCTGGAAGTCGTCGCCTTCAACTCCCTCCTCCAGCACGCGCCGCACCTCAATCTGGTCACCCGCGATCCCGACCTGCGCCGCGCCTCCGCCGCCGAACTCATCGCCATCGTCCAGTTGGCCGCCCACTTCGGCGCATCCGTGATAGTCGTCGGCTCCCCCCGCCAACGCCACGCTCCTGAGGACGCCCAATTCGACGAAGCCGCCGGCCTCTTCATCGACGAACTCCGCCCCGCCGCCGACGAAGCCGCCCGCCTCGGCATCACCCTCTGCCTCGAACCTCTCGTCGCCTCCCTCACCAACTTCATGAATGACACCCGCGAAGGCATCGCCGTCGCCCGTCGCATGAATCACCCGGCCGTCAAGCTCGTCCTCGACGTCAAGCAAATCAGCCAGGAAACCCAATCCTTCCAGTCCGCCGTCGATCTCGCCTTGCCCTGGCTGGCCCACGTCCACGTCAACGACGCCAACACGCACGCCCCCGGCGAAGGCGACACCGACTTCGCCCCCATCATCCGCAAGCTGAAATCCGTGGGGTACGAAGGCCTGCTCTCCATCGAAGCCTTCGGCTTCACCGACGACCCCGCCGTCGTCCTTCCCAGGTCCCGCGCCTACCTCGAAGGCATTCTCGCCGCCGCCTAGTCGTCGTCCCTGACGGCCCGATCCATATAGATCAGCCCGGCCGCCCCGGTCATCTTCCGCAACCCGGCCGATTCCCGCCGCCGCCGCTCCTTGTACCCCGCGTTTTCATAGAACCGGATCGCCGCCGTATTGCCGATCAGCACTTCCAGCCCGATCGTCAACGCCCCCGCTTCCCGTGCCCCCGCATGCGCGTGCCGCAGCAGCTCAGTTCCAATGCCTCGCCGTCGCTGCTCCTCCGCCACCGCCAGGTTCCACACGCTATAGCTGTTCCGAACCAGCGCCGGCTCCGCCGAAACCATGTGCCGCATCCGCCACGACAGCGCCAGCGAACCCAGCACCCCATACACCCGAAACGTCGCCAGCGACGCCCGCAGCGATTGCAACGGATCCGTTCGATCCGCCACATGCGCAATCACCCCGACGACCCTTTCGTCTTCGCAGGCCACAAAGTGATGGTCCGAACCGCCCCAGCACGCAAACATCCGCGCAAAGCGCTCCCGCGTGCGTGCAATGCTCCCGCCGCCCCAAATCGGAGCCGCCAGCGGCCCCGCCGCGTCCGCCATCATGTGACCCACAACTTCGGCATCGCCGGCCGTCGCGGGCCGAATCGAGATGCCGGGAGCTCTGCCTACGTCCCCGCCAGCGATGCCCACACCGGAAAATGGTCCGAAGCCAGCGACTCCCGCGTCTCAGCCTCATTCACGCTCAGGTCCGGCGTCACGAAGATGTAGTCGATCCGCTCCTCCGGCGCCGTGGCCGGCCACGTCAGCGGCCCATCGGGGCTCACGTCCACAAACCCCGCGTTCGCCAGCGTTCGAATCGCCACCGAGTCGGGCTCCGCGTTCAGATCGCCCAGCAGGATCGTCCGCGGCGTGTTCCCCCAGTCCTCCAGGATCCGCACCACCTGCGCCGCCCGCACCGTATCGCCGTCGTCCTCATGGTCCAGGTGCGTATGCAAGATCGTGATCGGGGCGCCCGTCGTCTGAATGCCTATGCGCTGAAAACCGCGCGGCACCCGTCCCTCGCTATTGAAGTGCGTATTGGCCACCCCAAACACCGGCAGCCGCGTCAGCACCGCGTTCCCCCACAGGTCACCCAGGTTGGCGCCGTAGTAGGCCGGCATGTCCAGCCGGTGCGACAACCACGCCAGCGTGTCGGCGGCGCCCGATATCACCCATCCGCGCCCCACTTCCTGCAGCGCAACCACGTCCGTCGGACGCTTCTCGATCTCCTGGGCCACCGCCTCCAGGTCAAACCGGCTCGTCCCGCCGAACCCCTGCCGGATGTTGTAGGTCATCACGTTCAGGTTGGCCCCGGCCGCTACCGGCGGCGCGTCGGACGACGGCGCGCCCGAAATCAGCCCCACGATGAACGGCGGCAAGAACAGCAGCGGCGCCCAGAATGGAATCAGCCGCTTGCCTTGCAGCTGATGACGGCTCAACGACGACCCCAGCGCCAGCACGATCGTCGCCCCAACCGCCCCGGGCAACACCCACGCCGGCGCATAGAACGAGTAGAAAATGAACAACAGCGCCACCAACGCGACCCCGCCCACCGTCACATTGATGACCGACCACGCCGACGTCCGTGGCTTTCGATCCTCGGGAAACAGCGCCGTCGCGACCACTGGCAGCCCCAATCCAACCAGCGCAAGACCGGGGATCGTGCTGCTCGGCGCCGAGCCGGCCAGCCAGGCCCCCGCGGCCATCATCAGCGACGCCGCCGCCACGTGAACCAAACTCATCCCTCGGCCTGACTTCGCCGAGGCGGACGACCACGCCAGCCCGGCTGTGGCCGCGGCCGCCACCCAGATCAACGCCGCCCGTAGGTCCAACCCGCTTGGAGCCGCGGTCTGCCCGAAATTGCCGCTGAAGGCCAGGAACACGAACAGGGCCGATCCCAGCCCCAGCAGCGACAGGCTTCGCAGCGGGCCGCCAAACTCGGCCGTCCGCCCCGCCGCCCGCCAGCCGCCGCCCAGCGCCAGCAGCGCCAGCAGCGCCACGATCCCCGCCGCCCACGGCGAATCGCTGAACGGCGCGTCCACCGTTCGAAACACGCCTCGAATCGCCACGTCCGCCGTGAACGCCAGCGCCAGTCCTTGCCCGGCGGCGCGACCCACGCTCGCAACCCACAGCGCCAGCACCCACCCGAACGCGACGGTCCCTATGCCGCCAATCCACATGTCCGCCGTCGGCGACCCCGAAACCTGGCCCGCCACCGCAAGTCCCGCCAGGAGCACGATCGAAATGCGCCGCGCATGCCCTATTCCTAGAAACCGCGCCAGCGGCCCGGCCAGACCCCACAGGATCACCGCGCCAAACACGATCGCCGCCAGGAACACCCGGTCCGAGGTCTCGCCCACCACCCAGAACATGTGGCTGGTGAAGACCCGAAACGCCTGCAGTCCCAGCACCACGGCCGCCGCCACCGACAACGTCCCCACATCCGGCCGCCGCACCATCATCATCGTCATGCCCTACTCGCCCCTCGTCCTCAAAGCCGCGCCCGCTCTGTCTTCCTCTAGCCTGGGGGATCCTTGCAGAACCCCGCCTCGTCCTCGAAGGCGCGACGGCTCTTCACCCTCTCCAAGGGGAGAGGCAGGTTCGGCCGTCCCCGGCCGAAACCGGTGAGGGGTCTTCCGGGCACCCACCCTCGGACTACCCAAAGCGCTCCTGTCGCAGTGGGTCCTCTCGCGGATCACAACTCAAGACCTAACCACTACTCGCCGCTCGTCTGTCCACCCGCGTTCGCCGCGCGCGCGCTGACTCCAAGCACGCCCAGGAATCCTTCCGAGTCCACATGGTCGAAGTCCCCCACGCCCTCCATGCTGGACGCGTCACTATAGAGCGAATGCGGCGCGTCCTCCGCCCCCGCGAACTGCGCGTGACCCCGGTACACGTCCACGTGCACCGTGCCCGTCACCAGCCGCGTGAACTCGCCGATAGCCCGCCGCAGCGCCGTGCTCGCCAGGTCGTACCAGTAACCCTCGTAAATCTGCCGACCCAGCGCCCCTGACAACGAATCGAACACCGGCCTTGCCCGCCGGTCCAGGATCAGTTGCAACAGGTACTCGTATGCGCTCCCCAGCAACTCCATGCCCGGCGCCTCGTACACCCCGCGCGACTTGATCCCCACGAACCGGTTCTCCACCGTGTGCAACCCGATGCCGACCCCGTTCGCCCCGCCAATCGCGTTCGCCCGCTCGAACACCTCCAGCAGCGACATCTCGTCCCCGTCCATGGCCACCGGCACGCCCGCCTCGAACCGGAACGACACCCGCGTCGACTCGTCCGGCGCGTCCTGCGGATACACCCCCATCTCCGGCTCCACGAACTGCGCGTGCGTGCTTAGCTCCTCCAGCAGACCCGCCTCGTGCGTCAGCCCCAGCAGGTTCGCGTCCGTCGAATACGGCTTATCCAGCGTCGCCCGGATCGGAATCTCCTCGGCCTCGCAGTACGCGATCATTTCCCGTCGACCCGGAAACTGCTCCAGGAAACTCGGGTCGCGCCACGGCGCGTACACGTGCACCCCCGGCGCCAGCATGTTCGTCGCCAGTTGAAACCGGACCTGGTCGTTGCCGCGCCCGGTGGCCCCGTGACTCAGCACCGTCAACCCGCGCGCCGTCAGCTCCGGCACGATCGCCGCCACGGTCGCGTACCGCGCGATTCCCGTGGTATTCCAGTACCCGCCCTCGTACTTCGCCTGCGCCTGGATCACCTCCAGCCCGGCCCGCGCCAGCGCCTCCCGCGCATCCACGATCACCGCTTCCTGCGCCCCGGCCACCCGCATGCGCACGGCCACGTCATTGATATCGTCTTCGTCCGGCTGGCCCAGGTCGGCCGTCAGCCCAACGACGCCCACGCCTTCCTCCACCAGCCAGCGCGTCGCCGTGCAGCTATCCAGCCCGCCCGACAC
>JAPPLN010000002.1 GCA_028874175.1 Chloroflexota bacterium
AGCTCATCCCCGACACCGCCAACATGGAAACGCGCGTCGTTGCCGACACCGCGGCTGTCACCCAGGCCACTCGCATTGCCGCCCTCTTTGCCCGCGACGGCCAGAACGTCATCCGGGCCACTATCGAAGGTAACGACGACGGCGGCCGCTTGGTCCTCTCCGCCAATTCCGCCGAACTCGGCGAAAACCAGGGCGAAGTCGAAGCCGAAGTCACCGGCACGAACACCAGCGCCCAGATCGCCTTCAACTACCGCTTCCTTACCGACTGCCTCGGCACCGTCAGTTCAGAACGCGTGTCGCTTTCGTTGGCTGGTCCCACCAGCCCCGGCCTGGTCCGACAGGTGGATAAGGATGGACAGGACATGCCGTCCTTCAGCCATGTCATCATGCCCATGCACACGGTGTCGTAGGTCTCCGCCATCCCACCACCGGCCGGATTCGCGCTTCCACCTGGCCCGAGCACCCAGGCTTGACCGCCGACCCGCGCTGGACCACGCAGCGACCTCCCGTCATCGGCGCCCGCGCCATGATCTCCAGCGGGCACCCCCTCGCGACGGAGGCTGGCCTGCGCACCCTGCGCAACGGCGGCAATGCCTTTGATGCCGTCGTCACCGCGGCGGCCGTCATCGCCGTCGCCGAACCCGGCACCAACCATGTCGGCGGTGACGTCTTCGCCCTTTGCCTCCCGGCCGGCGCTGCGGATCCCGACGCCATCAACGCCAGCGGCCCGGCACCCGCGGGCCTCACAATCGACGCATTTGACGACGAAATCCCACCACACGGCATCAACGCCGCCACCGTGCCGGGCGCCGTCAGCGCCTGGCAGGCCATTCTTGATCGCTACGGCTCAATCGGCATGGCCGACGCCCTCGCCCCGGCCATCGAATACGCCCAGCATGGAGTCCCCGTCGATCCCGACACTGCCCAGGCCATAGCTAACGCCGGTCCGGCCCTGGCCCAGCATCCCGCCAGCGCTCGCAGCTTTCTCCCTAACGGCGCCCCGCCCCGGCCTGGCTCGCTGCTCTATCAGCCCGATCTCGCTGAAACCCTGCGCCAGATCGCCCGCGGCGGTGCCGACGCCTTTTACAAGGGACCCTTCGCCGACGCCCTCGTGCGAACATCCGCCCGCGACGGCGGCGCCTTCACCCCCCGCGACCTCGCGGCCTACCAGTGCGAAGTCCTCCCGCCGCTCCGCACTTACTACCGCGGGCTCGAAGTTCTTGAACAGCCGTTGCCCTCCCGGGGCTTCCTGGTGCTTGAGCAGCTCAACATTGCCGAAGGCTTCGAACTGTCCGCCTTGGAGTTTGGCAGCGCCGACGTGCTCCACCTCATGGCCGAGTGCAAAAAGGCTGCTTTTGCCGACCGCCTCGCCCACGTCGGCGATCCGAAATGGAACGACATTGACATCAACCGGCTGATCGGCAAGGAGTTCGCCGCCCAGCGCCGCATGTCCATCGATCCCGTCCGCGCCGCCCAGCACGTGTCGGCCGGCGATCCCAGCGCCGTCGGCGGCGACACCACGGCGGTATCGGCGGTGGACGCCGCCGGCAACGCCATCACCTTCATTCAGAGCGTCTTCACCAGCTTTGGGTCGTGCTACGTCGTGCCCGGCACGGGCGTGCTGCTTAACAACCGCATGTGCGGCTTCTCCCTCGATCCCGCCAGCCCCAACGTCTTCCAGGGCGGCAAGCGTCCCATCCACACCCTCAACACCTACATGGTCCGGCGCGAAGACCAACTGGTGCTGCTCGGCTCCTCGCCCGGCGGCCAGTATCAGGTGCAGACGAACTTTCAGGTCATCTCCAACGTCTTCGACCACGGCATGCACTGGCAGGCTGCCATCGACGCCCCACGCTGGTATCACAACGAGGAGACCGGCGATCTGATGCTCGAGGACCGCTTTGATCCCGCCGTGCTGACCGATCTCGAAAACCGCGGCCACTCGGTCCGACGCGAGGTACCGTTTAGCGTCTATTCGCGCGCCCAAGGGGTTATGCTCGACCCGGATACGGGCGCCCGGATCGGAGCCACCGACCCGCGCTGGCACGGACAAGTGCTCGGTTTCTAGCGGCACCGGCATCCGCGACAATACGCTGCATGAAACCGGTGTCCACCCTGACCCGCTGAGTTAAGGAACCGCGTGTCCAGCACATCCGCCCCGCCAGCTGACCAGCCGCTCGGGACCGCACGCATCTGGCTCGTTCTCACGATCGCCTTCTTCTCGGGCATGTCCGTCCTGGCCGTGGAGATCAGCGCCTCCCGGCTCCTGGCGCCGTTCTTCGGCACCAGCATCATCATCTGGGCCGTCGTCATTGGCCTGACGCTGCTCTATCTGTCAATCGGCTACTGGATCGGCGGGCGCCTCGCCGACCGGCAGCCATACGAAGACACCATGTTTCACATCGTTGGGATCGCATCGTTTCTGGTCGGCCTGATCCCGTTCTTCTCGAAGCCCGTGCTCTCGGTGTCCTCGCAGGCCATTGCCTCGCTCAACGGCGGCCTGTTTTTCGGCTCCCTGGTTGGCGTCCTGCTCCTGCTGGCCGTCCCCCTCACCATGCTCGGCATGGTGTCGCCTTTCGCCATCCGCCTGGTCACCACCGACGTACAACAGGCCGGCAAACGCGCCGGTCAGGTATTCGCGGTCAGCACCGTGGGCAGCATCATGGGCGCCTTCCTCCCCGTCCTCCTGCTCATCCCCACCGTCGGCACGCGCTCGACCTTCTTGATCTTTGCCGTTCTGCTGCTGGGACTGTCGATCATCGCCACCAGCCGCCTGCGGCGCCGCCTGCTCTACGCCCTGCTTATGGCTGTCCTGATCGTGCTCTGGGTTGCCGTCGATCCGGGCCCTGTCCGGCCTGCCGACGGCCTCCTGGTAGAAGGCGAATCCGCCCTTCAGTTCTTTCAGGTCATCGACAGCCCCAACATCGGCCGCCGCCTGGTCCTCAACGAGGGCATCGGCACCCACTCCATCTACCACCCCGACCGCCTGCTCACGAACGGTCCCTGGGATTACTTCCTGCTGGCGCCCATCATCGGCGGACAGAAACCGGACGAGGTCGATTCGCTTCTCATCATTGGCCTCGGCGGCGGCACCGTTTCCAAGCAGTACACGACGATTTTCGGGGACGACGTGGCCATCGACGGCGTGGAGATCGACGACCGTGTGATCGAGCTTGGCCGCAAGTACTTCGATATGAACGAGCCCAACCTCAAGACCTACGCCGAGGACGGCCGCACCTTCCTCCAGCGCGTAGACCGGCGTTACGACGTGATCGCCGTTGACGCCTACCGCCAGCCCTACATCCCGTTCCATCTGGTCACCCAGGAGTTCTTCATAGCCGCCCGCGACCATCTGACCGAAAAAGGCGTGGTGGCACTAAACGCCGGACGCACCGCCACCGACTTCCGGCTGGTGGAGGTGCTGTCGGAGACCATGCGCTCGGTCTTCCCGCACGTTTACGTGATTGACCTGCCTTCGGGGTTCAACAACAGCCTCGTTTACGGCTCGCTGACGCCGATCACGGGAGACCAGGTGCGTGCCGGATCCGTCGGCGTACCGTTTCTGGCCGAAGTAGCCGCGCGACCCTGGGAACTTCGCGAAGTCAACCGTGCCGAAACCGTTTACACCGACGACCTGGCGCCGGTCGAGCGCCTGATCGACGACATCGTGGTCCGTGAAGCGCTGCACGGCGCAACCGGCCGCGACCGCTAGGTCGCTTCACTCGTCAATCGAGTCATGGCGGAACGCACGCGCCTTTCACTCCGAGGAGAACCGAGCCCATGTCCTCGCTAATCCCCGCGCTCCACCCCGCCACGGTCGCTCAGGTCGACGACCTCGCGACCTACCTTCACGCGGCCGCGTCCGCCGGCTTCCGGGCGGCGGACTTCAACATGCCGCACGCTCGCGCGCTCGAGACCGCCGCCGGGCGCGACGCCGTGATCGAGGCCTTCCAGTCCCGTGGCATTCAACCCGGCGCCTGGGGCGCCGGTGCCCAGGTCATCGGCACCCACGCCGACTTTGACGCCAGCCTGGATGAGGTAGCCGTCAACGCCGCGCTCGGCGCGGCATTGGGCGCTCGCGTCGCGGCCGTCGTCGTGCCCAACCGCGTCGACAGGCCCCGCGACGAGATGCTGGACCTCCTCGCCTTGCGCATCGGCGACGTGGCCGACACCGCCGCCGGCGAGGGCGTTGCCCTCAGCCTTGAGTTCATCGGCCCCAACATCTGGCCCGAACAGCCCTACGAACTCTTCTCCGGCATTCGCGGAACGCTCGACCTGATCGATCGCATCGGACGCGTCAACGTCGGGATTCTCTTCGACACCTACCACTTTCACTGCGGCGACAGCGAACTTGCCGACATCGCGACTGCCGGACGCGCCATCAACCACGTCCACCTCAACGACGCCCCGCCCGGTGACCCAACCACCTTTGACGACTCGGTGCGACGTCTGCCCGGCGAGGGCGTGATGGATCTTCCGGCCATCGCGGCCGAACTCGAAGCTGCGGGCTACGCGGGTCCCGGTGGCGTCGAAATTTTCAATGACGACCTGCGCGCCCTGCCCCTCATGGAAGGCGCCGCCCGCGTCGCCGCCGCCTGCCGCCGCGTCTTCGGCCAGCACTAGCGACTCCATGCAAGACCGGCTAGGGGTCTTACTGGTTCTGCTCAGCCCCCGGCTGCGGACTCGAACAATCGATCCAATGCAATGATTAGGCCCGTAGCAACGCTGATAAGTAACGGTGTCCAGGCCATCAATCGATTCTGAGCGCTGCTGATGGCCGATGTGAGCCTTATCTCTAGGTCCCTTGAGTCGGTCGTCGCTGCGGCCCTGAATTCGGCGAGATCGGCCTTCGTCGCGACATGGTCATAACCGCCCTCAAGACGGCTGACGGGTTCCTCAATAGAAACCGCTGTCATCCAAGCGTCTCCCACCCGCCCATCTTGCAGCAGCGTGCATCATGCTCGATTCCATCCTGCAGGCCCTGGCCGGCCTCGGCAGACACGATCCCTGTTTGAACTGCGAAACGGGATGCCATTGAGCCATGCGTTGCACAGCCCACCGCGCCCACCGCATCCTGTACCAATGCTCGACGCCCCAACTCGAAAGTCACGCACCGCGCATGCCTAGCCCGGCGCGCATCACCCGGCGCCGCGTTGCGGCTCTTCTGGCCGGCGGAACCGCGCTTCTGGTTGCCGGCTGTGGCGAATCCGAGGCGCCAGCGCCAACCCCCACGGGGGCAACGCCCGCCCAGACGTCACCTCCACCGCCTACCGCAACGTCCACAGCGCGCACCCCGTCGTTGTCGACACCAACGGCGGCAACCGCCGCGGCAACGCAGCCTGCCACCGCGCCCCCCGCCTCGCCTACAGTGGCCCCAGTCGCTCCGGTTGCCACTGTCGCCGCCCCACGTCCCACACGCCCGCCGACTCAGACCGCGGCGCCCACGGCAATCCCGTCCCCAGAACCGACAACTCCTCCGCCTACGCCTGATCCAACACCCACGCCTACGCCGACCCCGCCGCCAATCCGCTCACCGCTGACGGGCCTCGAAATCGATCCGAACGCAAGAGCCCAGCGTGTCGTCGCGGTCAAGATCGATAACTCCATCGGCGCCCGGCCCCAGAGCGGCCTCAGCACCGCCGGAGTCGTCTACGAACACGTCACCGAGGGCTCGGTCACCCGCTACACCGCGTTTTTCCTGGACAGCGACCTCGACCGCGTCGGCCCCATCCGCAGTTCGCGTTTCGTCGACCGTAATCTGGTCCAGCAGTTTGATGCGCTCTTTGCCCACGTTGGCGCCAGTCCACCCGTCATGCAGGACCTGCGCTCGTCTCCGGTGGCCGATCTGGACCAGTTCTTCTATGACGAAACCCGCCCCTACTACCGCATTTCCAGTCGGCCCGCCCCGTTCAACATGTACGCCAGCCTCCCGGCGCTGCGCGAAGCCGGCGCTCAGCGCCATCCCGAACGGCGCGGGATTGGGGGCTTCCGCTTCTACGAGGAAGAACCCGATCTCGGCCCCCTCACCCATCTCACGATTCCCGCCGGACCCCGCAACGCCTTCCAGGTCGAGTACCTGTTCGATACCGACACTCGCCGCTGGCGTCGCTCGCTCGGCGGCGCGCTTGACATCGACGCCCTCACGGGCGAGGCGCTCACCGTTGAGAACGTTATCGCCCAGTGGGTTCCTGCCCGCCTTACCCAATTCGACGAGGACTCCTTGGGCAATAAGTCGCTCTGGATCGACACCACCGGTGAAGGCACCGTGTCCGTGTTTCGCGATGGCATGCGCCTCGACGGAACGTGGCGCCGTGCCTCGGAAACCGAAGTGACCGAGTTCCTCAATCCGGATGGCTCACCGATCGAGCTCCGTCCCGGTCGAACCTGGATTCACCTCCTTACCGGCTCCGAAACCGTCGAAGCCCTATGACCGCCGCCTGCGTTCCACCGCCCACCCGCTCCGAAGGACTTCCCAATGGCTGACCCACCCACCGTCTTCGTACCCCTCCAGCACGCCCACCGCTTCCTCCCGTACGTCGGTGTCGTCGAGCAAGCCGGTGGTCAGGTCGACTTCGTTGACATCCAGGACACCGAAAAACGACGAGCCGCACTGGCACGCGCCACGGCCGGCGCCGTGGGCCTTGACCCGTTCGGCGCTGACGACTTCGCCATCGCCCCACACCTACGCGCCATCATCACCTGCACCACCGGCGTCGACCCCATTGACTTGGCGGCCGCCACCGAGCACGGGGTCATGGTCGGCAACACGCCCGACCTCTGCATCGAGGAAGTTGCCGACCACACCCTCATGCTCCTGCTGTCCTGCTACCGGCGCCTGCCGCGCACCGTTTATGAGGCTCGCTCGCAGGCGCCAACCCGCGAGGGCGCCATTGACGTCTCCGATCACTGGCCTCGACTGCGTGACCAGGTGGCCGGCCTGCTCGGATTCGGCAACATTGCTCGTGCCGTCGCAACCCGCTGCCAGGCGTTCGGCTTGCGAGTCATTGCCTGCGACCCGTACGTCAACCCCTCGCTCGCCGAAGAGCTCAATGTCGAACTGGTCGACTTCGACGAGGTGCTCGCCACCGCCGACTACCTCTGCGTTCACCTCCCGCTCAATCCCGAAACGCGCCACTGTCTCAACGCCGAGGCCTTTGAACGCATGAAGCCCACGGCCTTTGTCATCAACACGGCCCGCGGTCCCATCATCGACGAACCCGCCCTCGTCGCCGCGCTGCAAACTGGGCAAATCGCCGGTGCCGGGCTGGACGTGACCGAAATCGAGCCGATCGCCGAGGACAACCCGCTGCTCGACATCCCGGACGCCCTGCTCACCCCGCACTCCGCCGGCTACTCCCAGGAGGCATCGCGCTGGGGGCCGGAAAGCGCCCTGCGCTGCGCCGCCGCGGTCATCCAGGGCGGCTGCCCGCGCTCCATCCAGAACCCCGCTGTACTCGAACGACTGAAGGCCTAGGCCCAGCGCCCCTCCTCTCCTGATGCCTGTCCGCTTCACCGCCTACGGCGGCGCTGGCGAAATCGGCGGCAACAAGCTGCTGCTCGAAGACGGCGACTGGCAGGTCCTCTTCGACTTCGGCATGTCCTTCGGAGCTCTCGGCACCTACTTCGAGGAGTTCCTCCGGCCACGGACCGTCCGCGGACTCTCCGACTACCTCCTGACCGGCCTGCTTCCGCCCCTGGAAGGCCTGTATCGAGCGGACCTCAACGCCCTCCCCGAACATGCCCGGATCTGGGATCGCCTGCGCGGTCATTCCGGCTACCGCGACGACGTCAACCCGCGCGCCGTTCTTCTCAGCCATGCTCACGCCGACCACGTCGGCTACATCTCGCTCCTCCGGCCTGACATTCCCATCGTCACCGGCGGCCTCACCGCCGTGATTGCCAAGGCCATGCAGGACGGCGGCCAGAGCACCGACGACAACCAGACCGTCTTCCTGCGTCCCCGCGTACCGCGGGACGGACTTCTTGTAACCGATCCCAAGACCCCCTTCCGACAGCGTCCCTGGTCGCTCGTGGACGGCGCCGACTGGTCCTTCGACGCGGCCGCCTACTGGACCCACCGCTACGCTAAGTCGGGCCCGGAACCAGCCACGACCCAGGTGACGACCGGCGTCTCGGAGATCGACGGACACCAGGTCCGTGCCTTTCCGGTGGACCACTCCATCCCCGGCGCTCACGGCTTCGCTGTCGAAACTTCCGCCGGCTGGATCGGCTACACCGGCGACATCCGCATGCACGGCCGCCACGCCAATCAAACCTGGGCCTTCGCCGAAGAACTCGCCAACCTCGACCTCGTCGCCCTCATCTGCGAAGGCACTCAAGCGGCCAGGTCTCGCGGCGCATCGGAATCCGACGTGCGCGCTCGGGTCAGCGACTGCGTCCACGAGACCGATGGCCTGGTCGTAGCCGACTTTGGCCCCCGGAACATCGAGCGCCTGGAGACCTTCCTCCATGCCGCTCCCCAGACCAACCGCCAACTCGTAGTCCTCATGAAGGACGCCCTCCTTCTCAAGGCCATGCACACCGTTGATCCGGCAACGCCTCTACCGTCGGCGCCCGATGGTCTCCTGATCTTCGACGACCGGCGAGCCACAACCACCGCTTGGCAGGACGAAGTGACCGATGAATTCGCGAGCGCCCTCGTACCCCCAGCCGATATCGGGGCAGACCCCGGGGCCTACGTCCTCTGCATGAGCTTCTTTGACGTGACCCGCCTGCTGGACCTCGGCGAAATGACCTCTGGCGCGTGGATTTACTCCTCCAGCGAGCCCTACGACGAAGAGTCCCAACTGGACATGCGGCGCCTCCGCAACTGGACGAACTTGCTCGGCCTGGACTTCCTGGGCGGGGCCTCCGAGTCCGAGGCCGAAGCCGCCGGCTTCCACGCCTCCGGCCACGCCAGCGGCCCCGATCTCCAACGCTTCATCGAAATCGTCAACCCGCGCACCCTCATCCCGATTCACCTGCAAGCCGAAGGCCTCGACTTCTACCGCCAGACCTTCGGCAAGACCGCCATCCGGGCCGCAGAACCGGGCTGGGGCCGGGCCCTCAGCATCGAATAGGCTAGGCAGCTATTGACGGGGCACGCTCTGACGCCCCACCATCGCCCAAACCGCCACCCATCCCGGGAGCTGATGTCACGCCGCGTCGTTGATTGCACCAAGGTTCTCCGCCATGGCGTCGCTGACGCCTTCGCCGCGCTCGAGTTTGAGCGCGCCGGCCAGCCGCAAACGCTTACCCACCGCATCGAAATGGACGCGGACGTCGGCACTCACGTCCTTGCCCCCCGCCGTTACGTCCGCTGGGGCTCCGATCTTTCCGGCCTCGCGCCCGAAATATTCTTCGGCGAGGGCTTGGTCGCTCACCTGGAAGTCACGGCGGATGCCCCCGACATCGATTCCAACCGCCTTGAAGACATCTTTGGCCGAGAGCTCCGCACCCGCGACATCGTCGTCATCGCCGCCCGCGGCAACGGGGTCGCGCCCTGCTTCACCGCCCAGGCCGCCCAGTGGCTCTTCGTCCGCGGCGCCAAGCTCGTCGCCCTAGCCGACGGGATCTCAATTGGCCGCCAACAGGAGCCCGACGACGAACGCGTCATCCTCAACACCCTGTTGGAGAATGACGTTCCCGTCGTCCGCGGCCTCGTCAACACCGAGACACTTAGCGCCGAGCGCATGGCCTTCATGGCACTCCCCGCGCCCGCCGCCGACGTCACCGCCTGGCCCGTCCGTTTCGTCGCTCTCGATCCCGGCCTCGACCCCACCCAGCAAGCCTTAGCGGTGGACCCCGACCTCGACCAGGAACCCGAGGCCGAGCCGCCCGCAGCCGACCCCGCGGACCAGGCCGCCGAACCCCAGCCTGACGAGCCCGCCGAGTCCGAGTCCACGCCCGAGCCGTCCGAGTCCGACGCTTTGACCGATCAAGACGCCGAGGATTCCCTGCCCGAACCCGATTCGGACGAGGACTCCGCCGCCGACGAACCCTTGTCTGAGGACGATCAGGATGACGAGGATCTCAGCAAGCGAAGCGCCGAGGCCTGACCTCGGCGCAGGCATACGCAGCTACCGATTTGGAAACAGCAACTCGTCGCCGATCTGGATGATGTACGGCTCGTCGATGCCGTTCAGCTCGGCTATCGCTTCAAAGCTATACCCGTACCGGCTGGCCAGCGCCGCTAGCGTGTCCCCACTTTGTACGGTGACCAGGAAATACCGCGCCGGCGCCTCGGTATGCACCGGAACCGCCGTCGGCGTCGGCAGCTGCTCGAACGGCCCCTGCGGAACCGCCAGGTCGATCACGATCGGCTCCGGCGTCACCGGAATAACCGCCGGTGCCTGTGGCGTCGGGACCGCGGTCGTCGCAGCCGCCGCCGTCGGTTGCAACACCTCCGGCATCTCCGGCGGACGCCGCAAGCTTCGATCGACCAGCAGAATGAAGACAGCGCTCGCAACCACAAGCGCGGCAACCGCCAGAACCGCGTACGTCCCCTCGCCGGGACGATCAAAGAGGGGACCGGGCGGCTCGGAGTCTGGTCCGCTCCTGGTCGGTGTGTGTTGGTCGGCCACCGCCGATCAAGGTATCAGACCATGACAACCCCTGGCCCCATCCGCATCCACGGTCCCTGGGACCTCGGCGTCAGTGACTCCCCCGACCTCCGCGACGCCGCCTTCGAAGCCCAAATCGAACCCCCGCGCTACCCCCAACTCATCCTCGACAACCCACCCGCCGGCCCCGCCTTCTACTGGTATCGCCGCAAGCTGGATGTCCCCACGCCTCCGCCCGGCCACCAGGCCGTCATCATCTTCGGCGCCGCTGACTGGCTCGCCGACGTCTGGGTCGACGACCGGCCCCTGGCAACCGTCCGCGGCGGCTACCTCCCGTTCGAAGCAGTCCTTCCAGCGGATACCCTCGGTCGCACCGTGACCCTCGCCGTCCGCGTCTGGGACACCCCGGCCGAAACCCCCGGCATCGTCACGCCCCCCGGCAGCCCCCCAACCCGCGCCGCCTGGATCCCGCGCGGCAAGCAACACTGGTACGGCGAATGCTCCGGCCTCTGGCAACCCGTCTGGCTCGACCAGCGCCCGCCCGGCCACGTCACCGGCCTCCAAACCGGCCTCGCCGACGACCTCCAGACGGTTCGCCTGTCCGTCCTCGGCAGCCCCAATACCCATGGCCGAGTCCATGTAACCGTACGCGAAGCCAACAGCCCCACCCCCCTGTGGACCGTCGAGGCCACCGGCGATCTCGCCTCCGGCCTCGAACTCCTCCACAACTGGCCCAACCTCCAACGCTGGGCGCCCGGCGCACCCACCCTTTACGACGTCGACGTAAGCCTCGATTCCGACGGCCTCACCCACACCCGCCGCTTCACCACCGGCTTCCGCCGCGTCGAGTCGGACGACAACGAACTCCGCCTAAACGGCCAGCCCCTCTACCTCCGCGGTGCGCTCGATCAGGACTACAGCCCCGAAACCGGCTACGCCTACCCCGGCGACGACGTCCTCGCCCGCCGCTTCCAGGTCTCCCGCGACGCCGGTCTCAATCTCGTCCGCTGCCACGTCAAGCTCCCCGATCCCCGCTATCTCGCCCTCGCCGACCGCATGGGCCTCCTCGTCTGGTACGACCTCCCAAGTTGGGGCCACCCGCAACAACCGGACGAACCATTCCCCGGCTGGCTTGATGACGACGTCGCCGCCATGCTGCGCGGCTCCGCCGTGCGCGACGCCCACCACCCCTCGCTCATCGCCCGTTCCGTCATCAACGAGGGCTGGGGCCTCGACCTCGCCGCCAACGCCGACCATCGCCGGCGCCTGCGCCGCTGGGTCGCCGCAGCCCGCGAAGCCGACCCGACCCGCCTCGTCATCGACAACTCCGCCATGCTCGGCGCCCTTCACCTTGATTCCGACCTCGCTGACATGCACACCTACGCCGCCCACCCCCAGGGCGCGCGCGACTTCGGCGCCTTCGTCGACTGGCTCGCCTCGCGTCCCCCCGACCTCTGGGAGCGCGCCGACGCCGACGCCCCCGCCAACCGCCCCGTCGCCCTCTCCGAATTCGGCCTCTGGGGCCTGCCTCACGACTGGAAACCCACCGACCCCTGGCTCCTCACCGACCGCACCTGGACCCCGGACCTCGCCTTCGATCAGTCCGGCTTCGGCGCCCGCTTTCAGAGATCCGTTGCCCACCAGGCCTTCGACTCCCTTGACGACCTGACCGCCGCCACCCGCCAGGTCCAGGCCGAAGGCTTCCGCCGCCAGATCGCCCGCCTCCGCGCCACCCCCGGCCTCTCCGGCTTCGTCCTCACCGAACTCATGGACCAGGGCTGGGAAGTCAACGGCCTGGCCGACTTTCAAGCGCGCCCCAAGCCCGTCGTCCAGGCCATGCGCCCCGTGGCTGATGAGACCGTCGCCCTCATCGAAGGCCTCCCTGGCTCCGCCTGGGCCGGCAGCCCAGTCACCGTTCGCGCCGTCATATCCGGCCCACGCGCCGCCGGCGACGCCGAAATCGTCTGGAGCGTCTCCGGCGAATCCCGCCGCCGCGAGACCATCCCCATCCCCGCCGGCGTCGAACCTGTTGCCATCGACGACTTCGAATTCACCGCCCCCCTTATCGAATCCAGCCGCGTCCTCGACATCAACCTCTCAATCCGCGGCCCTGGCCTCTCACTCCAGCAGCAAGAGCAGATCCTCGTCGTCCCCACCGACGCCGCCACCATCGACGGCAAACTCCGTATCTACCTCACCGGCGTGTCCCACAAGAACCGCGTCGCCACCCTCGCCAACGCCCTGGCCGAAGCCGGCTGCACCACCCTCACCCAGCCCGTCCGCACTCAGGCCGTCGTCGTCGCCGGCGGCGGGGGTGCCGATGCTCTCGAGATGGTCGCCGGTGGCCTGCCCGCCCTCATCGTCGCCGACCTCGCCGACACCCCGTTCCTGCCCTCGGTTCCCCGCACCGGCCGTTTTGCGTCCCACTGGTCCACCGGTTTCGACTGGATCGCGCCCCAACTCCGCGAGGGCCTGCTATCCGAACCCCTCATGAGCACGCCCTTCGTCCCCAGCGCCGCCCCGCGCGTCATCCCCGCCATCGACGGCCTCGACCCAACCGACATCCTGATGGGAACCTTCCGCGGCTGGCTCGGCAACGAAGCCGCCATCACCGCCCAGGCCAACTACGGCAAGGGCAAAGTCGTCGTCACCACCCTCGGCCTCAGTCAGGCCGGGCGCGCCGACCCTCTCGCCCGCGCCCTCCTCGTCCGTCTCATCCAGTACACCGCATCCAAATCCTGCAACCCCACATCCCGCATCAACCTCCCCACCACCAACCTCTAACGACGCCTCGCTTCTCCCCTTCCCTCTCCCCTTTCTTCAATTGCCCCCATCCCATCCCTGTCGCATCATTCACCCAACATCGGCACCCGGAGCCCCCCAAATGCCCACCGCCTGGCCCGGCGCCGCGCCCCCTTTCCACGTCGCCCCCGGCTACCACCCCTTCGTCGACCACCGCTACGTCCACGCCGGCCGCGCCCGCTGGCTCGACGCGCAAGGCCACGAACCCAACTTCTGGGACCGCGTCCCCGGCCCCGACTGGCTCACCGGCGCCCACCAAGCCGTCCCCCACGGCATCCGCCTCCAACTCCAACCCGCCCAGAAGACCGACCCCTTCATCCGCGGCGACCAACCCTGGGAAAACTGGATCGTCGACAGCGTCTACACCCTCATCCACGACGAAGGCCGCTACCGCCTCTGGTACGAAGGCGCGCCCGAAGACCTCTACGACCCCCAACGCCGCCAACACCTCCCCGCCCGCGACATCTGGGGCGTCGTTCTTTGCTACGCCGAATCCGACGACGGCCTCACTTGGCGCAAGCCTGAGCTCGGCCTCCAGGAGTGGAACGGCTCCCGCGCCAACAACATCGTCATCGGCCGCCAGCTAGTCGGACCCCGCGGCCTCATGGGCGCCGCCGTATTTGTCGACGACACCGCCCCCGCCCACCAGCGCTACAAATGCATGTTCATGGGAATGACCGATCAGGTCCCCGGCCTCGAAGAGCTGCCCCACCCCGGCACCCCAATCGATCCCATGACCAGCCACCACGGCCAGACCGGCATCTTTGCCGCCACCTCGCCCGACGGCCTCGGCTGGACCGTTCACGACATGCCCATCGCCTGGCACTTCGCCGACACCGGCAACGTCGCCCAGTGGGACCCCGACCTCCAGGTCTACGTCTGGTACACCCGCGGCTGGTCCTGGGGCCGCCGCACCATCGCCCGCGCCGAAACCGCGGACTTCCACGACTGGCCCCTCGCCACCCCCCTCGTCACCGCGTCGCCTATCGACACCCCCTGGACCGACGTCTACACCAACGCCAAAACCACCTACCCCGGCGATCCCTCCACCCACCTCATGTTCCCCACCGTCTACGACCGCTCCGACGACACCACCGCCGTCGTCGCCCTCGCCAGCGCCGACAACATCGGCTGGCACCTCATCCCCGGCGGCCCCTGCCTTGAGCCCGGCCCCCGCGGATCCGTCGATGGCGGCTGCGTATTTGCGGGAACCGGTCTGGTCCACCTCCCCGGCGACCGCATTGGCATCCCCTACGGAGCCTTCCCGGCCCCCCACAAGCATGCCCCGCCCGGCCATGGCGAAGGCGTCGCCTGGGCCACCTGGCCCCGCGGCCGCCTCGCCGGCCTCGTCGCCGACCACCACGCCGAATTCTGGACCCCACCCCTCCACCTCCACGGCGCCACCCTCCGCCTCAACGCCAAGACCGAGGACTGCGGCTCAATCCGCGTCGAACTTCAGGACGAGGACTGGAATCCCCACGAAGGCTTCGGCCTGCAACAGTCCACGCCCATCCACGGCGACCACCTCGACGCCCCCGTCACCTGGGGCCCCACCACCCAACTCCCCACCACCCCCACCCGCCCAATCGTCCTCCGCTTCCAACTCCACCACGCCACCCTCTTCGGCTTTGAGGTAGTCGAGTAAGCCACTTGGTCGACGCCGACCGTCCGCAGCCACGTCGTGCGGAATCACCGCCGCGCATTCGTCACCGCAGCGGCGGGAATCCGCCCCGCCTATGCGATCAGGCGTCCCTCAAACTGGGCGGCCAGTACCTGATTGACCCGCGCCGAGGCTTCCATCATC
>JAPPLN010000008.1 GCA_028874175.1 Chloroflexota bacterium
CGGCGCCCCGGGCCCCCCCGGCGGCGCCCGCCCCCCCCGCGACCGTTTTAGGCGATTTTTTTGGCGAGGATGCGAATTTTCGGGGTTGGGCGCGGAGCGGAGGCTTTGAGGGAACAGCGAGGCGGGATCCGCGACAGGACGACCGGACAGCGCGACGGGACGGCCGAACAGGTTCACTTCGAGAAACAGGGGCGGAGGGAGCGGTGGGCATACGGTGGACGCGAGGGCTGGGACGATCACCCCTAGTGTACTCTGAACGATAACGAGCGGCAAGGAAGAGCGTGGGAACGACGGGGCCAGCGAGACTCACGACGCGTTATTCAGGCAGGTGTTCACCGAAATCTCGGCGATGTGTTCAGTTTTTGCCCGGATGTGTTCACTTTTCGGGCGAATGTGTTCAGTTTCCGGCCCGATGTGTTCACTTTTGAGGGTCATGTGTTCAGTGAGGAAGGGAAGAGGGCAGAGAGAAGAGTAGTGAGCGAGGAGGGGGAAATGCGCTCGGGGGGCGTGCGTGGACGGGGCGGCAGGTTGCGCTGGGAGTGATCATGGCGCTGGGTCCCGGCCGCGGACGCCGGGATGACGGGGGGACGGGGATGTGTCCACTCTGTGAGGCCGATGTGTCCAGTTTTGGGCCCGATGTGTCAACTTTTCGGCCGAATGTGTCCAGTTTCGGGGGCAATGTGTCCAGTTTCGGGGGCAATGTGTCCAGTTTCCGGCCCAATGTGTCCACTTGGACCTGGTGACGTGTTCGGGGTTTCCGGCGACGAAACGCCGTTCGCTCCCCCTGCTCGGGGGCGGGCGATGAGGACGAACGGTCAGTCCCAGGCCCGTGGCGCGATGCCGGCGATGTCGGTTTTGACGTCGATCACGGCGGCCCGGTCGGATGACAGGGCACGGTCCAAGGCCCCTTCCATTTCGGACGGTCGGGTGACGGTGATGCCTTCGCAGCCCATGGTTTCGGCGACGGCGGCGAAGTCGGCGTCGTTGAGCTTCCAGAGCCGGTCGGAGCCGGGGGTTGCACCGCCGTAGATGCGTTCGTTGAGCGCCTGCTCCTGGTTGAGGGAGGCGTTGTTGTTGACGACGGTGACGGTGCGGATGCCGTAGCGGGCGGCGGTATCGAGCTCGGTGAGGTGGTACCACATGCCGCCGTCGCCGGTGAAGCAGACGACGGGACGATCAGGCGCGGCGCACCTGGCGCCGATGGCGGCGGGCAGGCCCCAGCCCAGGGAGCCGGCGCAGCGGATGAAGCTCTGGCCGGGCGAGGTGAGGTCTATCAGGGTGCCGGTCCAGATGCCGGCGTGGCCGGTGTCGGATAGCAGGATGGCGTCAGATGGCAACAGGCGGGTGAGCTCGCCGCAGAGACGCTCAGGGCGCATGGGGACCTGGTCGGAGGTTAGAAGCGGTTCGACCCCTGCTTGCCAGGTACGGACGAGGGACTGGACGCGCTGGATCCAGGATTCGCGTGACGCCGGGGGAGGCGTCGAGTCGGACTCGACCTGACCCAGGAGCCTGCGGAGGCCGGCGCGGGCGTCGGCGAGGAGGCCGACGTTGATGGGGAACGAGCGGCCGAGCTCGGCGGCGTTTATGTCAAGTTGGACGATACGAGCGCCGGGTCGCGGAAGCTTCCAGATGTTGGTGACCTGTTCGCCCTTGTGACTGCCGATGAAAAAGGCGAGATCTACTTCGGCGAAGACTCGGTTGGCGCATTCGCGGGAGTAGGTTCCGGAGACGCCGACGGCGAGGGGATGGTCAGCGGGGAAGGTCTCCTTGGCGTTGAGGGAGGTGATGACCGGAATGTTGAGGGCTTCGGCCAGTTGGACCAGTTCGTCGCGGGCGCCGGAGGCGCGGACGCCGCCGCCGGCGACGATGACGGGGCGGGAGGCCTGCGCCAGCTCGGCCAGGGCGGCGCGGACGCTGGCCGAGTCGGGCTCGGGGCGGAAGGGGGGCGTGCGGCGGAATGGTTCCTCGACGATGACGTCGAGGTCGTCCTCGGCCGTCATGATGTCGCCGCCGGTGATGCCCCAGAGGTCGAGGTGGGCGGGGCCCGGGGTGCCTGAAACGACTTCGCGCAGGGCCTGGCGCAGGAAGATGGGGAACTCTTCGAGGGAGGTCGCCGGGGTGCTGAACTTGGTGACTGCTTCGAAGGGGGCCGAGTGGTCGACCTCCTGATAGGCGTGGCGGTTCTGCATGATCTGGCGCAGGCGGCCGGTGAGGGCGATGACGGGCGAGCAGGCCAGGTAGGCATCCTGGAGGCCGGCGGCCAGGTTGAGCGCTCCGACCGACTGGGCGCCGCAGACGCCTGCACCGCCGCTAATGCGGGCGTAGCCGTCGGCCATGTAGGCCGCGCCCTTCTCGGTGTGGGCCATGACTGGTTCGACGCCGACGCGTTCGAGCTCGGGCATGGCCTCGGGCACGCTGACGGGCATGAAGAAGTAGTGGGTGACGCCGTAGCCGTGGAGGGTTTCGGCGAGGAAGCGCGCGCCGCTCATTGTGGGCATTGGGAATCCCTTTCCTGGTCAGCGCTGGCGTTGCGCTTCGGCCGCTCGCGGTACCCGCATCCTGCCACGCGAGACCTCGGCGTAAGCCGGGGGTGGTTACCCGGACGACGCTCACGCCAACACTCTCCCAGGGAGAAAGGGAGAAAGAGCGGCCGCGCATCTGAGGAGCAGGCGAGATTCGCAGCGGTCTACCAGGAGAGGGATTAGAGGCGGCTGCACCGAATATGAGGTGGCCGATTTCAATCAAACACCTGGCGGCGCCTGGGCGTTGTATAGGTGAGAAGCGGGCCACGGCGGAGGGGATTGCCTGGATGCCGTGGGGACGCGGGCTGGGTGAGCGGGGATGCCTGAGCTGGAGCTAGGGGAGCTTTACGAGGAGTTTGAGCAGGACATGTTGCGCTTTGGGACGAGCATCAGCGGGAGCCGGGACGCGGCCGAGGACCTAGTTCACGAGTCGTTTCTGCGGGCGATGGCGCATCTGCCGCTGCTGGGTCGGCTGACGCGGTACCAGCGGCGGTCCTGGTTTTTCACGACGCTGAAGCGGATTCACCTGGACGAGGTGGCGGCGCGGCGACGGCGTGAAGCGTTGAGCGATCGGCTTGGCCGCTGGAACGAGACGGCGGCCGAGGATTCGTACCGGCTGGACGACTTTGCGGTCTTAGACCTGGTGCCGCCGCAGCATCGCGCGTTGGTGGTGCAGCGCTATGTAGTAGGGATGAGCAGCCAGGAGATTGGCCGTCAGCTTGGGGTGCCGGCGGCGACGGTTCGATCACGGCTGCACCACGCGATGAAGCAGATTCGGCAACGGGAACGAGACGGCGGCGATGAACTTTGAAAGCCGAGCACCCAGAAGCACTGCGCGTCGGACGAATGGGAACGACGCGAGAAAGGAGCCGTCAGATGGCGGGTGAGACAAGCGGCGAGCAACAGCCGCGGACAATCAAGAACGTTGGCGTCCTGGACATGCGAAAGGCGACGACAGAGTCGTTCAGCCGGCCCACCCACTTCGAAAACGTGGGGATGCTGGTGTATTCGCCAGAGTCGCGACACCTGCTGGCGCAGGCGGCGATGGGGAACGTGGGTGTCACGCTGGAGGCGTCGACCGACGCCCAACTCGTCCAGGGTGAGGTGACGATCTCCGCCGTATCGCTGAAAAACCGGACAGCGCCGCTGAGCCTCGTCGTGATGGGTCAGGTCGTCATTGCCGAGGACGTGAAGGCCGATGTCCTTGAGGAAGGCTTGGGCGAACTGGCCGCGCTCGGCGTTGTTATCTGCCCGGAACGGCTGGCCGGGACCGTTCAGTCAAAGCTGACGAGTCAGATGGGCGGCGTGAAGACGTATCGCGGAGGAGATCTCCTGAGCCTGGTCACGGAGAGGCTGGTTCTTGATGACGCGTTTCTGCGGTCGCTGCCCGATGCAAGTCAGGTCGTTGCGGTGGGTTCGGTCGACGCGTGGGCAATTCTTCCGAACGAACTGATTGCCCGGAAGATCGAGTCGCTGGAGGTGATGGGCGGGAAGGTGCGCTGTCGCGGCGAGAACGCCGAAGCCATCCATGCGGTTCTCGATCAATCGATGGGCGCGACCGTTCGCGCGGTGCCGGTGGGATTCACGCCAATGCGACGCCTGCTGCGACTGAATCGCACCACGCTGGGGATGTTGCCGAGCCGAAGGGTGTATTGCCCCGAGACGGTGATCGTGGGTGACGACATTGAGGCGGAGGACCTGCAGGGAGCCCTGGAAGCGCTAGTGGCCGAGGATCTGCTGATTTGCCCGGCCCGGTTGCAGGCGGCGATTGGCGCGATCTGCAAGCTGGCGGATAGCAAGCCGATCTTCTATGAGGGTGAGTTGTGGCTGATCGGGACCGTGGAGACGCTGCGACCTAGCCGTTTCGACTTCCTAAAGGGGAAGGCCACCCTGGTGGTCACGGGCGTCCTGCAGATTGATTGCGACGTTGATCCAACGACGCTGTATGAGCGACTGCACGCGGTGCACAACTTCGGTGTCATTAGCTGCACGCCGGATCAGCAGGCGGCGCTGCGGGCGCGGCTGGAGATTGACGCGGGCGCCTTCTCGGAGACGACTGAGTCTGAGGAGGACGAGGGCAGTCCGGGGATGCAGAACATTGGGGTGCTGACGCTCTAGGCGGGTGGTGGATTGGGGATCAGGGTCGGCAACAGTCGCGTAGAGCCGCGTGTTCCCAATAGCCGGGATGGGGCAGCTACCATGGGGGTTCAAGTCGTCGGGCCCACCAACGCTGGAAACAGCAGGCCCGACGCGCCGCCGGGGCGAGCGGTCTGGGCCGCTCGCGGCGTCCCGGCCAGCGTAGCGCCCCTCATCCGAGGAGCGGTTTGATGCGCACGAAATCCAAGCAGAGCGAAGACCCCAATTGCCTGGGCCCGCGCGCCGCGACAGGCAGCGGGCGACTGATCACCCGACGGGGGCTTCTGGCCGCCGGAAGCGCCGGACTCGCGGGGGCGCTGCTGGCCGCTTGCGGGGAAGAGGAGTCGGAGCCGGCCACTCGGCTGCCCGCACCGCCAACGGCAAGCCATGAGACCGTGCAAGCGCGGGCGGTTGCGGCGACGGTGACCGAAGCGGCCCCACGCGACACGCGCGGCATTCCCGAGCCGGGCGCTCAGCGGCCGGTGAGCGTGGTGTTCACCGCGCCGACGTGGAGCGTCTGGGGTTTTGGGATCGAGCCGATGCTCCTGTCGGCGGGACTGGCGGCGTCGGCGGCGAGCGAGCGCCGGTATCGCTATGAGGGACGCACGATCACCGACCATTTCAAGAGCGATTACAGCCTTTCAGCGCAGCTGGATTCGCTGCCGGGCGGCGGAGCCGAGCTGGTGATGTTCCATGCCCACGATTTGCCGGATCTGCTGGCGGCCGAGCAGTTGCTGCCGCTTGACGATCATCTCCAATCCGACGCTGACTTCAATCGCGCGAATTACTGGCCAAGGACGCTGGAGACCGGATTTCACGATGGTGTCCAGTACACCCTGCCGGTTGCGGTGTCTCCGTGGACCATCGTGTTCAATCGCGATCTCGCCAAGGAGTCCGGGATTGAGGTACCGGAGCGCCTGGGCTTTGACCAAGCCGCGTTTCTGCAGGCGGGACTGGCGATGCAGGGCGGTCCCTCGATCGAGGGGCGAGAGGAAGGGCTTGGGTTCTTTCTGGATGTTGACCCGCGGCCAGGACCAGGCGGCGACTACGCAAGCTGGCCGCCCGCTTACGTGTTCATGCAAGCGGCGCTGGGCGATCTGCGCGGCGCGAGCGGGACGTTTGAGGCCCTGCGTAGCGCGGAGGCGCTGGAGGTCGCGCAGTTCTTCCACGACATGGCGCACGTTTACGGGTTCGCGCCGAAACCCGAGCGGTCGGGCGACCGCGTGTGGATTTCCTATTACGAGGGAAGCATCGGCATGTTCGGCGGGCTGATCGAAGGCCCAGGCTATGGCTGGCTGCGCACTGACCACTCTCCAAACCAGGTGTTGCTGCCGTTCCCGTCGTTCGGTCGCCGGGGTAATCCAGCGGATGTCTGGACGATGATCGGCATCTCGGCCAAGACCTCGGAACCTGGGGTGGCGTACGACGCCATGCGCGCCCTTGAGCGCTCCCTGCGCGATGTTGCGTTCGTGCCGGCCGCCAAGTCCACGCCTGAACAGCTGCGCGCGATTGCGCCGGCGCTGCTGGATGAGGAACTCCAGATGCTGGTGGATCTGATGGCTAGCGCCTCGTACGTTCGACTCTCACGGCAGGAGCGCGGGGTGTTGACCAATGCCATTGACGCGGGAATCGTGCTGGAGGGCATATCGGCGCAAGAGGCCCTGCTGGACGCCGCGACTAATCTGCAGATCCTGGCGGATCGCTAACGCGCGGCCGGGTTCTTAGCCACCCTTGGCAGTCCACGGCAGGGGCGGTTCGCGGACCGCCCCTGCGCGGCGCGACGTCTCTCGTTCATGGTGTGTGGCTTCCCGGCATGCGCGCCCCTGGTGGCGATCTTGACCGAACTCGACGATGGTTGCCCGGCCCCCACCCCAATCCCGAGCCCAGTCTTGACAGCACGGCGGTTCGTTGCGTATACGTTGGGTAGGCGCTCTAGTGGGAGCCCCCGAGTCCGCGACAAGGGTTTAACCCGCCCCCGCAACCTCCCAGCTTCTCGGCACGACTCTTTTCGGCCTGATCACGCGGACAGCAGGCCACTTGAAAGGAGTGCGTATGTGCCCCCGCAGTCTCCCTCTGCGTCCGAGCCTGGAACACCTTCAGAAACAGGCCAAGGCTCTACTTAAGGCTGTGAATGAGGGCGATCGAGACGCCGCGCTGAAATTCCGAGCAGCACGCCCCGCGTTGGCCCAGGCATCCGCCGCCGAATTCGCCACGGCCAAGCTATCCCTGCGCGACGCTCAAGCCGCAATCGCTCGCGAGTACGGCTTCGAGCGGTGGTCCGACCTCAAGAAGCGCGTTACCGAGCTGTCCCAGCGTGCCCTCGCAGAGGTCGAGACAGTGGCGAACGCCATTTACACCCCAGAGGGGTACACGGAGCGAATTCGACAAGTGCTCGGCAACTGCCTCATTGAGACAAATCTCGCCCAAGGTGAGAAGTTCGAAGCCAAAGTACGGGACCGATACGATCTCGGGGACCGGATGGTGCTGATTACCACCGACCGACAGAGCGCCTTCGATCGGGTGCTGGCCGCGATCCCCTTCAAAGGGCAGGTCCTCAACATGACGAGCGCATGGTGGTTTGAGCGGACCCGCCATATTGTGCCGAATCAGGTCCTATCAGTCCCCGATCCTAACGTCACGATTGCCAAGAGATGCACCGTCTTTCCGATCGAGTTTGTGATGCGTGGATATATCACCGGAACCACGAGCACCGCCCTCTGGACGGTCTACCAACGTGGTGAGCGTCACTACTGTGGCATCGATTTGCCCGACGGGCTGGTGAAGAACCAGAAGCTGCCGACGAACTACCTCACGCCGACCACCAAGGCAGAGGATCACGACCGTCCGATCAGCCCTGATGAGATCGTGTCCGAAGGTTGGATGACGTCCGATGAATGGGAGCGTTGCAGCCGCATCGCGCAGGAACTTTTTGCTTTCGGTCAAGCCGAGGCAGCGAAGCGTGGCCTTATTCTCGTCGATACCAAGTATGAGATGGGCCGTGACGAGAACGGTGAGATCCTCCTGATCGACGAGATTCACACCCCTGACTCCAGTCGCTATTGGATCGCCGACACTTATCAGCAGCGCATGCGGGAGGGACAGGAACCCGACAACGTCGACAAGGAATTCCTGCGGCTCTGGTTCACGGCGAACTGTGATCCCTACGAGGATGAGGTCCTCCCAGCAGCGCCGGACGACCTTGTCATCGAGCTCTCACGACGCTACATCTACCTCTACGAGAAGATCACCGGTCGCACTTTCGAGTTTCCAGGGGCGGACCAACCCATAGAGACGCGTTTGGCCAGCAACGTTCAAGGAGTCACATGAGGGCGTACGGAGGGCAATAAGAACCAACGATGAAGAAATACATCCTCTTTGACCACGATGGGGTCCTGGTGGATACCGAATTCTGGTACTACAAAGCCGGAGAGCGCGCCCTGGCTGACATCGGATTTACCCTGGATAGAGACCAATACCTCCGAGACATGATCCAGGGAATGGCCACCTGGGCCCAAGCCGTAGCGGCAGGTGTTGACGAACAGACCATCAGCAGGCAGCGTGAGGTTCGTAATGTGTACTACCAGGAATACCTTATAACAGAAGACATCGAGATCGATGGTGTCCTGGAAACGCTAGACCTACTCGCAGATGAGTACCGGATGGGCATCATTACTACCTCCAAACCAGATGACTTCGCCTTGATACACGAAAATCGATCCATCCTGGACTATATGGAATTCTACTTGGCAAGGGATGACTACGCGCGAGCTAAACCACATCCCGAACCCTACCTGAAAGGACTCCAGCGCTTTGGAGCAACTGCCGCTGAATCCGTGGTTGTAGAAGACTCGGCGAGAGGGTTGACGTCGGCAGTAGCCGCGGGTATCGATTGCATCGTGGTTGCCAACGAGTTCACCGCATCTCACGATTTTTCCAAAGCAACTGCCAAGGTCGCTACGTTCAGGGAATTGCCATCTACTATAAAGAGCTTAACAACGTAGCCAGGAACCTACGCCGAAGTCCTTGAGAAATACGTCTTGCTCCGCCGGCAGGACTCGAACCGGCGTCCCCCGGTGTGAACCGGATACTCCATCCACCTGAGTTAGGGAGCCTGCGATGGCCGGGCTGCGGATAGCCGACTACGGCTGACGGCGCATTCCGGGCCCCTGCAGACGACCGCTGCCGGAAAGCGGTCAAATTGAACCACTTGCCCTGGCGGCCTCGACTTGACAGGTGCGGCGCGAGTGTGTAGTGTTTAGGAAACATGACGCAATTCGGCACGTTCGTACACACGGCGCGGCGAAGCCTCCAGGAGGGCGACCGACGCTATTCGCTGCGGCAGGTGGCGAAGCGGATTGGGGTCGAGCCGGGGTACCTGAGCAAGATCGAGCGCGGGCAAGTGGCGCCGCCGTCCGAAGCCGCGACCGTGAGGCTTGCCAAGGAATTGGATCAGGACGTGGACGTGTTGCTGGCGCTGGGCGGCAAGGTCTCCAGCGACCTGCAGGAGGTCATTCGGAAGCGGCCGCGGCTGTTTGCGCAGCTGATCCGCGAACTGCGGGATGCGCCCGACCACGCCGTGCTGCGCATCGTGCGCGAGGTGCGTGACGGGGACTGGTGAGGGACGACGACGGTACACGTCGACGGACATTGCAAGCGATCTACAGCATTCGACGAAACGTATTCGCGAAGCTGCACCACAAGGAGAGTGGGAAGGAATGATCACGCTCGAACACGACCGCCTGATCTTCAGGTTTCCCGAGGTTCACAAGGACGCGCGCTGCGCCATCGAGTTTCAGCGGACGCTGCGGATTCCGGACGACGGGCTGGACTATCCGCTACCGCCGGGGATGGGCAGATTCCCGCTACGGCACCTGGACGACTACGGCCGACGCGTACCCAGCGAGTGGCTACGACGCGGCGGGGTGCTGATGCCGATGCACCAGGCCGAGGCGATGTGGATCAACTTTGACTGCGGCGCGTACCCGTTCGCCGTGAAGATCGCGACGGGCAGGACCTGCGCGCTGACGGGCGACGGCTGGATGAACCACTTGAACACCGACCCGCAGGACTACGCGGTGCTGCCGGAGCAGCCGTGGCTGGACGGGTATTGCGTGGCCAAGGGGATCGTTCGGCAGTTCGTGGCCATGCCGCTCGGTCAGGGATACACGGTGGAGGAACAGCTGACGGGCGAGGCCGAGCATGGGGGCCTGCAACTGATTGCGTACCCGATGAAGGCCGAGCGGTACGAGGAGATGATGTCCGAAGTCTCGGCCGGCGCCCCGCCGGACGAATTCGTCGCCTACGGCCCAATCAAGAGCTCCCAAATGGGCCTGGCGCCGGGCGGACGGATGCGGCAGGAGATCTATGAGGATGAGTACGGGCTGGACGCCTGGGATCAACGGCACGCGAGCCGATGTTTCGTGACGATTGCCAACTCGGTGCAGTGGATGGCGCTGACCGGGGAACGGCCGCCGACGGAGCCGCCGACGGCGAGCGCCTATACCTCCGCCGGTCTGCCCTGGTTCGACTATTTCGGCGAGGATCTCACAGCGCTTGCGGAGACCGAGAAGCTGCGGGAGATCGCCAGCGTGGCCGAGATTGGTGGGGCGAACGGGGAGTCGCCGTTGCCGGAGAACGAGTCTGTGGATGCCGATCGAGTCATTCCGCTGCGGCGGCGTGGATCGAACCAGGTGCGGGAGATGGCCGCGGAGACAGCTTCGACTCCGTAGCCGGCGACGCGTCTACTCGCAAGGCCGCTGCCCGGGCCGCAGACGCATTGGGGGTGGCCTGGCGGAAGTTGGATGGGCCATTCGACGCTGGTATTCTCGCTTCTGTAACGGTTGCGCGTCGTTTCTTGAGTTCGACGCGCGAATAGTGCGCTTCTCTTCACGTATTTCCGACGTTGTGGAAGCGCAAGGGAGGGGGGGCAAATGCTTCCACGTTCAGTGAGCCGGCGGCAGTTGCTGCGTGCCGGCGGAGGGGTCGCACTTGGCGCTGCCGGCGTGGCGATCCTGGCCGCCTGTGGCGAGACGCAGGTCGTCGAGGTCGAGCGGGTCGTTGAGAAAGAAGTTCCGGTCGAGAAGATCATCGAGAAGGAAGTCGCGGTCGAGAAGGTTGTGACCAAGGAAGTCGAACGCATCGTGACGGTCGTCATCGAGAAGCCGATTGGGAAGCCGCGCGTGCGCTTGCGCGGTACGGGACCGCTTGGAACCGCGGAGACCGGCATTTTCGACAAGCTGCTGTCCGAGACTCAGATCGAGCTGGACCACGTAGAGCAGCCGTACGCGGCGACCTACCAGAGCCTGCTCATTAACCTGAGCCAGGGCGGATCGGCCTACGACATCGCGTCGATGGACGACCCGTGGATGCCGCAGTTCACGGAGTTTCTGGCGGACATCACGCCGCTGTACCAGGGGTTCGGCTGGGTATGGCCCGACCCGGACATGATCCCGGCGATCGTGGACCTGGGCGACTGGCCGCCGGGCAAGTACGGCCCGCGCGCGGTGCCGAACATCGGCAACATCCAGAGCTTTGCCTACCGGACCGACGTCATGGAGGACTTGGGCGTCCAGCCGCCGAAGACCTGGGATGACGTGGCCGAGTACTCGGCCAAGATCACCGGCGACATGGCGCCCGACCTGTACGGGTACACCATTCGCGGGCAGCCGGGGAACCCGGCGATGACCAGCTTCCTGCCGATCATGCGCGGCTTCGGGCGCGACGTGATCGACGGCGACCTGAACCCGCAGGTGAACACGGAAGAGGGCCTGGCGGCGCTGGACATGGTGGTGACGCTGAAGAACCTGGCGCCCCCGGGCGTGGAGAACATCGGCCACCACGAGCTGGGCAAGTTGATTTACACCGGCCTGGCAGCCATGTCAGGCGACGTCTGGCCCGACCAGCTGCTGAAGATGTACACGCCGGACCTGTCCAAGGTCGTCGGCAAGATCGATGTGCTGCCTGAGCCGGCTCAGCCGGGCGCGGACCACGCCAACATGACCGGCGTGTGGCTGTTTGGGGTTCCCCAGGGCAGCGAGAACCACGAAGCGGCGGCGGAAGCGATCCACTGGCTCACCCAGGCGGAGAACCAGAAGGAGAACATGTACGCCAACAACTGGCCGCCGGTTAGGTTCAGCCTGATGGACGACCCCGGACTGCTGGCGGACTTCCCGTTCCTGGCAGGCATCAAGAACGCGGCCTCGGTGGCCGTGCCGCGCCCGCGGACGGAGCACTACTCCATCGTCGAGGAGATCGTTGGCCGGCACGTGTCCGCCGTGATCGCCGAGCAGGAGTCGGTGGGCGACGCCGCACGGCTGGCGGACGAAGAGGTTCGCGTGGCGCTCGAAGAAAAGGGCGCGTACTCATAGGGACCCTGAACACCACGATCACAGGGATCGCGTCGGCCTAGCGCTGCCTGATCGCCACGTAGTCGTGGAACTGGTTACGCGACCAGGCACAGGCCTGGCGGAGTTCACGCAGGTGAGCTCCGCCAGGCCTTGTGCGTTCTACCCGACCATGCAGCCAGCATTTGGCCGAGGCACCCGTGCTTAACGTTCTGCGCCGGCGGAGCGGTGGCGACGTGCGAGCCATTGCCAAGACTCCCTGGTGGGAGACGCACCTCAGGTTCTTCTTCATAGCGCCGTCAATGGTCTTGCTGGCTGTGCTGGCGGTTTTCCCGGCCATCATGAGCTGGCGCATGGCCTTTTCGCGGGTGACCTTCAAGCTTGGCGAGCTCGCGATCGAGCCGATCGGCTTCTCCAATTTCACAAAGGCTTTCAGCGACAACCTGATCATCGGTTCCACGGTGCGAACGGCCGTCTGGGTGCTGGTTGTCGTCTCCGTCGAAATCGTCGTCGGCCTCTTCATCGCGTTCCTGATGAGCAAGCTGCATTCGCGAGCGCGGATGGTCTTCACCGCAGCGTTGATTATTCCGCTGGTCCTGCCACCGGTGAGCGTGGGCGCGGGCTGGCTGGTGATGATGGATGTGAACTTCGGCGTGCTGAATTACCTGCTGAGCCTGGTGGGGATCGAGCCGCAGTTGTGGCTGGCCGACGACCGGACAGCGCTGCCATCAATCATGCTGATCGACATCTGGCAGTCGAGCATGTTCGTGTTCATTCTGATGTATGCGGGGATTCTGTCGCTGCCCCAGGATCCGTATGAAGCCGCCGCGATCGACGGCGCATCGCCGTGGCAGATTTTCAGGGACGTCACAATCCCGTTGCTTCGGCCCACATTCGTGGTGGTGTTGCTGCTGCGAACGCTGGATGCGGCCCGGATCGCCGACCGGATGCTGGCCATGACGCGGGGCGGCCCCGGATCGTCGACCGAAACCGTGACGCTGTCGATCTACAAATATGCCTTCATCCACTTCAATTTCGGTTATGCCTCCGCCTTGTCTGTCATGTTTCAAGTCGTCCTGATCATTCTGGCCACTTTCTACATCCGCCGGATCCTGCGGACCTAGGGATGAGCTAACTATGGTTGGTGAACGCAGCGCCCCACTTGTCCTCAGCCGCCACGTACTGATGCTTGGCGTGGTCTTGATCGTGCTGGCGCCGGTCTACTGGATGCTGATGATCGGTTTGAAGACCGAGTCGGAGTTTTCGCAGATTCCACCGACGATCTGGCCGCAGGAGTTCACGCTGGAGTGGTTTGAGGCGGTGGTCGGCAAGCGCGGGTTCGGCGAACAGATCATGAACAGCATCATCATCGCGGCGATCGCCACGTCGATCGCGATCACGGTGGGCAGCCTGGCGGCTTATGGGCTTTCGCGGTTTCAGCTGCCGTGGGGCCTGAACTACCACATCCTGTTTTTCATCCTGACAGTTCGCATGTTTCCGCAGACCGTGACGGTGGTTCCGCTGTTCATATTTTTTACCCAGATCGGCCTGATCGACACCCACCTCGGCATGGGGTTGGTGCATTCGATGCTTGAGTTGCCGCTGGCGGTGTGGATGATGCTGGGATTCTTCCGCGACATTCCACGCGATCTTGAGGAAGCGGCGATGGTGGACGGCGATCACTGGCTTGGGGCGTTCCGGAAAGTGATCATTCCGCTGGTCCGGCCGGGTCTGGCCGCGACTTCGATCTTGATCCTGATTGCGTCGTGGAATGAGTTCCTGTTCGCACTGATCCTGACGCGAACCGAAGCGCAGACGCTGCCGATCGCGGTGGCGAACCAGATCACCCAGTTCGACATTCTCTACGGGCGCATGATGGCGGCCTCGGCCATTTCGATCGTCCCGGTCCTGATCTTCACGCTGCTGGTCCAGCGCAACCTGATCCGGGGCCTGACCCTCGGTGGAGTTTCCGGAGCATGAGCGACTCAACAACTCGGACGCGTTCGCTGCCTGTCACATTCGAAGGGGTGTCGAAGCACTTCGGAAGCGTGATCGCCGTCGACGAGGTGGATCTGCACGTGCAGGAAGGCGAGTTCATGGTCCTGCTGGGGCCATCGGGCTGCGGCAAGACCACGTCGCTGCGGATGATTGCCGGATTGGAGATGGCGACGGCGGGGACGATCAAGATCGGCGACACGATCATCAACAAAGTTCCGCCACGAGCGCGGAACGTGGCGATGGTGTTCCAGAGCTACGCGCTATACCCGCACATGAAGGTGGCGGACAACATTGGCTACCCGCTGAAGATCCGCAAGACGCCCAAGGCCCGGATTGGGGAGCGGGTGAAGGAAGTCGCGGAGTTGCTGCGGATTCCGGAACTGATGGATCGAAAGCCGCGCGAACTGAGCGGCGGTCAGCGGCAGCGCGTGGCCCTGGCTCGGGCCATCATCCGTGAGCCGAACGTCTTCCTGTTCGACGAGCCGCTGTCCAACCTGGATGCCGAGTTGCGGCTGGAAATGCGCGGTGAGTTGAAGTACTTGCAGCGCCAATTGGGAACCACGGCCATTTACGTGACCCACGACCAGGCCGAAGCATTAGCGATGGCCGATCGGATCACGGTCATGCGAGACGCCAAGGTGCTCCAAGTGGGTTCGCCTATGGACATTTACGACCGGCCGGCCAATGCGTTCGTCGCGCATTTCGTGGGGAGCCCCGGCATGAGCCTGGTTTCCGGAACGCTGACAAGCGCCAACGGGTGGGTCCGCCTGAATGGCAACGGCTTCTCGTGGGCAGTGGCGGGCGACGCGGCCACGGCGATTTTGCGCCGGCCCCGGGTCGACCGGGCAGCGATCGTAGGCGCGCGCCCCGAGGCGATGGAACTCTCATTCACCGAGCAAACGGACTTCGCCAAGTCCGAGATCTTTGCGGTTGAACCGCTGGGCAGCGAAGTGCTGGTTGACGTGCTGCTGGACGAGGACACGCGGATCAAGGCGCGGGCGGAGACGACCTTTGCCGGCGAACCCGGCGATGTGATCTGGATACGCCCGAAGCCCGACCGAATCCGGTTGTTCGACGGCGAAAGCCAGGAGGCCATCGGATAGGAAGGCGGGCGCGACACATGGGGCGCTCGCAACGAAGGCGGCAGCAATGACGACACTCCGCGCCGGCCTGATTGGCTGCGGCAGCATGGGCGGCGGGGTTCACGCGCCGGGGCTGGCGAGTCATCCGCAGATCGAGCTGAGCGCGATCGCGGACGTGACACCGCCGAACCTCGAGCGGATTGGCGCGGCGCAGGGCATTCCAGCCGAGCGTCGATTTGCCGATGCCGAGGACCTGGTAGCGCTGGCGGATCTCGATCTCGTCGTGGTGGCCACGCCGCCGTGGCTGCGCAAGGCCCCGGTCCTGGCAGCCCTGGGCGCGGGGAAGCACGTGCTGGCCGAAAAGCCGCTGGCCTCCGTTCCGAGCGACGCATGGGAGATGGTGCGGGCCGCAGAGCGCGTCGACCGCGTGCTGGCCATGATGCACAACTACCTGTTCTTTCCCGAGTTCGAAGCGGCCAAGGCGGCAATTGACAAGGGCGTGATCGGCGAGGTTCAGACGATCAGCGCCAACCTCCTGTGCGTTCCCGACAACCCCGGCGCGGCTACCTTCCAGCCCGGCTGGCGACGCGACCTGGGACGCGCGGGCGGCGGAATCCTGATGGACATGCTGCATCCGCTGTACGTGATGAGCTGGCTGGCAAAGGCGCCGGTGAGCGAAGTCTCGGCGATGATCCGTCGAACCGGTGAAGGCCCACTGCCGGTGGACGACCTGGCGATGTGCCATCTCCGACTGGGCGACGTGTACGCCAGCCTGAACCTGGGCTGGGGACTGGGGCCCGGTGGGATCGGCGTGGGCGGTACCGAGGGACGACTGTGGCTCCGCTACGTGAACAATGGGACCACGCCTTTTGACCGATTCCACTCGGCGTTTACCTCCGACGGAATGACGACGCAACCGCTGGAGGTGGAGGGCGTCGTCGCTAAGGCCGATTCGGCGCACGCGAGCGAGGACGAGCGGCTGGCCTGGGCGTTTGACGGGTACAACATGCAGAACTCGTACCTGGAGCTGGTCAGCGACATCGTCGAGGCGGTGGACTCGGGTAGTCAGCCGCGGAGTAACGGCGAAGACGGCGCCCGATCCGTGGACACGGTGCTGGCGTGCTATGCCTCGGCGGCGCGGCGCTGCCCGGTTGCCTTGCCGCTAGACCGGGGCGATCCGGTGTACCGCGAGGGCGTGACGGCCCTCGCCGCGGAGGCTGAAGCCGACTAGGCGCGCGGAGCGATTACGTCCCGCTGGTCCTGGAGAAGCAGGGGCCGCAAGAAGTCGACGCTCTTTTCGAGCCCTTCAAGGCGGCCCATCCAGCGGTCTTCGTGCTCCATGCTCACGACACCGTCGAAGCCGGTCTTGCGGAGGGCGCTGAAGAACTGGCGCCACCAGAGTTCATCATGACCGTAGCCGACGGTGCGGAAAGCCCAGGAGCGTTCGAAGGACTGGTCCCAGGGGCGAATCTCGAGCAGGCCGTTGAGGGCAGCTTCGTTGGGGTCGATGCCGGTGTCCTTGGCGTGGACGTGCCAGATGCAGCCGGCGAGACCCTGGACGACGACGGTGGGTTCCATGCCCTGCGGCCACAGATGGCTGGGGTCCAGGTTGGCGCCGAGCAAGTCGCCGGCGATCTCGCGTAGCTGCAACAGCGACCGCGGGTTGTAGGCGACCATGCCGTGGTGCATTTCGATGGCGATCTTCATGTCGTGGTCGGCGGCGAAGCGGCCGGCTTCGGTCCAGAACGGGGTGACTTCCTCGGCCCACTGCCGAAGGCCGCATTCCACGTACTCAGCGGGCCAGGTGGCCGTGACCCAGTTGGGATAGGTCCCACCATCAGGCGCGCCGGGACAGCCGCTCTGGGTGATGACGATGTCCAGCCCAAGCTCTCGCGCAACTCGGACAGTGTCGTAGTAAACCTGCTGACAGCGCTGGCGGCGCTCGGGGTGCGGGTCGAGCAGGTTGCCGGAGCAATTGAGCGCCGAGAGCGTTAGTCCGCGCTCGGTGATTGCGCCGAGGAACTCGTCGCGGGCCGCCTGGCTCTTGACCAGTTCGTCGAGTTCACAGTGCGGAGCCGCCGAGAAGTTGCCGGTGCCGACTTCAACGGCGTCAAGTCCGAGTCCAGCCGCGTAGTCCAGAGCCTCGGTGAAGGACTTGTCGTTGAGGATGTCCATGTAGAGGCCGAGTTTCATGGCGTAGCTCCCCCGTCAGACGGATGGCGCGGTGGCGACGTTTCGGCGTCGTGGTAGAGCGAGTGCATCGACGGTCAGATCAGCGGGCGCTCGTTCTTGACCATTTCGGCGTAGCGCTCGCGCGAGGCCTTGACGCCCTCGAGGGTTGACACCTCGGAAACGGGTACATCCCACCAGGACTCGTAGGTGGGCACGCCATCGTCGGCGCTGACATCAACGGCGATGAGCGTGGACCGGTCCGAGTCGCGCGCATCCTCCAGGGCCTCCTGCAGGTCGTCCGCGGTGTCGGCGCGGATGACGTTCATACCCAGGCCCTCGGCGTTGGCGGCCAGGTCAAGCGGAATGGTGTCGCCGTCGAGTTGGCCCGACGATCCGTTCCGGTAGCGGTATTGGGTCCCCCAGCCATCAGCGCCGACGTCGGTGGAGAGCGCCCGGATGCTGCCCCAGCCATGGTTGTCGAGGAGGACGACGTTGATCTTGATGCCTTCCTGGAGGGCGGTGACGAGCTCCTGCGCCATCATCAGGTAGGAACCGTCGCCGACCATGACGTAGACCTCGCGCTCGGGCGCCGCCAGCTTGGCGCCGATGCCGCCTGCGATTTCGTAGCCCATGCAGGAGTAGCCGTACTCCAGGTGGAAGCCGCCAGGCTGCGCGGTGCGCCAGAGCTTGTGCAGGTCACCGGGCAGGCTGCCGGCAGCGCAGACGACGACGTCCTCGGGCCGGGTGAATTCGTTCACGACGCCGATCACGTGGCCCTGGCGGAGCGGGATTGCGTCGGTGGCGGAGGTCTGACGGTCGGTCTCGGCGATCCATTCAGCGCGCCAGGCGTTCACTTGCTGGCTAAAGGCCGACGGCACGCGATAGCCGGCCGTGGCCGCGGCCAGTTCCTCGAGCACCACCCTGGCGTCGCCCTGCAGCGGCAGGGCGGCGTGCTTGTAGGCGTCGAGTTCGGCCACGTTGATGTTGACGAAGCGGACATCGGGGTTCTGAAACTGCGTCTTGGAGGCGGTGGTGAAGTCGGTGTAGCGGGTGCCGATGCCGATGATCAGGTCGGCGTCGTTGGCCACCAGGTTGGCGGCCGTGCCGCCGGAGAACCCGACGGCGCCCAGGACCTGGGGATGGTCATGCGGTAGCGCGCCCTTGCCGGCCTTGGTCTCGGAGACCGGGATTCCGGTGGCTTCAACGAAGGCCTGGAGGGTGGCCGACGCTTCGCTGTAGAGGACGCCGCCGCCGGCGATGATCAGCGGGCGCTGGCTGGCCCGGATCCAGGCGGCCGCTCGCTGCAACAGCTCGGCGTCGGGACGGGCACGGGGGACATCCCAAACACGGGGCTCAAGCAAGTCGTCGGGATAGTCGTAGGCCTCGGTCTGGACGTCCTGAGGCAGGCAGAGCGTCACTGCGCCGGTGGAGGCGGGCGAGGTGAGGACGCGCATCGTCTCCATGAGCGCGGGTACCAGCTGGTCGGGCCGATTGATGCGGTCCCAGTAGGTCGACACCGGGCGGAAGCAGTCGTTGACCGAGACGTCGTGGGACCAGGGGGCTTCAAGCTGCTGCAGGACCGGCGCAACTTTGCGGTTGGAAAAGATGTCGCCGGGCAGCAGCAGGACGGGCAGGCGATTGATGGTGGCGGTAGCGGCGCCGGTGACCATGTTGGTCGCGCCGGGGCCAATGGACGAGGTGCAGGCCAGGGTGCCCAGGCGGTTTTTCATCTTGGCGTAGCCGATGGCGCTGTGGACCATCGACTGCTCGTTGCGCGCCTGGTAGTAACGAAAGTCGGGGTTCTCCTGCAGCGCCTCGCCAACACCGGCCACATTGCCGTGGCCGAAGATGCCAAAACAGCCGGCGAAGAAGGGCTGCTGCCGACCGTCTCGCGCCACGTGCTGAACCTTGAGGAACTCGACGAGCGCCTGCGCCATCGTCTTCTTCATCGGGAATGCCCCTTTGCTAACGTCGGCAGTCGATTCGGACAGTTTCGACGCGTCCGGTCTTCAGTCACCAGATGGCGGAACGAGTCGCAGGCAACTGTTCTCAAGGCCGCAGCAAATCATACGAGAATGACGTGAATGGAACGTTCGACCCGAGGAGCGCCGAGATGCCCGTCGTGCCGCGTGCCAACGAATTGTTGGGATATCCCGCCGACGCCCGGCTGCTGATCGTCAACGCCGACGATTTCGGCATGTGTCACGGGCAGAATCTGGGCGCCATCCGTTCGATGACCGAGGGACTGGTCAGTTCGTGCTCGCTGATGGCGCCGACGCCGTGGTGTTTGCATGCGGCCGACTTTCTGGGCCGGCATCCAGAGGTGTCGTTCGCCGTGCACTTGACCATTGTTTCGGAGTACCGGCATTACCGCTGGGGTCCGTTGGCGGCGCCAGCGAGCGTCCCATCACTGCTCGATGAGTCTGGGTACTTCTTCGGGGACGATCGCTTCGATCACATGCTGGATACGGCCGACATCGGTGAACTGGAGACTGAGTTTCGGGCGCAAATCGAGGCAATCAAGGCACTGGGTCTGGAGCCTTCCCACCTGGACACTCACTACGGTCCGCACGAGTTTCGCCAGGACATCTTCGACCTGGTCGTTCAGTTGGCGCGCGAATACGGGCTGGCCATGCGCGCAGGCTCGCTACACCTGGTCGAGCGCTTGCTGGCGCAAGGGCTGCCGGCCACCGAGCACGGTGTGCTGGACTCGGGCCGTATCCCGCCGGAGCAAAAGGCTGAAGTGCTGGCCGCCAGACTGCGGGAGCTGCCGGCGGGCCTTAGCGAGTGGGCATTGCATCCCGGCATCGCGACCGACGAGTTGCGGGCGATCATGGCCGATCCACGTGTTCCGGGCGTAACCGGCACGCCGGAAGGTCGTCAGTCGGACTTCGACGTGGCGGTATCAGAGGAAGCCGCTCGGATCGTTGACGAGGAAGGCATTCAGATCATCGGATACCGCGAGGTGCAGCGCGCCTGGCAGGCCGTGAGCTAGCTACCGCACGGTTTTCGACGCGTCGGTCAGCGGATCAACGTCCGGCGCAGGGGCTTGCGAGAGCGACCGGACCGGCACGCAGACACTGCGCCGAAGCCTAGTCGCCGCCTTCTGGAACCCGCCGGACATTCGGGCGGCGGTTGGCGGTGACTTCGTCGAGGCGGCGGACGGGGGCGTTGACGGGGGCGTCGTGGAGCTTGTCGGGATCGGATTCGGCTTCGCGGGCGATGCGTCGCATGACGTCGATGAAGTTGTCGAGCGACTCACGGGATTCAGTCTCGGTCGGCTCGATCATCAAGGCCTCATCCACGATGATTGGGAAGTAGATGGTGGGCGGATGGATGCCGTAGTCGATGAGCCTCTTGGCAATATCGAGGGTGCGCACGCCCAGGCGCCGCTGGCGAGTGCCGGCCAGGACGACCTCGTGCATGCAGATGCGGTCGTAGGGCAGGTCGTAGTCGTCGGATAGCGAGGCGCGCAGGTAGTTGGCGTTGAGCACGGCGTCGTCGGCGGCCTCGCGCAGCCCTTCGGCACCGAGCGAGCGAATGTAGGTGTAGGCGCGCACCAGATTGCCGAAGTTACCGAGATGGCTGTGCACGCGCCCGATGCTGGTGGGTGGAGGATCAGCCAGCTCGAATACCTCGCCGTTCCGAACCACACGCGGTCCGGGCAGGAACGGCTCGAGGTGCGCCTGGACGGCGAGCGCGCCAGCGCCGGGACCGCCGCCACCGTGGGGCGTGCTGAAGGTTTTATGTAAATTCAGATGCATCACGTCGATGCCCAGGTCCGCCGGTCTGACGCGGCCGAGCATGGCGTTCATGTTGGCGCCGTCGCAGTAGACCTGCGCGCCGGCGGCGTGGACGAGCTCAACGACCTCAAGGATGCGGCGCTCGAAGAGCCCGAGGGTGCTGGGCAGGGTGAGCATGATGGCCGCCGCGCCGGGACCCAGGCGCTCCTTGAGGTTCTGCAGATCGATGCCGCCGTCGTCGGCGGTGGGCAGGCTAATGACCTCAAGGCCACTCATTGTTCCCGTGGCGGGATTGGTGCCATGCGCGGAGTCAGGTACCAAGACCTGGGTTCGGGCTTCCCCACGCGACTGGTGCCAGGCCAGGATGCTCAGGAGGCCGCAAAGTTCGCCCTGCGAGCCAGCGGCGGGCTGAGTGGAGACGGCGGGGAAACCGGTGATCGAGGCCAGCAAGGCTTCGAGTTCGTAGATCAACTCCAGGGCACCCTGGGCCGTTGCGGGCGGCTGGCAAGGGTGGATATCGGCCAGGCCCGGGGTGCGGGCTGTGACCTCGTTGACCTTGGGGTTGTACTTCATGGTGCAGGAACCCAGCGGATACATGGCGGTGTCCACGCTGTGGTTCTTGTGCGAGAGGCGGAGAAAGTGGCGCATGACGTCGATTTCGGAGGCCTCGGGCAGCGGCAGGTCGGTCCGGAGTTCCGACGTTGGCAAGGCCTCGGTCGGATCGACGGGCTCGAATTGCGGCAAGGGGGCACGTACGCCGCGGCGACCGGGGCTGGAGAGGTCGTAAATCAGGGGTTCGTCGGTCATTGGGTCTGCGCCCAGGCGGATGCCAGCGCTTCGACGTCGTCGGCCGTGGTCAGCTCTGTTGCGGCCACCAGAATCAAGTCGTCAAACGTTGGCGACACGCAGCCAAGGTCGATTCCCGCAAGAACGTTGCCCTCCTTGCGCAGGCGTTCCAACCGAGCGGCCGCGCCCCCCGGCGCATGGACCGCGAATTCATTGACGTACGGGGCATCGGAGGCAATCACGGCTCCGGCGCCGGCCAGAGCCTCGGCCGCGCGATGAGCCGCGGTCAGGGATTGCTCCGCGATTTCGCGGAGACCACGACGGCCCAGCGCGCAGAGCGAGATTGTGGCGCCCAGCGTCACCAGCGCCTGGTTGGTCGTGATATTGGACGTGGCGCGTTCGCGTCGAATGTGCTGTTCGCGCGTCTGCAAGGTCAGGACGAAGGCGTTCTTGCCGTCCAGGTCCATCGTCCGACCGGCGATTCGACCCGGAACGCGGCGAATCAACTCTGACCGGACGGCGAACATGCCGGCGCCAGGCCCACCGTAGGCTGGAGGACCGGCCAGCGAGCGCAGTTCGCCGACCACGATGTCGGCGCCGAGATCGCCGAGCGGAACCAGCAGACCCAACGAAACCGGATCGCCGACAACGACCACGACGCGGGCGCCATGTTCGCGCGCGGCCTGTATGACCGGGTCAGGGTCAACCACCATGCCCAGGAAGTCCGGGCGCTGGATTACCACGCAACTCGTCTGGTCGTCGATGGCGTTGACGAGCGGCTGAAGATCTGGCCGAACGCTTGTTGCATCACGGCAGGCAGCCGAAACGACATGGAGGTCGACGTCGAGCGCACTGACATATGTCGCGGCTACGTCTCGATAGGCCGGATGCACGGTGTCCGCGATGACGACACGCGGGCGGCGGGTGAGGCCCCGACACAGCAGCACGGCCTCGGCCAGCGCCGAGGCGCCGTCATACAACGAGGCATTCGACACATCCATGCCCGTGAGGTCACAGACCAGCGACTGAAACTCGTACATGGCCTGCAACGTGCCCTGAGCCATTTCCGGCTGGTACGGCGTATAGGCCGTGTACCACTCCGATCGAAGTAGCTGCTGGTCGACCAGCGCCGGCACGAAATGACGGTAGAAACCGGCACCGAGAAACGAAGGAAGATCACTGGACGTTGCGTTGCGCGCGCCAAGCTCCGCGAGATGGCGAATGACATCGGTTTCCGGGAGCGCCGGGGGCAGGTCCAGCGTGGGGTCGCGGTGCTGGACCGGAATGTCTACGAAAAGGTCATCGATGGATTCGACACCAACCGTCCGCAGCATCGCGGCCCGATCGGCGTCGGTATTAGGCGCGTAGCTCATTCACTAGCTGTTCGTATGCCTGGGCGTCGAGCAGCGTGTCACGCTCGCTCGGGTCGCTGGCGGCCAACCGGATCATCCAGCCAGCGGCGTACGGATCTTCGTTAATCAGTTCGGGCTGCGCCTCAAGCTCCTCGTTGACATCGAGGATTTCGCCAGACATCGGGACATAGAGGGGCGAAACGGCCTTGACCGACTCGACGGTTCCAAACTCGTCTCCCGCAGCGAAACTCTCGCCCGGCGTCGGCAACTCGACATACACGACATCCCCGAGCTCTTCCTGCGCATAGGCCGTAATGCCAACGAGCAAGTGGTCGCCTTCGTCGCGAACCCACTCGTGTTCGCGCGTGTAGCCAAGGTCGTCTGGGTACATGAACTCACCGGGGACAAGCAAACAGGACTAAGGTCTAGAATATCGCAGCGCATGGCGGCCACAGACCAATTCCATCTCTCATCGGTGAATGTCCATGTGCATGTGGCATTCATACGTGAGGGTGACCGCAGATCCGTTGATTCCGCCGTTCCGACATTCACCGATCCGATAGTTTCCTGGGCGTCCATTGCCGCCGCCCAAGTGGCTGGTCAGTTGCCATGGCCGCCGGAGGCCGAAACCTGGAGACGTGCTCTCGAGGGGCTCGGAAGCACTCGCGCGGTCTACCTGGCACCCGGATATGGACCGGACGACGACCCGGGTGTTGCGGTTCTCCAGGATTTGGCGAGACGTGGAATCGTCAGCCTGACGCTTGGTCCAGAATCCTCGCCCGCCGTCGACGGCCCGACCGTCATGGGTGCGGCCGGCGGGGACTGGCGGCCCGCGCCCGGGATGCAGACCGTGGTGCGGGGCGTTGCCGACGATCGCGAATTGAATGCCTGGCAGAGCCGGCTGCGGGCGGCGTACGGATCTGACGCGATTATTGAAGTCAAGCCCTGGTCCTGCTTGAGCTGGCAGAGCGACAGCCCGGTCAACACCACGCCGTTTCCGATGTCGCTGCGCGCTTTACCCACCGAGAAGTCGAGACTTCGCGACACCGATACGCTGCTCGATATCTTTCGCCAGCTCCGCGGGCCGGACGGCTGCCCGTGGGACAAGCAGCAGACTCACCGAACGCTGCGTCCCTACCTCGCGGAGGAAGCGCACGAGGCCCTGGCCGCGATCGAACGAGACGACGACGTGGCGATGGCGGACGAGTTCGGCGATGTGCTGGCGAACCTGGTCCTGCACGCGGAGATTGCCCGGCAGCGCGGCGGGTTTGACTGGCCGGATGTGGTAGCGGCGATCAGCGCCAAGATGATTCGACGCCATCCCCACGTGTTCGGCGACGCACAGTTCGAAGCCCTGGAAGACCTACACTTGTCATGGGCCCAGATCAAGGCGGCCGAACGCGTCGGCGATCAGGGTCCGTTCGATGGCCTACCGGACTCGATGCCCAGCCTGACGTTTGCGAGATCGGCCGTGCGCGCGCTGCGCCGGGCCGGGCAGCCGCTGGACATGCCGAGTCTCAAAACAGCGACCCTTGCGGCGCTTGCGGCCGGGAGTGACGCAGAACGATTGGGCGACGCTCTCCTGTGGGTGGCCGCGCGCGCCGACGCGGCGGACGTTGATCCGGACATGGCGCTGCGAGACGCGAACGCTCGATTGCGAAAGCGGCTCGAGGACGATGAAGGTCGCAGCTAGACCATGCACCGCAACCCGGGACGTCAGGACTGGTCTCGATTTGCTGGGTCGCGAGGGCTAATTCGTTGCGGTCGAGTCGAGTCCGTCGAGAACTTCGAGTGCGGCCGCAGCGACATGGAACGCGGACAGCAGGTGGTCCGCCGAAATCTCGCCGGGACCGGCCCGGGTGAGGAAGACGTATGGCACTCCCCGGGCGGCGAATACGTCGTGGTCGCCGCGCCCCACGCCAAAGTCGCGCGTGACGCGAAGATCCGTCCCGTCAGCCTCGAGTCGCTGATCGATCAGGGGCGCCACATCGTCGGAGGCGCCAAGCTGCAAGGGGCGGGAGCGCCCAGGGCGATCGAATGTAAGCACGGCGTCGATTGACGCGCGCTCGTCGTCTGAAAGGTGTGCCAGGTACCAGCGGCTGCCGACGTAGCCGCGATAGGTGGCGTCAAATGCGACAAAGGTGATCGAGTGCCTGGCGCTGACTTGATCGGCATGGCGCGCCAAGGCAAGCAGTAGCGCAAGTCCGTCGGCGTTGCCGCCATCGGAGTAGTCGCCCAACGGAGTGTCGGCCGGCGTGGCGAGGACGATCTGACGCCGCAGCGGTCCGGCCCGATGCCCGATCACATTGGCGCCCTCGAAGGACCGTGGCGGCGGCGAGACGTCCACCACGGCTTGCGGCTCGCCGCGCTCCAGGCGCTCGACCAGGTCCTCGCCCGCCTCCTCCGTCACGGAGACCACAGGGATACCGGAGGGTTGACTGAGCGTGCCGTAGAGCCATCCCGGCCTGTTGTTGTAGACGATGACAGCCGTCGCGCCGGCGTCTTCCAGTAGCCGGCCGATGACACGAAAGGGCGTGACACCCCGAGCGATTAGCACCACGGCTCCGTCGTAGCCCGAGCCGCGCAGCACGCCCTCGTCGTCGACGTCCGCCTGTCGGAGCGGGCCCTCGACCACGCCGACGGCCGAGTAGATCATGCCCGCGGCGAGCACAAAGTCGCCGTCCACCCGCAGGCTCACGGAGGGCAGACCGCGACCGAGGGCCAGGAATTCTCGACGTTCGACGTCGAGTCCGAGCGCATCGATAGACCGAGCGAGGGCGTTTCCAAGTGCCGACGTTCGCAGCGACGCGGTTGCATCCAGTCGCGCCAGCCTTTCCGTGTCGGCCATCAGGCTCACGCGCAGCTGTCGGTCGTCGACTAACGCCTCCGACAGGTCGACCTGGGGTTCATCGCCGGCCGCAACGACCATCGCCTGGGGCAGTTCGCTTGATTGAACCGCAGCGCCGCACGCGACGGTAGCCATTGCTGCCGCTGCAATGAACGTACGCCGGGTCAGACGTCGCACCATGAGCGATTCTATTCGGGCGCGACCATGGGTCTGTGACAATCAGACCAAACGACGCCCCCGGGACCGTGTGTGGCTAACGCGAATCGGACGCTGACCGCGCTTCCGGGTATTCGCGTGGGTCACTGGACACATGCGGCGGCCGGAACCGGCTGTACCGTGGTGCTGTTCGACCGGGCGGTGCCGGCTGCCGTGGATGTTCGCGGATCGGCCCCCGGGACCCGCGAGACGGACGCGCTGCATCCGGGCGGGCTGGTTGGGCAGGCCGACGCTATTCTCTTGACCGGCGGCAGCGCGTATGGATTGGCTGCGGCCGACGGAGTGATGCGCTACCTGGAAGCTAGAGGTCGCGGGTTCGCCACGAGCGCCGGGCCTGTGCCGATCGTGCCAGGGGCCGTGATTTACGACTTGTCGGTCGGCGATCCGTCGGTCCGCCCGGACGCCGCCGCGGGCGAGGCAGCCGCCGATGCGGCATCCACAAACCCTGTTTCGCAAGGGAACGTGGGCGCGGGAACCGGGGCCACCATTGGTTTCGGCGATGGCTGTCTGAAGGGCGGCCTTGGCAGCGCGCTGTTGCGCGACGTCGATGTCCTGGCGGGCGCCCTGGCGGTTGTGAACCCGGCAGGCGCCGTCCATGATCCGAACACCGGGCGCCAACTGGCCGCGGCTTCGAGCACAACCCGTTCGGGATTCGGACAGAACACGACGATCGGCGTTGTGGCCGTGAACGCCGCGTTGGAGCGCTGGCAGCTTCGGAAAATTGCCGAAATGTCGCACGACGGCCTGGCGCGGGCCGTGCGCCCGGCCCACGGTATGTCCGACGGCGACACAATCTTCGCGGTATCGGTAGGCGCCAGAGCGGAGAACGTCGATCTCACTACCGTGGGTCACGCTGCCGCCGAGGCGTTCTCGGCCGCTGTCGTGCAAGGCGCGCTACGGGCGCGGCCTGCGTATGGACTGCCGGCGGCCCAGGCATGAGCCGCCTGGTCGCATTGCTAACCGACTTTGGGACAGACGACCCGTATGCCGGGCAAGTGGCCGCGGTTCTCGCTGCAAATTCGGACGCACAGATTGTGAGCCTGACGCACGGCGTGCCTGCGCATCACGTACATCTCGGCGCGTCCATCGTCGACGCCTCGCTTGAGCTTCTACCGACCGGAGGCGTGCTGCTGGCGGTGGTCGATCCAGGCGTGGGAACGGAGCGGCGCGGACTGATCGTGCGACGCGACGATCGCTGGCTGGTCGGACCCGACAATGGCTTGCTGACGCCTACTCGGGGTGACATTCAGTGCTGGTCCATCGACCGACCGGAGGCCTGGCGGGATACGGTGGCACCGACGTTTCACGCCCGCGACATCTTTGCGCCCATAGCCGCGCGCCTGGCGAATTACGAACGCCCCGACTGGCTCGGCTCGACAGTCCAGGATCCGGTACGAGTCAACCGGCCATCCGCGTGCTCTGATGGACCGAACATCAGAGGCGAGGTTATTCACGTTGACGCTTTTGGCAACCTAATCACAAACATACCGGCCGCGTTGGTGCAGACTGCCCACATGCTCGAAACTCAAGTCAGCGACGCGCGCATCCGGGGCTTGGCCGCGACATACGGAACCGGTCACGAGCCCGTCGCCCTGATTGGAAGCTGGAACCTGCTGGAGATCGCGGTGCCGGGCGGATCGGCCGCCCAGAGGCTTGGCTGTCGCATCGGTGACGTCGTGACGGTCAAGCGCCAATGATTAAGTCGCACCGACTGATGCCTGCGGCAGGGTGGCGCACTTGCGCGATGCCGGCAGTAGTACCCGTTCCGGCACCACGCCGCGCATTCGCCGGCTAGGGGGATTGGAGCGACCGCATGCTGCTTCGTCTGGCCCAGGATCCACAGCTCTTTCTCATCGTTGCCATCGCATTCGTCATCGCGATCACCCTGCACGAAGCCAGCCACGCGCTGGTGGCGACCTGGCTGGGGGACGACCTGCCGCGCCTTCAAGGGCGGGTGACGTTGAACCCGCTACGGCACCTTGACTTCCTCGGCACGGTCATGATCCTGATCGCCTCGTTCGGCTGGGGACGTCCGGTACTGGTCAATCCCTACCGTCTGCGGTTTGGCTCGCATCGCGGCATGGCTTTGGTCGCCGCCGCCGGACCGGCATCGAATGTGGCGCTGGCACTCGTGCTCGCGCCAGTCGCCCGGGAGCTTGCGTCCGGTTCAGGGACGGATCTCATCACTGTCGCCGTGGTGCTGATCATCCAGTTGAACCTTTTCCTCGCCGTGTTCAACCTCATTCCGCTGCCTCCACTCGATGGGTTCAGCGTGCTGATCGGCCTGGTCCCGCGTGAAACGGCCAATCGGTTGGACGGATTACGGAGGTATGGACCCGGACTCCTGATTGGACTCTTTCTGCTGATCGCCTTCGTGCCGGGAGCCACCGGTATTATCAGCGGCCCGGTGCTTGGGGCCACGAGGCTGCTCCTTGGGGGTTAGCTACCGGCTACGGCAGGCGCTGGCGTTCTTCGATCCGCGCGTTCCGGCGAGTTCACGCGATGAGGCCATGCAGCGGCTGAACGAGGATGAGCGGACGCTGTTTCAGCGCCTCAACTCGGCCGATCAACGCCATGCGCTGGCCGTGTATGAAGCGGCTCGGAACGTCCGGCCTGAGGACGAGGTGCTGCACATAGCCGCGCTGCTCCACGACGTCGGAAAGGGTCGGCCAGGATTGGCGGATCGCACGGGTCTCGCGCTCATTAAAGCCTTGGCACCATGGCTGCTGCTGCGCTGGCAACTCTGTTCGCCCACGTCGCGACGGGGACGAATCGCCCGCCTCGTTGGCGATACCGAAGCCAGCGCGCGCCTTGCCGAACTGGCCGGATCTCGAGCGGATGTGGTGGAGACGCTGCGCTGCTACGGCTTTCGCGAACACGAACGCGGACGACGGTTGGCTGAACTGGACGCCGGGCTGTGACCGCGACCTGGGGACCTGTCGGGCAGGCCAGCGCGCTGGGCGGCTTCGAGATTGATATCGACGACTTCGAGGGGCCGCTCGATCTCCTTGTTCAATTGATTGAGAAGCAAGGTCTTGACATCACGGGAGTCTCGGTGCTTGCCGTCACGGACCAGTTCGTTTCCTACGCTCACCAGCTGCACGAGCAGTTTGCTGAGGCGGCCTCCGAGTTTCTTCTCGTCGCGTCGCGTCTGGCGCTGCTGAAGTCACGAGCGCTGCTTCCGCAAGTCGAGCCCGAGGATGAGGACGAGTCGGTCGACGACCTCGCGGAGCGCCTTCGGGTGTACGCGGCCTTTAAGGCAGTGGCCATGGACCTCGACGCACGCCTGCGCGCCGGCGAGTCGTCGTTCATTCGGGTTGCACAGCCGAGCCTTCCCCAGCCGTCCCCCGAACCGGGCACCGGTGACCTGATGCGGCTGCTCACGGCGCTGGAGCGATTGACCCAAGTCGATACGCCCGTCGAGTCGCTCATCGAAGCGCCAACACGGCGATTTCGTGTGGCAGATAAGGTGCAGGATCTGCAAGCCAGGTTGAGATTGGACGGAACGCTGGCCTTCGACACGATCGCGGCCGCCTGCGCCGACCGCGCCGAACTCATCGCCACGTTTGTCGCCGTGCTTCACCTAGTCAAACAGCGTGCGGCAACCGTCGAGCAGTCGGGAACCTTTGGATCCATCGTACTCAGATCCACTCGCGGGCATGGCGACGGATAGCGACGCCCGAACCGAGCCCGATCAGGATGCCGTGGCCGACGGCCTGCAAGGCGACTTTGGACTGGCGCGCACGATCGAAGGGTTGCTGTTCGTGGCGGACCGTGCCCTCTCGGCCGCCGAACTTGGCGGCGTCACCGGCGCGTCGGAAGTCGAGGTTCGAGAAGCGCTGAACGAACTGATCGAGCACTACCGCACGCGCGGCATCATCCTGCTCGAGCACCGCAACACCTTCCGGTTGGTCTCCGCCCCAGACCTTGCGGACCACTGCCGCCGGCTTCTGGGTCTGGACCAACGCCGGCAGCCTTCACGCGCAGCTTTGGAGACGCTGGGAATCGTGGCCTATCGCGGACCGGCAACGCGTGCGGAAATTGAGCGCGTGCGCGGCGTCGACTCCGACAGCGCGCTAGCTTCGCTGCTCGCGCGAAACTTGATTCGCGAAGCCGGACGGCTTGATGCCCCGGGCCGGCCGGCGGTGTTCACCACGACCGATACGTTTCTGGCCTACTTCGGTCTCACGTCGCTGGACGAGCTTCCGGAACTCGACCTGGAGTTCGGCTCGGACGAGCTGGAAAGACCTTCGCCCGACGTCTAGCGCTTGGTGAACTGCTTGGCCTTGCGCGCCCGAACCAGGCCGGGCTTCTTTCGCTCCTTGGCCCGCGGATCGCGAGTCAACATGCCGGCCTGCTTGAGCTTCGGTCGATTCTCAGCGTCCATGGCGACCAGCGCACGGGCCAGCCCAAGCCGAATAGCCCCCGCCTGGCCGCGCGTGCCACCGCCTGTCACTCGCGCCGAGATGCCGACCGACATCTCCTCGAGCATTCGCAACGGCTCCAGCGCGTGAAACCGATGATCGGGGACAGACAGGAATTCCTCGATCGGACGTCCATTGACAACAAACGGCCCCTGCCCGGGGTAGAGGCGGACCTGTGCGACAGCAGCCTTGCGGCGTCCCAGCCCGTAGTAGTAGTGGCCTTCCAGGGTCATACGCCTACCTCGAGAATCTGGGGCCGCTGGGCCTCGTGCCGGTGTTCAGGACCGTCGTAGACGCGAAGGCGCTTCAACGCGCGGCGGCCGAGCGTGTTCTTGGGCAACATCCCCTTAACGGCAAGTCGAATCACCCGGTCGGGCCGTCGGGTAAGCATCTCGTCCAGTCGCGTCATCCGAATGCCGCCGGGGTAGCCGCTGTGCCGAGCGTAGAACTTCTGCTCGAGCTTGCGTCCGGTTACGCGAACGCGCGCGGCGTTGATCACGATCACTCCAGCCCCGTCGTCAACATTAGGAGAGAACGTCGGCTGGTCCTTCCCGCGCAATACATGCGCAATGCGCGTGGCCAGCCGCCCCAGCGTTTGTCCGGAGGCGTCAACCACCACCCATCGCCGCCCGCTTTGATCGCTCACGACGTCACCGCCTGTGTCATGCGTTGCCGATTGTATCGAGATTCAACGTTGGGATACTCCACCCGCAGCAAGGTAAGTCCGTGCGCGGGAGCCGTGCCGCGAACCTGCGATCTGGCTGCGGGTTTCAGGAGTGCCGCGATTTCCGCCGCGTCGATCTCGCGCCGGCCGGCGCGAACAAGGGTTGCGACGATTCGCCGCACCATGCGGTACAGAAACGCATTGGCTGCGATGCGTATGAGGATGGTGCTCGCTTCCCGCCACACCTCCAGCGCTAACACTTCGCGCTTCGTACTCGCCTGGATTCCTGCGGTAAAGGCGTCGAAGTCGTGGCTCCCGACCATTTCGGCAGCCGCCGACCGCATGCGTGCCAAGTCAAGCGTCTGCCCAACGTGCCATGCGCGCGCCCTGTCCAGAACGGGCCGCACCGGTCGCTGCTCAACGCGGTACTCGTAAACTCGTGCGGTGGCGTCCCGACGTGGATCAAACCCGGGCGCCGCAGTTGCAAGTTCTCGGATCGCAACGTCTGCCGGCAAGTGAGCGTTTACCGCCCTGAGCAGAGTTCCATCGTCCAGTCGCGATCGGGTACAGAAAGCGATCACCTGGCCCAGCGCATGAACTCCACTGTCGGTCCGCCCAGCGCCGGCAACCGTCACGTCGTCGCCAGTGGCGGCTTGCACGGCGGTTTCCAAGATACCCTGCACCGTCCGCGAACTACGCTGCCGCTGGAAACCCTGGAAACCCGCACCGTCGTATTCCACCGTGGCGCGAACAGTTCGAACTTCAGTCACACCAGCTCCATGCGCGCCAGTGGCGCCCCGTCGCCGAGGCGGACGCCGAGACGGCGAATTCGCGTATAGCCACCAGGTCGATCGTCGTACTGATCGGCCAGATCTCCAAAGAGTCGCTCGATCGTTTCAGGGTCAGGGATCCGAGCGATAGCCTGCCGCCGGGCATGTAGGTCACCGCGCTTGGCGAGGGTGATCAAGCGATCGACGTCTCGCCGAATCTCCTTGGCCCGCGCCAGCGTGGTGTCGATCTGGTTGTGCAGAATCAGCGACCTGACCAGGTTGCGCTTGAGCGCGCGGCGCTGCGAGGGAGTGCGGCCGAGATGGCGTCCGCGTCGGCGATGCCGCATTGGAACTACTCCTGGCTTTCGTCCGGTGCCGGCGCGTTGTCGGCCAGCGTGAGCCCGCGCATGGCCAAGGCCTCGCGAATCTCGGTGACCAGGCGCTCACCCATCCCGCGGAGTTCGTAGAGGTCGTTCTCAGACAGACCAACAAGCTCCTGGATTGTCTCAAGTTCGTGCCGTTTGAGACTGTTCAAGGCTCGGTTCGAGAGCTTGAGGTCTTCCAGCGGGTCGCCTTCGGCTTCCGGCATCGGCGGCATGAACGCGGATGTCACCACATCCATGGTTTCGTCAACGCCAGCGATGAGTTGAAAGGACTCAATGAGCTGCTGCGCAGCGCCGCGCAGGGAATCCGCCGGGCTGATGACACCGTCGGTCCAGATCTTGAGCACAAGGCGGTCGTACTCGGACTCGCGCCCGACCCGCGCCGGTTCCACGTGGTATTCGACCTTGGTGACCGGACTAAACACCATGTCCAGAGGAATGACGCCGATTGGCAGATCCCCGCGCGTCTCGCTGCCGACGTATCCGGCACCGGTCTCGACCGAAAATTCCGCCCGCAGGAATCCAGCCTCCGTGAGAGAAGCCAGATGATGTCCGGGGTTTACGATTTCGACCCCGCTCGGGAGCTCAAGGTCGTCAGCGGTGACCTCGACGGGACCTTCAGCCTCCAGATAGAGAACGGCGGAATCGGCGTCGTGCGATCTGAGCCGAACCCCCTTGACGTTGAGAAGAAACTCGACGAGGTCTTCGCGCATGAAGTCCAGGGTGCTGAACTCGTGCAAGGCGCTGTCCACGCGAGCGGTGGCGATCGCCGCGCCCGGTAGAGCCGAGAGCAGCACACGGCGCAAGGGATTGCCCAGCGTGTGCGCAAAACCGCGGCGCAGCGGCTCGATCTGAAAATGCGCGTAGTTATCGCCAACCTCGACCATCTGCACGGTCGGCTGGATATCGGCTTCGGCCTGAGCTGATTCAACGGGTCCAAGAAACACCGCTGGTCCTTACCTTCCTGTCCGGTTACACGGACTGTCGCGCACGGATTAGCGCGAGTAGAACTCCACGATCAATTGCTCGTTGAGTGTCGCGTCGATTTGGTTGCGATCAGGAATCGCGTTGATGGTGCCCTCGAACGCCTCGGGATCCACTGATAGCCACGCGGGCCGGCCCAGCGCTTCGGCGCGATCCAGTGCATTCTTGATAGCGTCGATGTTGCGGCTCCTCTGGCGCAGCCGAACTCTGTCGCCGACGCCCAGAACAGCCGACGGGATATCGTGCTTGCGGTTGTTCAACTCGATGTGGCCGTGCTGAATGAGTTGACGCGCGTGCGCGCGGCTGAGCCCAAAGCCCATCCGATAAACGACGCTGTCCGCTCGAAGTTCCAGCAACTGAAGCAGACGCTCGCCGCGGGGGCCGCTCTGCTTGCCTGCCATCCGGTAGTGACGACGGAACTGGCGTTCCAGCACTCCGTAGATCCGGCGAGCCTTCTGCTTTTCGCGCAACTGAATGGCGTACTCCGTCGGCCGCCTCCGGCTGAAACCGCGGGATCCTGGACCACCACGATCACCGCGGCGCTCGATAGCGCACTTCGGTGTGTGGCAGCGGTCGCCCTTGAGAAAGAGCTTTTCACCCTCGCGCCGGCAGAGGCGGCAAACAGGTCCTGTGTAGCGGGCCATTCGAATCTGTCTCTCTGTTCTGGTTGCGGCTTATACGCGCCGACGCTTGGGCGGCCGCGGACCGTTATGAGGGATGGGCGTGACATCCGAGATACTTGAGACATTGAGTCCTACGGCCTGTAGCGCACGCACGGCGGCATCGCGACCTGATCCGGGCCCCTTGACAAACACGTTGATGTCACGCATTCCGGCATCCATGGCGCGCTGAGCGGCCTGCTCAGCGGCCTGTTGCGCGGCGAAGGGCGTGCTCTTGCGCGATCCACGCGCGCCGATGGTCCCTCCACTCGCCGACGCGACGGTATCGCCCATGGGGTCAGTGATGGTAATGATGGTGTTGTTAAACGAGGCGTGGATGTGCGCGGCGCCTCTTGGCACGGGTGCCCGACTGCGACGCCGGGACCGACTTGAACGTTCGGCCATTCGTTTAGCCTCGCTTGATTACGCGCTTACGAATGCCGACGGTCCGACGCGGGCCTTTGCGCGTGCGGGCGTTGGTTCGCGTGCGCTGTCCGCGTGTTGGGAGCCCAATTCGATGTCGTAATCCCCGATAGGAACCTATTTCACGCAAGCGAGCAATGCTGGTCTGCACAACGCGGCGTAAATCCCCTTCAACCCGCTCGCGACCGATCAAGGCCCGGACCCGCCCTAGCTCGGCCTCGGTCAGATCACTGACGCGAGCCTGCGGATTGACGTCGGCCTGTCGGACAATCTCAGCACTGGTGGTGCGTCCGATGCCATAGATGTGGGTCAGCGCAATGACCACCGGCTTGTGGCGTGGAATGTCAACGCCGGCAATACGAGCCATGTATCCCCGTCCTTAGCCTTGCCGCTGCTTGTGTTTCGGGTTTGAGCAAATGACCATGACGCGCCCATGTCGGCGGATAACGCGGCAGCGGTCACACCGCGGTTTGACGGAAGCCGAGACTCGCATGATCGCTATCGCTCCACTCGCTGATCGGCGCGCAACCGCCAGGTGATTCGCCCGCGCGAAAGGTCGTAGGGCGAGAGTTGCATCCGTACGCGGTCGCCGACGCCTACGCGAATAAAGCGTAGCCGCATCTTACCGGCCAAGTGGGCGAGGATGGCCTGAGGCTCGTCATCGTCGCCGTCCCCCGTCTGAATACGTAGCGGCTGACCATTCGGCCCAATTGGCTTGACGAGGAACATCGTGTTCGGCAGTGAATCGACGACTTCGCCTTCAATTTCAATGACGGGGGTCTTGCTTGACGACTCTTCGGGCGGGGCCGGTGCTTCGTTTTTTTGGTTTCTGGGTGGCGGCACCACGAACCTCAGACAGCTTCCGTAAGGACGCGCGGTCCTGCGTGGGTGATCGCCACGGTGTGTTCGAAGTGGGCGGACAGGGAGCCATCGTCCGTGCGCGCCGTCCAGCCGTCGGTATCGAAGACCACGCCGGCAGACCCGATGTTGACCATCGGCTCAATAGCAAGGGTCGTTCCCGGCACCAACTCGGGCCCACCGCCAGGACGCCCGAAGTTGGGCACCTGGGGCGACTCGTGCATGGTGCGCCCGATTCCGTGTCCGACGAATCGTCTCACGATGGTTAGTCCGGCCTCCTCGACCAGCTTCTGCACGGCTGCTCCAATATCTCCGATGTGGCCACCCGCGACGGAGGCACGGATAGCTTCAGCGAGTGCGGCGCGAGTTACATCAAGCAGGCGGCTCGCGTCAGGGTCAATCTCGCCAACCGCGAGCGTACGCGCTGAGTCGGAGTGCCAGCCGTCAAGAATCACTCCACAGTCCAGACTAATGATATCGCCTTCGCGCAACACCGCGCTACCCGGAATTCCATGCACGATTGCGTCGTTGATAGACGCGCAGATTGCTCCGGGAAAGGGCTCGACGCCTGGGTCAGCCGCCGGCACGCCGAGAAATGACGGAATGCCACTGTGGTCGCGGATGAAGGACTCGGCGATGGCGTCAAGTTCACCGGTGGTTACGCCGGGACAAACCTCAGCCTCGATCTCGTCGAGCGCGCCAGCCAAGACGCGGCCTGAGGCGGCCATTGCTTCGACCTGCTCAGGCGTCTTGGGTTTGATCGAACCCGACATCATCTGATTACGGCCTTCAGCGTGGTCCAGACGCGGCGCGCGACGGATTCAACGCCGCCGATGCCGTCCACCTCAATCAGGACGCCGGCCTTACGGTAGTAGTCGATGAGCGGCTCAGTGTCCTGGTGGTAGACCTGCAATCGGTGGCGGGCCGTTTCTTCGGTATCGTCCGCCCGACCGCGGCCGAGCAGACGCCGTAGCGCTATGTGGTCGGGCACGTCGATGTAGACCGCGGCGGTTACCGAAAGGTTGAACTGCCTGAGTAGGTCGTCCAGCTTTTCAGCCTGATTACGCGTACGCGGAAAGCCGTCAAAGCAGATATCACGTCTCCGAGCGTCGCCCATGTACTCCTCAATGACCTGGAGCACGACTTGATCGGGTACAAGTTGGCCGCTGAGCAGATAGGACTCGGCGCGGAGCCCAGCCGGCGATCCGGCGGTGACCGCATCGCGGAACAGATCGCCGGTGGACACGTGATCGAGCGCCATACGGCAGGCCAGCCGCTCACCCTGGGTGCCCTTGCCTGCGCCGGGCGGGCCAAGCAGGACCACGATCACTGGACGCTCGCCCATGCGCCTACCGAATGAACCCTTCGTAGTTGCGCATCATCAACTGCGATTCAAGCTGACGCATGGTGTCCAGCACCACGCCCACGACGATCAGCATCCCCGTGCTGCTGATGGCCACCGCGTCAGCGCCGGTTACGGTCTGAGCGACGAAGGGCACGACGGCGATGATTCCCAGAAACACCGCGCCCGCCAGCGTAATGCGGTTGACGACGCCTGTCAGGTACTGGTGCGTGGGACGACCGGGACGGATACCGGGGATGAAGCCGCCATTTTTTTGCAGGTTCTCGGCTAGGTTCTGCTGCTGAAAAACGACCAACGTGTATACGTACGTAAAGATGATCACGAGCAGAAAGGTAAAGACCCAGTAGATGGCGTTACTGGGGCTGAGGGTGAGTGCGATTGCGCCGGCCGCATTGGCCAGCCACGATATTTCGGATGTCTCGAAGTAGCTGGCAACCGTAGCTGGCAGCAGCATCAGCGAAAAGGCAAAGATCAGGGGAATCATGCCCGCCGAGTTGACCTTGAGCGGGATGTGCGTGCTCTGGCCGCCGTACATGCGGGTTCCCCGGATGCGCTTGGCGTAATGGACGGGGATTCGACGCTGGGCTTCCTGCACGAAAACTATGGCAGCGATCATGATGAGGCCAATGATCACGACGGCAATGAATCCACCGATGTTTTCGCCGGCGAATAGCGACTGACCCAAGGCGGCGGGAGCACCGGCCACGATGCCGGCAAAGATGATGATCGAGACGCCGTTACCAATGCCGTTCTCGGTAATCAATTCGCCAATCCAAAGCAGAAACATCGTTCCCGCCGTCATCACGATCAACATCACGAAGATGTCGAACGGGCCCAGCGTTGGAGACAACAGACCTTGTTGGGCTGAGCGCAGGATCTGAATCTGGCCAAACCCCTGCAGCATGGCGAATGGAATCGTGGCCAAGCGAGTCCACTGCGCGATCTTGCGACGACCGGACTCACCTTCCCGGGAGAGTTCCTGCAACGGTGGGATCAACGGAACCAGGACCGTCGAAGCGATGTTGGCGGTTACGTAGGGGTACACACCCAATGCGACAACCGAAAAGTTTTCCAGTGCCCCGCCAGACAGGAGGTTCATGAACCCCAGCAACTGGTTGCCGGCGAAGAAGTCGGCCAGCAGCTCCGTGTTAACACCGGGCAGGGGGATGTGCGCAACCGCCCGGAATACGATCAGGAGGCCGATTGTGAAGAGAATCTTGCGACGAACGTCGGGAAGCTGGAAGGCCGCGACGGCCGTCTCGATCACTCGCTCAGCTCCTCAACGGAACCACCGGCGCTTTCGATCTTCGCCTTGGCCGCCGCCGAGAATCTCGGTGCGCGCACTGTCAATGCGTGGTCCAGGTCACCGCCGGCAAGGATCTTGAACAGGCCGGGCTCAATGAGGCCCTTGCCCTTGAGTTCCTCAGGCCCTATTACCGATCCCTCAGGAAAGACATTCAGCGCGCTTACGTTGACCGGTTGGTAGTCGCGCCTAAATCGGTGATTGGTGAAACCTCGACGACTGGGGAAGCGCATGAGCAGGCGCGTCTGCCCACCTTCGAATCCAGGATAGGCGTTGCCGCCGCTTCGAGCGCCCTGTCCCAGGGTGCCGCGGCCGGTCGTCTTGCCCTTCCCGGATCCCTCGCCACGGCCGACGCGACGGCGTCGCTTTCGCGCTGGCGCGACTGCCGTGATTTGATGCGGTTTCATGCCTGATCGCTGTTCGGCACGTCGGACTCAACCTCGACAAGGTGTTCCACGACCTTAACCATGGCCCGAACGTCCGCCGTGTCGGGCCGAGACGACCGACGGCCAATCGCACCCAGACCCAAGGCCCTGAGGGTGTCGCGCTGCGAGTCCCGGGATCCGATGGAGCTACGCACCTGACGCAGGCGCAGTTCAGTCATCGGTTGACGCCTCCACGGCCTGCTTGCGGCGGGCTACGGTTTCTTCAGGAATCTGAAGGCTCGCCAAGCCATTCACCGTGGCACGGACCACGTTAACCGCATTGGTGGAGCCGATGATCTTGGTGAGGAGATTGCGAACGCCAGCAAGCTCAAGCACAGCCCGTACCGCGCCGCCAGCAATTACCCCGGTCCCGGGCCTGGCGGGACGAAGCACAACCTTGGAAGCCCGATAGCTCTCTTCAACATAGTGCGGGATTGAGCCATCTTCGGTCAGGGGAATCTCGACCAGGGACCGCCGGGCACGCTCCTGACCCTTGCGAATGGCCGCTACGACCTCGTTAGCCCGACCGATACCCACACCCACATGCCCGCGACGGTCGCCAACAACAACAATGGCATTGAAGCCGAATCGACGCCCGCCCTTCACGACTTTCGCCACGCGCTTGATTCGCACGACGCGGTCGTCCAGGCGATGAAGGTCACCTGGTTCACGGGCCGCGTCGTGGCCGCCTGGGGCAAGCCGAGTCTCGATCGTCATAGTGCGATGCCCCCGGCACGGAGGGCGTCGGCCAACGCCTTGACGCGTCCGTGGTAGCGGTGGCCGCCGCGGTCGAATACGACGGCGGAAATGTGAAGCTCCTCCGCGCGCTTCGCCAGACGAGCCCCAACGTCCGCCGCGCGCTCGAGCTTGCTGGCGCCCTCTGTTGTGGATTCACGCGACGAGGCGGCGGCCAGCGTATGGCCGGCCATGTCGTCAATTACCTGGGCATAGGTGTGTTTGAGGCTACGAAACACCGCGAGCCGCGGGCGCCCGGGGCGGCCGACGACCCGTCGGCGAATTCGGCGGTGCCTGCGCTTGCGTGCCGCTCGTCGAGTCTCAGTTGCCATTCGTCAATCCACCTATGCGACTGTCGTTGCAGCGGTCTTGCCGGGCTTTCGCCGAACGACTTCGCCCTGGTAGCGGAGCCCATGACCTTTGTAGGGGTCGGCGGGCCGAATTGCTCGAAGCTCCGCTGCAATCTGGCCAACCGCCTGTTTGTCGATGCCGCGGATGACGATATGGGTCGGGTCGGGCACTTCGAACTCGATGCCAACAGGCGCCTGGCGTCGTTGTGGATGGGTGAATCCCAACTGCAGGTCGAGCGTGGTGCCCTGGAGCTGGACCCGGTAACCGGTGCCCTGAATCTCGAGTCGCTTTTCGTAACCCTGGGTGACGCCGAGGATCATGTTGGCCACCAGTTGGCGAGCCAGCCCATGCATGGCGCGGATCCGGTGCTCGTCGTTGGGACGGCTGGCCACCATACGCCCGTTGTCACGCGTGAATCTGATCATCGGCGGAAGGGCCTGCACTAACTCGCCCTTGGGCCCCTTCACCGTGACGACGTTTTCCGCGTCAAAGCTGACGGTCACTCCGTCAGGGACATCAATGGGAGTCAAACCAATGCGAGACATAGGCCTACCAGACGAAACAGATGACTTCGCCGCCGAGGCGACGCTTGGCAGCTTCACGGCCGGACATAATGCCTTGTGAGGTAGAGACAACGGCCGTACCGATTCCGCCCATCACCCGCGGAATCTCGCGCGACCGTGTATGAATACGCAGACCGGGACGGCTAACGCGCTTGGCACCGCCAAACGCGGGCTTGCCGTTTTGGTATCGCAGTGTCACTTCCAACCAGGCGCGATGTCCCTCGTGGAAAGTCTCAATGGACCCGATAAAGCCCTCGTCAGCAAGGAGTGCCGCGATTCGGGCTTTGGTCTTTGAATGCGGGATGCGGACCTTGGTGTGACGAGCCGTGACAGCATTCCGCAGCCGCGTCAGCATGTCGGCAATCGGGTCGGTCATCGTCGGCTCACCAGCTTGCTTTCGTCACGCCCGGGATATGCCCCTTCACGGCGAGCTCCCGGAAGCAGATTCGGCAGATACCGAATCGTCGTATGTGCGCACGCGGACGCCCACAGAGTCGGCACCGGTTGCGATAGCGCACTTTGAAGCGCAGTTTGCGGCCGCGAATGGACTTGGACTCAAACTCAGGGTCCAGCCACGCTTCGCGCTCGCGCTTCCACTTTTCGATTTTTGCCTTTCTCGCCATGTCCGAACCTCAGGCCGCCTCTTCCAGGCGTTGGAACGGCATGCCGAGGAGTTCCAGCAGCCGTAAAGATTCAACGTCGGTTCGCGCGGTCGTCACGATGACGATCTGCAAACCGCGAATCCGATCGATCTGGTCGTAGTCAATTTCCGGAAAGATGAGTTGCTCGGTCAGTCCCAGCGCGTAGTTACCGCGTCCATCAAAAGAGGTCCGCCGAACACCGCGAAAGTCACGCATTCGCGGTAGCGCAACGGTAACGAGCCGGTCCATGAACTCGTACATGCGGGCGCCGCGCAGCGTGCCCTTCACGCCCACGCGCTGCCCGGCCCGCAGCTTGAACGCAGCCACGCTCTTGCGAGCCCGAGTCACAACCGGACGCTGGCCGGTGATCGTCGCAATATCCCGGACGGCATGGTCCACGGCCCCATCGTTTTCGAGCGCTTCGCCAAGCCCGATATTCACGATAATTCGGTCCAACTGCGGAACGGCCAACGGGTTGCCGTACCCGAACTCACGCATCAATTGCGGTCGGATCTCTTCCCGAAAGCGTGTACGTAGGCGTGCCATCACTCGTCAATCTGTTCGTTGCATCGGCGGCAGCGCCGCCGCTTCCCACCATCGTCGCCCTGCGTGTAGCCAACGCGCGCCGGCTGGTCGCAGACGGGGCACACCAACATGACGTTTGACACGTCAAACGGGGCGTTGAAGTCAATGATACCCGCTGGCTGTCCGATGGCCCTCGGTCTCGCGTGACGCTTTCGAACGTTCACGCCTTCCACAACCACTCGTCCCGTGGCCGGAACCACGCGTTCCACGACGCCTCGCCGTCCGACGTCACGGCCCTGGAGCACCTGGACCGTATCGCCCTTACGAATTCGAAATCGTCGCACCGACACAGCTATAAGACCTCCGGCGCCAGCGAGACGATGCGCATGAACCGGCGGTCTCGCAGTTCGCGCCCAACGGGTCCAAAGATGCGCGTGCCACGCGGAACTTCGCCCTCAAGCAATACGGCGGCGTTATCGTCAAAGCGGATGCGCGAGCCGTCGGGCCTCCGGTACTCCTTGTTCACACGCACGACCACAGCGCGCACGACGGACCCTCGCGGAACAGCGCTGTTAGGCGCCGCTTGTTTAACGCTTCCCACAATGATGTCGCCCACGCGCGCGTACTTTCGCGACGATCCGCCGAGCACGCGGATGCACATAATCTCGCGCGCACCGCTGTTGTCGGCCACTCTGAGCCGGCTCTGTTGCTGAATCATGTGGGTTACGCGTTCTGTGAGTCCTCGGAATTGCCGTCCGACTGTTCCTCGGCCACACCGGCACCTAAAGCCGCCTGGCGTTCTTCATCCGTCAGCCGGGTTCTCTCAATGACTTCGATCAATCGCCAGCGCTTCCGCCGGCTCATTGGCCGCGACTCCTCGATCTGCACCACGTCGCCAATGCGGCATGTATTGTCAGGGTCGTGGGCCATGAACTTCCGCCGAATGCGCACCGGCTTCTTATACAGCCGATGGCGGCGGATCGACTCCACCTCAACGATAATAGTCTTGTCGGCTCGATCACTCGCTACGCGACCGATCCGCCGAGCACGAACCCCTGGCACGGGTTAGCCTTCTTCCGTCTGAAGAGGCGCGAACGTGCGTTCGCGCTGAACGGTCAGCATGCGCGCGATATCGCGCCGCACGTGGCGTAGCTGCGATGTATCCGCCAACTGCAGCGTCGCGTGCTGGACACGCAGCCGGAAGAGTTCTTCCTTGGTTTCCGCAATCCGGGTCTCCAACTCCTCATCGCTCAGATCCCGGAACTGGTCAGCCTTAGCCAACGGCGACCTCCGCGGAACGCGACACCACACGAGTCTGAACCGAGAGCTTGTGTGACGCCAGGCGCATGGCTTCACGGGCCATTGCTTCTTCAACGCCGGCCAGTTCGAAAAGAATGCGCCCAGGCTTGATCACGGCAACCCAACTCTCGACATTGCCTTTCCCACTGCCCATGCGGACCTCGGCCGGTTTCTGGGTAATGGGTTTGTCTGGAAAGACGCGAATCCAAAGCTGGCCGGTACGCCGAACCGAATGGGTAATCGCGCGGCGGGCTGCCTCAATCTCGCGACTGTCGACCCATCCCACGGTGGTCGCCTGTAGCCCGAAGTCACCAGAGACGAGCGAGTCGCCACGTGCGGCCCGACCTCGGCGGCGTCCCCGGTGCATCTTGCGGAACTTGGTTCGCTTTGGCATCAGCATGGCTAACCTCGCGGTGGCCGCCGCCGACGGCCCGCGCCTGGTCGCGATACCGTCTCCGACAACAATTCGGCTGCATCTCGCGCAGCCCCACGGTGGACCCACCCCTTTACGCCGATCCGGCCAGCGGTTGTTCGCGCCTCGGTGAAGCCATAGTCGATATCGGCGTCGAGTGTCTGGAGCGGAACAGTGCCAAGGAGTTCGAACTCACTGCGTGACATTTCGCGGCCCCCCAGACGCCCGCTAACCATGATCTTCACGCCCTGCGCGCCCGCGCGCATGGTTCGCTCGGCTGTCATCTTGATTGCCCGCCGGAAGGAAACCCGGCGCTCCAGTTGATCGGCAACATTACGAACGACGAGAAACGCGTCGAGTTCGGGCTGGCTGATCTCTTCTACATCCACAACGACGCGCTTGCCGGTGTGCTGTTCAATCCGATTCTGGATTTCCTCGCGGTTACTCCCACCTCGCCCGATCACAATGCCTGGCCGCGCCGTATGGATAACCACTCGAACCTGGCTGACCTGACGCTCGATCTCGATCTTCGATACCCCAGCCCCGTAGCTGCCACGCCTGCGACCACCGCGGCGAGCCGCATTGCGCCCGTTGGGCGCTTCAAGGTAGCGACGTACCAGATCGCGGATTGCCAAATCCTCCAGCAATAGTTCCGTGTAGTCGCGATCGGCGTACCAGGTACTTTCCCAACGCGTGGTATAGCCCAGGCGGTAGCCGATGGGATGAACTTTGCGACCCATGCCTACGCCATTCCGTCTTCCACGGTCACCGTAATGTGACCGGAGCGCTTGAGATACATTCCGACCCGACCACGTGATTTGGGTCGAAAGCGCCGAAGCGCGGGACCGTCGTTGACGACAACCGACTGGATTCGCAACACATCGCGGTCCAGGGCGTAGTTGTGCTCGGCGTTGGCCGCCGCGGACTTGACCACCTTGGCAATCTCAGCAGCGGCTCGATTGGGCATGAACGCCAGCGTGGCCATGGCCTGGGAGATCTCAAGACCGGACAACTCACGTGCAATAGCCCGCCCGCGCTGGGGCGACATACGCACGTATTTGGCGGTTGCGGAGACTTCCATGTATCAGTGTCCCATCGGCGAAGTCGAACGTCCGCGCGCATGGCTACGAAAGGTGCGCGTCGGGGCGAATTCGCCAAGCCGATGCCCGACCATGTTCTCAGAGATATACACCGGAACGTGCCGCCGCCCGTCGTGGACGGCGATGGTGAGCCCGACCATTTCAGGATGAACCACGCTGGCCCGACTCCAGGTGCGAACAACCTGCTTCCGGCGACTGCGCGAGGCTTCCGCAACGCGCCTTTCGAGCTTTGGATGTATGTACCAACCTTTTTTCGTGCTGCGCGACATACCGTCCTACCTGTTCCGCCGGCGCAAAATAAACTTGTCGCTGCGACGGCTCCCGATCCGGGTTCTACGGCCCTGGGTGGGCTTGCCCCACGGCGTCTTGGGTCCTGGCATGCCGACCGGCGCCTTTCCTTCACCGCCACCGTGTGGATGGTCCGTGGGGTTCATGGCTGCGCCGCGCACCTGCGGGCGACGGCGACGCCAGCGTATCCGGCCAGCCTTCCCGGCCGACTGGTTGCTGTGATCCGCGTTTCCCACGCGCCCCACGGTCGCCATACAGGCATCGGATACTTGCCGCATCTCGCCTGACGGCAATCGAAGCGTCGCAAGGCCGCGGTCCTTGGCCATGAGCTGGCACACCATGCCGGCCGAACGCACGAGTTGGGCCCCGCGTCCGGGGGTCATTTCAACGGCATGCACTTCCGTTCCCGCCGGGATGCGAGCCAGTTGCATAGCGTTACCCGCGCGCGGTTCAACGCCTGGGCCAGAGAGGAGCTCGCTGCCCACGCCGATTCCGACGGGTGCCAGGATGTACCGCTTCTCACCGTCGCGATAGTGCAGGAGAGCAATGTGGGCCGACCGGTTGGGATCGTATTCGACGCTAGCCACCACGGCGGGCACCCCGGACTTATCGCGGTGCCAGTCGATTACACGGTAGCGCCGCTTCGCGCCACCACCGCGATGTCGCACGGTGACCCGTCCGCTGTTGTTGCGACCGGCGCGCTTCGTCAGCGGTCGCAGCAGCTTTTTCAGGGGCCGGTCGCCCGACAGTTCCTCGTTGTCGACGGCAACATAGCCACGCCGGCCTGGCGACGTCGGATTGAAGTTACGTAGTCCCATCGGCTAGACCCCTGGTACCACTTCAATGCTGTGGCCCTCGCGTAGGGTCACCACGGCCTTTCGCCAGCTGGACCGATGGCCTTCAAAGCGTCCCATGCGGCGCGGCTTTCCTTGCACGTTCATCACGTTGACCGACGAAACTTCCACGTGAAACATGGTTTCGACGGCGCGCTTGACAGCGTGCTTGGACGCCCCGCGGCGAACCTGGAACACGTACTTCCCGAGTTCACCGAGCGCGGTGGACTTCTCGGTCACGATTGGCCGTGTGATCACGTCGGCGGGGTTCATGCGCCAACTCGCTGTTGCAGCGCATCCAGCGCCGCCTGGCTGGCCACGATGTGGTCGGCGACGGCAATTTCGTAGAAATTCAGCGTGTCGGCCCGCTCAACGTCGACGTTAGGAATATTCCGCGCCGAGCGTCGCAGTTCCTCCGAGGGGTCAACGTCCACCAGCAGCACGCGACCTGACAGACCGGCGGCGCTCAACCATGCAGCGCGGTCACGAGTCTTGGGTGAGTCGCCCCATGATGCAGCCACACTGATGGACTCATCGGCGGCCTTGGCCGCCAGCAGCGCGCGTACAGCTTGACGGCGCTCTCGCTTGTTCACGTGAGGGCGCGTTCGGCGCGGCTTGGGACCAAACGCGACGCCGCCCCCTCGTCGGATAGGCGAACCGGCGCTCCCGGCGCGGGCCCGGCCGGTGGACTTCTGCCGGTAGAGTTTGGCCGTACTGGCCGAGACCTCGCCGCGGCTTTTTGTGTTGGCCGTGCCTTGGCGCTGTCTGGCAGCATGCGCGGTCAGCATGCGTTGCAACAGCTCGCCGGACGCGTCCGAGGCGCCAAAGCAGTCGCCGGCAACGGGAGAGAGTTGGGCAGACGCCGGCGATTCGGCGACCATCAGTCCATCCCCCGAATCGCCTTGCGAACCGGCCGGATCGCGACAACCGTGTCGCGCGGCCCGGGCACGGCCCCAACCAGTAGAACGAGTCCACGTTCGACGTCAATCTTCGCCACGGACAGGTTGCGGGATGTAGCCCGGCCCCCGCCCATACGCCCAGCCATACGAGTTCCTTTGAAAACGCGGCTGGGTGATGTCCCGGCGCCAACCGATCCAGGGGCGCGTTCACGGTCAGATTGCCCATGAGTTCGCTTGCCGCCTCTGAAACCATGTCGCTTCATGACACCCGCGAAGCCCTTGCCTTTTGAAACGCTGACCACGTCGACTCGCTGGCCAAGGTCCACGTTGGCGACCGTCAACTCGTCCCCCACGGAGACCTCCGCGCCCTCGTCGGTGCGGAATTCGCGGAGCACTCGGTACGGCGGTAGGCGGCCTAGATGACCACGCTCGGCTCGGGTCAGTCGGCGCTCGGGCACGGGGTCGAAGCCGAGTTGCACGGCGGAATAGCCGTCGGTCGCCTCGGTGCGCACCTGAGTGACGTGACAAGGACCAGCCTGGATGACCGAAACTCCCAGCGCGCGACCTTGCTCGTCGAATATCTGCGTCATGCCCAATTTGCGGCCGATCAGTCCCACGGACATGGCTATGACTTCAACTCAATGTCAACGCCCGCCGCTAACTGCAGCCGAAGGAGTTCGTCCATCGTTTGAGGCGTGGGATCGATGACGTCAATCAGGCGCTTGTGCGTTCGCATTTCAAACTGCTCGCGCGAGTCCTTGTCAATGAACGGCGAGCGAATCACCGTCCAAGTCTTGCGCTCGGTAGGCAGAGGAATCGGGCCGCGCACGTCGGCACCCGTACGCCCGGCGGTGTCAATGATTCGGCGGGCCGCGTCGTCCAGCACCCGGTGGTCATACGCCTTCAGGCGAATCCTGATCCGCTGCGTGGGCGACTGCCGTCGCGGCCGCGCGGGTGCACGCCGTGACGAGGCTTCCAACGAAGCCTGGCGGGGCGGTCGCGTGCGCGCTTGTGCCATCGGCTACTTGACGATGCTCGTCACAACGCCCGCGCCGACGGTCACGCCGCCTTCGCGAATGGCGAAGTTGACCCCGTCTTCCAGCGCGATCGGCTGGTGCAGGCGAACAGTCATTTCCACATTGTCGCCGGGCACCACCATTTCGGTCCCTGCCGGCAACTCGATCTCGCCGGTCACGTCCGTCGTCCGGATGTAGAACTGCGGACGATAGCCGCTGAAGAACGGCGTGTGGCGTCCGCCCTCGTCACGGGTGAGTACGTAGACCTGCGCGTTGAATTCAGTGTGCGGGGTGATCGAGCCGGTCTTGGCCAGCACCATGCCGCGCTCAACGTCGTCGCGCTCGATACCGCGGAGCAGGCATCCCACGTTGTCGCCGGCGACGCCTTCATCGAGCGTCTTGCGGAACATCTCAACACCGGTGACGACGCGCTGATCAATCTCGGAGCGCATGCCAACGATATCGATTTGCTCGCCGACTTGAACCTTGCCGCGTTCGACGCGGCCCGTGACCACGGTGCCTCGCCCCTTGATTCCGAAGACGTCCTCAACCGGCATCAGGAACGGCTGATCGACCGGGCGCTCCGGCTGGGGGATGTAGGTGTCCACGGCCTCCATGAGTTCAAGAATCGGCTGGTACTCGGGCGCGTCCAGGTCGGTGCTCTCGGATTCCAGCGCGAGCAGCGCGCTGCCGGGAATAATCGGCGCGTTATCGCCGTCGAAGTCGTACTTGTTCAGCAAGTCCCGAAGCTCCAGTTCCACGAGCTCCAGCAGCTCCTCGTCCTCGACGATGTCCGCCTTGTTGAGGAAAACCACGATCGCCGGCACATCCACCTGGCGGGCCAGCAGCACGTGTTCGTACGTCTGCGGCATCGGGCCGTCGTCCGCGCCCACGACCACGATCGCGCCGTCCATCTGAGCGGCACCTGTGATCATGTTCTTGATGTAGTCCCGGTGGCCGGGCGCGTCGATGTGCGCGTAATGCCGGCTCTCGGTTTCGTATTCCGCGTGCGTGATGGAAATCGTGATCCCGCGCTCCTTTTCCTCGGGCGCGCGGTCGATCTCATCAAAGGCCATGAATTCGGCCAACTGCTTGTACGACAAGACTTTGGTAATCGCGGCCGTCAGGGTCGTCTTGCCGTGGTCGACATGGCCGATCGTGCCGACGTTGACGTGCGGCTTGGTTCGTTCAAAGTGTTGGCGTGCCATTCGCTCCTGTGCTCCTGCGCAGTACGCGGTTACGAAACCGGCGTCAGAAGTCCGTCCGCGGCACCTGCTCGTTGGGTAACCGCGTAGTGGGAAAATTCCATCGAGAACGTTCCGCGACCCTGCGTCGCCGAACGCAACTCGTTAGCGTACCCGAACATCGTCGCCAGCGGTACCTCTGCCGCGATAATGTGCGACCCGCCACGCATGTCAGCGCCGTGGATGGTGCCCCGCTTCGCAGCCAGGCCAGCCAGCGTGTCACCCACATAGTCCTCGGGTACGACGACCTGAACACCCATCACCGGCTCCATCACATCCGTTCGCGCCCGGTTCAGCGCGTCTTCCACCGCCATGGCGCCAGCAATCTCGAAGGCCAGCTCCGACGAGTCGACGTCGTGATATGAGCCATCCACGAGCGTAATGCGAACGTCGGTGACTTCCATGCCCTGCGGCCCGCTGGTCAATCGACGCGCCGCGCCGCGCTCGGCGGCGGGAATGAACTGGACGGGAATCGCCCCGCCAACGATTCGACGTTCAATTTGAACACCCGTGCCCAATGGCAGCGGCTCAAGCTCAACCGTCACGTCCCCGTACTGACCGCGTCCGCCGGTCTGTCGCACGAAGCGCCCACGCCCCGTGGCCTCGGTGCGCGGTCGCTCCCGGTACGACACCTGCGGTCGACCAACGTTGGCTCCTACGCGGTACTCGCGCAGCAGCCGGTCCACGATGACCTCCAGATGCAACTCGCCCATGCCGGCGATGAGGGTCTGCCCCGTCTCTTCGTTGCCGCTGATGCGAAAGGTGGGATCTTCCTCACCGAGCCGCCGCAGCGCGTCGATGATCTTGTCCTGGTCGCCGCGGCTCTTCGGTTCGATGGCGATGGTTACCACCGGCTCGGGGAAGGTGATGGACTCCAGTTGCAACGGGTACTTGGGATCCGTCAGGGTGTCTCCGGTATTGGTCGCGCGGACTCCCACAGCGGCCAGGATGTCACCGTGGCGAATAGATTCGGTGACTTCTTCGCGCTTGTCGGCATGCATCCGCAGCACGCGGGACAGGCGCTCGCGCTTTCCGGCGGCCGTGTTCAGCACGGTGGCCCCTGGCTCGATCGACCCCGAGTACACGCGGAAGTAGGCCAGCTTGCCGGCGTGCGGGTCTGCCACGATCTTGAACGCGATCGCGGTGAACGGATCGTCCTCCGCGGGCCGCCGCTGCTCTTCCGCGCCGGTCTTGGGGTTGATTCCAGTCACCGGCGGGACGTCCAGCGGCGAGGGGAGATAGTCCGTAATCGCGTTCAGCAACGGCTCGATGCCCTTGTTACGCAAGGCGGAACCCATCAGCACCGGGACCCCCTGGGCCGCGACGGTCATCCGCCGTAGGGCGTCTATCAACTCGGCCGTCGACAGGTCTTCGCCATCCAGGTACTTGGTAGCAATGTCGTCATCGAACTCGGCCAGAGCCTCAATCATCCGCTCGCGCTCGTCGAGCGCGGACGCTTCCAGGTCCGCCGGAATCGGGCCTCGCTCAGGGGCCACAAGGCCATCCGCCGGCCAGCGGATGGCTTGCATGGTCACCAGATCAACGACGCCTTCGAAGTCGGCTTCGAAGCCTATTGGAACCTGGATAGGCACCGGATTGGCGCCGAGCCGGTCACGGATCGACCCGATCGTGGCGTCAAAGTCCGCCCCCCGTCGGTCCATCTTGTTAATGAATGCGATCCGCGGGACGCTGTAGCGGTCGGCCTGTCGCCAGACGGTTTCGGACTGCGGTTCCACGCCATTGACCGCGTCAAAGACGACCACCCCGCCATCGAGGACCCGCAACGAACGCTCGACCTCAGCAGTGAAGTCAACGTGGCCTGGCGTGTCGATAATGTTGATCCGATGGTCGTTCCAGGAGGCCGTGGTGGCGGCGGCCACGATCGTGATTCCGCGCTCACGTTCCTGCGCCATCCAATCCATCTGGGCGTTGCCGTCGTGCACCTCGCCAACACGGTGAATCCGGCCGCAATAGAACAGAATTCGCTCGGTGGTGGTGGTTTTGCCCGCATCGATGTGGGCAATGATTCCAATGTTGCGCGTACGCGAAATATCCAGGGTGTTCATGGGCCTCATGTCTCGGGATTCCGGAAAGTGGAGCTAATACGCGTAGATCGCGAACGCGCGGTTCGCTTCCGCCATTCGATGCATCTCGTCGCGCCGGCGAACCGCTCCGCCTTGTCCGTCGGCGGCCTCCATCAACTCCGCCGCCAAACGCTCAGGCATGGAGCGGCCGCCACGATTTCGCGAGGCGTCGATCAGCCAGCGGACGGCCAATGAGTAGCGACGGTCCCCGCGAATCTCGACGGGAACCTGGTAGTTCGCGCCCCCCACGCGTCGCGGCTTTACTTCAATCTGCGGCATCGCGTTGCGCACGGCAGCTTCAAAGACGTCAATCGCTGGCGCACCGGTGCGGCCTTCAATGATGTCGAAGGCGCGATACACGATCCGCTGCGAAAGCGACTTCTTGCCGTTCAGCATGACCTTGTTGATAAAGCGCTGGACCGTCCGGTTATTGAAGCGCGGGTCCGGTGGAATCACGCGACGCTCTGGCCGCTTGCGACGAGGCATCAGGCGGGATTTGGCCGCTGAGCAGCGGTACTGGCGGTAAACATCATCGGATCCGGGGCCGCACCTTGCCTCTAACTACCGCGCTTCGTACCGTATTTAGACCGGCTGCGACGGCGGCCTTCAACGCCATCCGCGTCCAAGGTCCCGCGCACGATGTGATATCGAACACCTGGCAGATCGCGAACTCGGCCGCCACGGATTAACACCACCGAGTGTTCCTGAAGTCGATGGCCCTCGCCCGGTATATAGGCGGTAACTTCAATACCATTCGATAGGCGTACCCGCGCCACCTTACGTAGAGCCGAGTTTGGCTTTTTAGGCGTTACCGTGCGAACCAAGGTGCAAACACCGCGCTTCTGCGGGGAACCCTCACCACGCTGCATGCGTCGCCGCAATCCGTTGTAGGAGTAATGCAAGGCCGGCGCCTTCAACTTGCTCCGGCGCTTTTTTCGTCCCTTGCGAACGAGTTGATTAATCGTCGGCACGGTGCGACCTACGGATCCCTTACGTAGAAAAGGCGCGGCGGCAACGTGCCGCACGCGGCGTTAGCGAGCCTATCACCGACTCCCGCCATCGTCAACGCCTTCGCCGTCCGCCGCTGGGTCCGAACGCACGGCTGACGATTCGTCGATGCCGAAGTCCTCCGAGGGGCGCAAGAAATCGGCAAATTCGTCGCTGGCGCCGCTTGGTGATGTCTCGATACCGGCCAACAGGTCGCTCTCGGCGGCATCCATTGGTGGCACACCGGCGGCCACTACACCCGCCTGGGCACCGTTGTCCAGGTCGGGAGTCGCGTCGGCGCCATTGTCCGGATCACGCAGATCGTCAAGCGTCACTCCCTCGGCCATGTGCATGGCCTCGGTGTCAATCAGGACGTCCGACTGGCCCGGGGCTTCGAGCGCTGGACCGTGGTAGCGATCCCATCCGGTGCCGGCCGGAATGAGCTTGCCGATGATCACGTTCTCCTTCAGCCCATGCAGGTGATCGGTCTTGCCTTCCACCACAGCTTCCGTGAGCACGCGCGTAGTGTCCTGGAACGACGCCGCGGCCAGAAAGCTCTCGTTGTTCAACGAGGCCTTGGTCACACCGAGCAACACTTCGTGCGAGTCCGCAACCTGACCGCCAGTTTCCGCGACTTGCACGTTGGTCTGCGTAAGCGTGGACCGGTCAACCAGCGTCCCCGGCAAGAGCGAAGTTTCGCCAGGCGTGTCGACGGCGTTGTGACGCAGCATCTGACGGATGATGATCTCGATGTGCTTGTCGTTCACCGCCACGCCGACCATGCGGTAGACACGTTGGACTTCACTGACGATGTACTGCTGCAACTGGGCACGGCCGCGCAACCGCAGGATGTCATGCGGGTTTAGCGGCCCCTCGGTGAGCTGATCGCCCTCGCGGACAAATTCGCCACTCTGCACGCGCAGTTCAGCGGCCAGCGAGACCGGGTACTCACTGACATCCTCTTCCTCGGCGCGCACGACGATCCGCCCCTCATGGATCTCCACGACGCCGTCCGCCTCGGCCGTGACGCCAATGCCGGCGACTTTGGCCAGCGCGCGCTTGCTGATCGTGTTGGACTTGCTCTTGGCCTTGCGAGCCAGGAGGTCGTCCGCCTGGACCTTCGGCACGGCCAGAACCCCGTTCCTGGCAATGTCGGCGCCGTCCTCGACAATCGGGACCATGCCCGGGTCAAGCGGGTACTCGTACTCGTGCACGTGGGCTGAAACCACCCGTACACGCCGCTGCTCGTCCTCTTCAATGACTTCGACAGTACCGTCAATGTCGCTCATGACGGCGACACCTTTGGGGATCCGCGCCTCGAAGAGTTCCTGCACTCGCGGCAAGCCCTGCTCCTTATCCACGATGTCGGCGCCCACCGTCGCGATGCCACCCAGATGGAAGGTCCGCATGGTGAGCTGAGTCGCAGGTTCGCCCATGGACTGGGCGGCGATGATGCCAACGGCGGCGCCCTCCGCCACTAATTCGTGGCGTGCCAAGTCCATGCCGTAGCACATCTGGCACAGGCCGCGAGCGTTTGCGCAGGTCATGGGCGATCGGACCGTGACCGATTGCACACCGGCGTCATCAACCAGCTTGACCAAGTCGTGGTCAATCAGAGTGCCCAAGGGCACGATGATCTCGCCAGTCGCCGGATGCACGATCGGTCGTGCCGGAAAGCGGCCGAAGCAGCGGACGCCCACGGAATCCAGCACCTCGTCCAAGGTCCCGACTTCCACGGGTATTCCGTCCAAGGTGCCGCAGTCGTCGCCCATGACGATCACGTCCTGGGCTACGTCCACCAGGCGGCGGGTGAGATAGCCGCTGTCGGCGGTGCGGAGAGCGGTGTCGGCCAGCCCCTTGCGGCCACCGTGCGTGGAGATGAAGTACTCGTGGGCGGACATGCCTTCACGGAAGTTCGCACGAACGGGCATCTCGATAATCCGGCCGGCAGGATTGGACATCAGTCCACGCATCCCCGAGATCTGGCGGATCTGGTCGAAGTTGCCCTTGGCTGCGCCTGAGTTACCCATCATAAAGACGGGGCTCATCGGGTCCAGGCTCGTCTCCACGGAACTGGAAACGGTGGCCATGGCATCGGTCCAGGCCTTGACGGTCAGCCGGTAACGCTCGTTGTCAGTGATCAGACCGTCGTCAAAGCTGGCCCTGATGGCGCTGACACGGGCATCGGTCTCCTGCTCCACCTGGCGCTTGACTTCAGGGATTTCGAGGTCCGTAATCCCCATCGTCACCCCTGAGCGCGTGGCCCACTGCATGCCCAGGTTCTTGAGCTGGTTGGCGACGTCGCCAGTAACGTCCATGTTGGTGTTGAAGAAGACCATCTCGATCACACGACGCAGTCCGCCCTTATCCAACTGTTCGTTGACGAACCGCAACTCCCGAGGGATGGCCTGGTTGAGCATGATGCGCCCGACGGTCGTCGTGATGAATGCTGGACCGTCCTGGGCGACCACCTCGTCAGGGAAATCTTCAGGCGTAACTCGCAGGCGGATCCGCTCCTGCAGATCCACCGCGTTGTGATCGAAGGCCAGCATGGCGTCGGTGAAATTAGCAAAGGCTTGGAGGTCGTCTTCGTCTCGGGTATCGGGCTTGCTCTGGGTCAGGTAATAGGCGCCAAGCACCATGTCCTTGGTCGGGCTGACGATGGGAGTCCCATCCGCCGGAGACAGGATGTTGTGGGTGCTCTTCATGATGTGGCGGGCCTCGTCCTGCGCCGCTCGGCTCAGCGGCACGTGGACTGCCATTTGGTCTCCATCGAAGTCGGCGTTAAACGCCGTGCAGACCAGCGGATGAATCTGGATGGCACTGCCGCGTACCAGCACGATGTCGAACGCCTGAATCCCCAGCCGGTGCAACGTCGGCGCACGGTTGAGCAGCACGGGATGGTCGCGCGTGACCTCCTCCAACGCATCCCACACCAGCGGCTCGGGATGCTCGACCATTCGCTTGGCGCTCTTGATGTTGCTGGCATGCCCGTCGTCCACCAGCTTGCGCATGACGAAAGGCTTGAAGAGTTCCAGGGCCATCTTGGTCGGTAGGCCGCACTGGTTGAGATTGAGATGCGGTCCCACCACGATCACTGAGCGGCCGGAGTAGTCCACCCGCTTGCCCAGGAGGTTCTGACGGAATCGGCCCTGCTTGCCGCGCAGCAAATCGCTGAGCGACTTGTAGGGATGGTTCGACGACCCAGTCACGGCACGACCGCGTCGCCCATTGTCAATCAGTGCGTCTACGGCCTCCTGCAGCATGCGCTTCTCGTTGCGCACGATGATTTCGGGCGCCCCCAGTTCGACCAACCGCTTGAGCCGATTGTTGCGGTTGATTACCCGGCGGTAGAGATCATTCAAGTCGCTGGTGGCGAAGCGTCCACCGTCCAACTGAACCATGGGTCGCAATTCCGGTGGCAGCACCGGCAACACGTTCAGGATCATCCATTCCGGTCGGTTGCCCGAGCGGCGGAACGCCTCCACGACCTTCAGCCGCTTGGCGGCCTTCTTTTGCCGCTGCTTCGAAGTCGCATTCAACTCCTCACGCAACTCAGCCGCCAGTTCATCCAGATTGACATCGGCGATGAGGTCGAGGATGGCTTCCGCGCCAATGCCGGCCTCAAAGATGTCACCGCAGGTGTGCGTGAGCTGCTGATAGCGAGGTTCCGAGAGCAATTGGTGCAGTTCCAGGGTGCTCAGGTCCTTACGACGCTGCTCGTAGAAGTCGCGGGCGTCGTTGACCTCCAAAACCTTGTCCTCTTCGATGCGGGCGACCGCCTGGTCACTCTCGCGTCGCTCGACACCCTTGGTAGCAGTGAAGCGGTCGCGAGCACCGGACTTCTCAGCTTCGAAACGGGCCGTCACTTCGGCAATTGCCGCTTCGACCGTCGCATCAAGCTGCGCCAGCGCATCCTGCGGAGGCACGCTGCCCGCGGCAACAAATGGTTCGGTCAGCCAGCTCAGCGTGGCGTCGTCCTCAAGCTGGCGCTGGCCGATGGCCGCCAGCAGGTTGCGGACAGTGGCAGCTTCCTTGTTGATGGAGTCGAAGCTGGCCTGGGCTTCCAGGTCCAATCGCTTCAACTCATCCGTGAGCTGCGAGTCGAGTTGCGCTGTCTGTTCCTCCAGACGCCGGTGCTCGTCCGCCAGGCGCATGGCCGCCGAGTCGTCGATCTCCTCAATCCGGTCGGCCAGATCCCGATCGACTCGACCCAGCGCCTCGTCACGGGCCTCTTGGTCCAGCTCGGTAACGATGAAGGATGCGAAGTAGACGATCTTCTCGAGATCGCGCGGCGTGATGTCCAGCACCTGGCCAATTCGGCTCGGCGTACCTTTGAGGAACCAGATGTGAGTAATCGGAGCCGCAAGCTCAATGTGCCCCATCCGCTCTCGTCGGACACGCGAGCGAGTAACTTCAACGCCGCACTTGTCGCAGATGATGCCGCGGAAACGCACACGCTTGTACTTGCCGCAGGCGCATTCCCAGTCCTTGGTTGGGCCGAAGATGCGTTCGCAGAACAGCCCGTCACGCTCAGGCTTCAACGTGCGATAGTTGATCGTCTCCGGCTTGGCGACCTCGCCGTACGACCAGGACCGAACCTGATCCGGCGAGGCCAGGTGGATCCGAATCGCGCTGAACTTGTTGACTTCAAGCATTCGTCCGGGTCCTCCTAAAGGCGGTATTCACGCCCCTGGATGTTGATGCCATCCAGGTCGGGCAGCTGGTCGTGCATGTGTTCGCCGGCCAGCGCGATTTCTTCCTCGGCGTCGTCCAGGATGTCCACGGACACGCCAAGGCTCTGCAGCTCCTTCACGAGCACCCGGAACGACTCCGGGATACCGGGCTCGAGGATGGTTTCGCCTTTGACGATGGCTTCGTACGTCTTCACGCGCCCAAGAATGTCGTCGGACTTGACCGTAAGCATTTCCTGTAGCGTGTGGGCGGCGCCATAGGCCTCCAGCGCCCAGACTTCCATCTCACCGAAGCGCTGGCCGCCCATCTGCGCCTTGCCGCCCAGGGGCTGCTGGGTGATGAGCGAGTACGGCCCAGTCGAGCGGGCGTGGATCTTGTCGTCCACCATGTGACCAAGCTTCATCATGTAGATGACGCCGACGGTCACGTCCTGGTCGAACGGTTCGCCCGTTCGACCGTCGTACAAGACAGCCTTGCCGTCGGCCGGCAACTCGGCTTCCTCAAGAGCGGCGGCAATGTCCTCTTCATCCGCACTATCGAACACTGGGCTGATCGCACGAAATCCAAGCTTGTCGGCCGCCCACCCCAAGTGCGTCTCTAGCGTTTGCCCCACGTTCATGCGGGACGCAACGCCCAGCGGGTTCAAGATGATGTCAACGGGCGTCCCGTCCGCCAGATAGGGCATGTCTTCTTCGGGCAGGATCATAGAGATCACGCCCTTGTTGCCGTGGCGGCCAGCCATCTTGTCGCCGACCATCAGCTTGCGCTTCGAGGCAACGCTGACTCGAATCATCTCCGTCACGCCCGCTTGAAGATCGTCGCCGTCCTCGGCTGAGAACCGGCGCACGTCGATCACGCGGCCGTATTCTCCCGCCGGCACGTGCTTGGAGGTGTCCTTCACTTCCCGCGCGTCGCGCCCAAAGATGGCACGCAGCAGCCGGTCCTCGCCCGAGAGCTCGGTCTCGCCCTTGGGCGTGATCTTGCCGACGAGCACGTCGTCCGGCCCGACCTCCGCGCCCACGTACACCACGCCGGTGTCGTCCAGGTTGCGGAGGGCCTCCTCATTCTGATTCGGAATGTCGCGCGTGATCTCCTCGGCGCCGAGCTTCGTGTCCCGCGCCTCCACTTCGTACTTCTCGATGTGGATTGACGTGAACACGTCGTCCTTCAGCAGGCGCTCGCTGACGACAATGGCGTCCTCGTAATTCCCGCCTTCCCAGAACATGAACGCGACCACGATGTTCTGCCCGAGGGCGATCATGCCGTCGGAGGTCGCCATGCTCTCGGCGATCGGTTGACCCTCCGTCACCATTTCCCCAGCGGCCACCACTGGCCGTTGGCTGATGCAGGTGGCGGTGTTAGAGCGGTCGAACTTGCGTAGGCGGTAGGGACGTTTCTTTTCGTCGATCACGATCTTCCGTGTGGTGCCCTGCACAACCAAGCCGGCGTCCTTCGCGTTAACGGTTTGGCCGGCCTTGCTTTTGGCGATCTCTTGCCCTTTCGCGACCGTGTCGTTGACCGCAACGATTGGGTGCATAGTCTTGTCGCCATTGGCGATGGCGCGGTCGGTCTTGTGCAGGTCATAGATTCGCTTGTCCGTCCCATGGTCAACCAGGATCTCGTTCGCGGTCACCCGCATAACAGAGCCGGCGTCCACCGCGTGAACCATATGCCCGGAGTCGCTCGCGCTGGCCCGCTCCATACCGGTGGCCACCAGCGGTGCCTCAGGCGTGATCAGCGGCACGGCCTGTCGCTGCATGTTGGCGCCCATCAGCGCGCGATTGGCGTCGTCATGCTCGAGGAAGGGAATCATGGCCGTCGCCAGGCTCACGATCTGCTGCGGTGACGAATCCAGGTACTCGACGTCGCTCGCGTCGGCCTCGAAGAAATTCGGTCCCCGACGTACCGATACCCGATCCAAGACGATTTCGTTCGCATCATTGAGCCTGGTCTTGGCCTCGGCAATCGTGTGGCGCTCCTCCTCGTCGGCAGCCAGGTACTCGATCTCGTTGGTCACAACCGGGCGTATGCGCACATCGAGCTTGTCGGCACCGTCGATCTGACCAATGGTCTCGGCTAGGGCCGCGTCGATCACGTCGCCAGCCTGCGCCAGCGGCTCTGCGCCGTCCGCTGCGGTGACCGGCTCGACCAGCGTTCGCCCCACCAGCATCGCGGCGTCCCGCGCCGGAATGCGCGTGAGAACCCGTCGGTACGGCGTCTCGATGAATCCGTAGGAGTTGACGCGTGCCAGGGTTGCGAGGGTGTTGATCAGACCGATGTTCGGCCCTTCAGGCGTCTCGATGGGACAGACCCGGCCATAGTGGCTGTAGTGCACATCGCGCACGTCAAAACCGGCACGCTCGCGCGAGAGGCCGCCCGGCCCCATGGCGCTGAGCCGACGCTTGTGCGCAAGCTCCGCCATCGGGTTGGCTTGGTCCATGAACTGCGAGAGTTGGCTGCCCCCGAAGAACTCCTTGACCGCCGCAGTCACCGGCCGCGTGTTGATCAGACCGGACGGCGTGGCTTCAGCGGCGTTCTGGATGCTCATCCGCTCCTTGATCACGCGCTCCATGCGCAACAGCCCGACGCGGAACTGGTCGGCCAGCAACTCACCCACCGCGCGCACGCGCCGGTTACCCAAGTGGTCGATGTGGTCGGGCACGCCCTGTGTCACATTCAGGTCCACGATTTCGCGCACGATGGCGACGAGGTCGTTCGGCTCGAGTGTGCGAGTGGTTTCTTCGGTCTCTAGCTCAAGGCGCTTGTTGAGCTTGTAGCGTCCGACGGGCCCCAGGTCGTAGCGACGCTTCTCGAAGAACGTCTGCTCGATCAGGGAGCGAGCGTTGTCAACCGTAGCCGGATCGCCGGGACGCAGTCGACCGTAGAGGCGGATCAGCGCTTCTTCGGTGTTGACCACTCCGTCGCGACGATCATCTTCGATCGTCGCTTCGATGAACCCGTGCTCGGGGTCGCTATCGACGTCCGCAAACGCCTCAAGCAGCGCCGCATCCTCGCTCAGTTCGGGCTCGATCGCGCGCAGGAACGTAGTGACCGGCAGCTTGCGCTTGCGGTCGATCTTGACGTTCACCACGGACTGGTTGCTCGTCTCAAATTCAAGCCACGCGCCGCGCTTGGGAATGAGCTTGGCGCCGAAGCGGCGGCGGCCGGTGGATGGATCGATCTCGGCGGAAAAGTAGACGCCGGGCGACCGTACGAGCTGGCTCACAACCACACGCTCGGCCCCGTTGTAAATGAACGTGCCCTGGCGCGTCATGAGCGGGAAGTCGCCCATGTACACGACCATTTCCTTGATCTCACCGGTCTGCTTGTTGTGCAAGCGAGCCCTTACCCGAAGCGGAACTTGGTAGGTGCGATCCTGCTCGCGACACTCCTCCTCGGTGTACTTCGGCTCGTCGAACGCGTCGTCAGGCACTTCGAAGTGCAGTTCCAGATTCTTCCCCGTGAAGTCCTGGATGGGCGAGATCTCGGCGAACAGTTCGCGCAAGTATTCGTTCTTGAACCGTTCGAACGATTCGAGCTGCGTCGAGACCAGGTGCGGCATGCCCAGGATGCTCGGGACACGCCCGTAATGCCGCTCGTCAAAGCCCGAAGTTGTGCCGTTTGAACTCATGAATCGCCTGCTCCTTCGTTCCTCGACGAACAGAGTCGATTGCGCCCGCGTACGCCACAGCCGCAGCGCACAGACCGAGCTCCCGTATGCAACCAATCGTGCGGTGGGGCGGAAAACGCAGTGCGTCGACGCACGCAGGCCGCGGTCGTCAGAGAGCCCTGCGACAAGAACTGCGTCAGCGCGTCACATCCGTTTTCGAACAGGTACCTGTTGGTCGCAAGGCACAGAAACCCAGCCCGCGTATGCCGGCTGGGTCGTGGCTCTTCAGTTGTCTCGCGGCCGTGCGGCTATTCGGACACCCCCCACGTTGGACGCATCCTAGCACACTGCGGCCGACGATCAAGGCCGACTTCTGGCTGTCATGCACGATCAGGGCCACTTGTTTTGGACCGGCTCTTGAACTCGGAATACGTCCAAATCGCGCTACCGAGTCGTCCAGGCGCCTGAAAAGGCTGCTAGCCCAGGCGCCCACTCAAGGCACGTCCGCCCAATACGTGCACGTGCAGATGCGGCACGGTCTGTGCACCGTCGCGCCCATGGTTTGTTGCAAGGCGATAGCCTGACGCGGCTAGGTCTTCCGCCTGGGCCACCGTTACGGCCACCGACATCACCCGTCCCAGCAACTCCCCGTCGTCCTTTAACTGGTTAACGCTCGCCACGTGCCGCCGCGGCGCTACGAGCACGTGTGAGGGCGCCTGCGGATTGATATCTCGAAACGCAACCACCTGGTCGTCGCTATAGACGCTGTCGCTCGGAATGTCACCACGCGCGATGGCGCAGAAAACGCAGTCCTGTTCAGTGGCGTTGGACCTCATCGGCAACGACCTCCTATGCCGTCCTAAGTTTCCACATCTATAAAGGGCGGTGCCCCCTTGGTGAAGTCAAGCAGCCGCCACTCCTCGGCTGCCGCAACCCCTTGCAGGTTGAATAGGAAAGGCCGCGCTGCCGCGACCACTTCTTCGACGCGAGTGTCAATCACCCCGCTAAGCAATAGCCGCCCTGCGGGCGCTAGCAGCCCGGCGTATTCCGGCATCAGCTTCACGTGCACCGATGCCACGATGTTTGCCACAACCAACGTGGCGAGCTCGGACGCACCAGGACTCGAGCTCGGAACGGTCAAGTGGATCCGATCGGCTACGCCGTTTCGCCGGATATTGGCGGCCGCCGCCGGACCTGCCTCGGGATCTCGGTCGAACGCGTGCACACGCGCCGCGCCTAGCTTGGCCGCGGCGATGGCCAGCACGCCCGAGCCCGTCCCAACGTCGACGACGACGTCACCCGGATCCACCGAACTTTCCAACGCCGCCAACGCAAGTTGGGTCGTGGGATGACGTCCGGTGCCAAAGGCCATCGCAGAGTCGAGGAAGATTGGCATCCGATCTGCCTGATCCGGCGGCTGATCCAGCCAAGCAGGAACAATCACCAGGCGGCCAATCGCGATTGGCGCAAAGAATTCGCGCCATCGCGTGCGGTACCCATCAGCGTCTACAGACGCTTCCGACGCCACGCCAACAACGCCGTCGCCGGCGATGCGCAGCATTTCGAGCGCCCGCAACAGCTCACGGCGCGCGTGCGCCTGCCCCTTGCCGGGGGCTAGGTACGCGTGGGCGGTCACCGGCCATTCTCCCGCCGCCGCCGACGGGCGGGTTTCAACGGCGAACGACGTGCCAACCAGTCGATGCAGCGTCATGGACACATCGTCCACGGCCTCCGGTTGCAGGGGGACGCTGATGTCCGTCCACTGGCTGCTCACCGAAATGCGGCTCGGATTTTCTCAACGAAGCTGCGCCCGCCCGAATCGCTGCCGCCAGGCAAGGTCTCACGCAGGCCTTCAAGCAGTTCGCGCTGCTTCCGATTCAGCTTGGTCGGGGTGGCCACGTGCACGAAGAGATAGTGGTCGCCTCGTCCCGATCCGCGCGGGCGCGGCGCGCCTTTGCCGCGTAACCGGATTGGTGTACCGGCCTGGACGCCGGCCGGAATCTTGACGGAGCTGGGACCGTCGGCCGTTTCCACTTCGAGATTGGCGCCCAGGGCCGCCTCGGCGACGTTGATCACGACGTTGCTCAGAATATTGTCGCCGTCGCGCTCCAGTACGGGATGTGGCTTGACGTCGATACCGATATAGAGATCGCCTGGCGAGCCGCCGCGCGGGCCATGATTGCCCTCGCCGGTGAGTCGGAGTTCGGTGCCGGGCTGAAGCCCGGCGGGAACTCTGACCTTGCGCTGCACGGCGACGCGCTCCAAACCGATCCCGGTGCATGACGGGCACTTACTCTCGACGACCTGTCCGGCACCGCCGCAGGTGTCGCAGATGGTGACGTTGACGAACTGACCGAAGATCGAACGCTGGGCACGCTGGACTTGGCCGGTGCCTCGGCAAGCCGCACAGGTGGTGGGCCTGGTGCCGGGCGCAGCGCCGTTGCCGGTACAGGTGCCGCAGGGCTCAAGACGCCTGTAGCTGACGTCGGTCTCAACCCCAAACACGCTGTCCAGGAATTCCAGTTCCAATTCAACGCGCGCATCGGTTCCTGGCTGCGCCCCTCCAGGCCTTGGCCGTCGGGCGCCGCCAAAAAATGCGTCAAATACGTCACCAATCCCACCAAAGTCATCAAACCCTGTACCGAAAGATGCCCCTGGACTGTCATGGCCAAAGCGGTCGTAGTTCGCCCGCTTCTGCTCATCGCGCAGAACCTCGTAGGCCTCGTTGATCTGTTGAAAGCGAGCGGTGGCGTCGGGTTCGCGGCTGACATCCGGGTGATGCCGCCGCGCCAGATCGCGATACGCCTTGCGAATCTCGTCTGGCCCGGCCGTACGTTCGACGCCCAAGACGTCGTAGTAGTCGGGCTTGGCGCTCACACGGCCCCGCTGGCGTCGTTCTGCGATTGCTCAATTGGGCGCCCGTCTTCTTCTGGAGACTCGAGCGTCTCAGGCTTCGGACCAGCCTTGACGAGCGCAGGCCGAATAACTCGGTCGTGCATTCGATAGCCGCGCTGCATTTCAGCGACCACAGCCGTGGCTTCGGCGCCTTCCGTCATGACGACTTCGTGAACCTCCACGTCAATCGGGTCGCCGGCGCGGCAGTCAATCGGAGTTACGCCGGCGGTCTCCAGCACACGACTGAACTGCGCCTGGATCAGTGCCATGCCGTCGATCCAGGTGAGCAGCCGTAGCTCGGACGGGATCGATGCAAACGCGCGCTCCAGTGCGTCCATAACACTGAGCAGCTCAAAGGCAAACGCCTGGTTCGCGAACTTGGCAATTTCCTGGGCCTCTTCGGTCGTACGCCGCCGGTAGTTCGCGAAGTCGGCTTGCACGCGGGTCAGTCGGTTGAGCAGGTCCTGCCGGCGTGCGTCGAGCTGAGCGACCTGCGCCTTCAAGTCCCCTAACTCGTCCGTCGGAGCTTCAGCGGCGCCATCGGCGTCCGGGGTCCGGGCCGAATCGTCATCGAGGTTGGACGCGGACCGATGGTCCGCGACTTTGACCTCAATCTGCGACTCGTCATCGGCGCCATCAGCGCCGGTCCTATCACTCGCCATACAGCATTGAGATTCCAGGAGCTTTCAGCGCCATTTTACGGGCGAATTCGGACATAGCCGGCGAGCCCGGAACCCTCGAGTAGCGTGCCGGGCCGGCTACGGCGGTGGCGCAACAACCCGAACCTGGCCAGGCGCCACAACGAAGTCCGCGGAAGCGATGGCCCGGGAGCCAACCATGATCTCGACCCGCCAGGGGCCTGGCGCGGCCGTGGGTGGTAGTCCAAACCAGAATCCGAATCGCGCTTGGGTGTAGGCCGGCTGCGGATCGGTCAGGAACGTACCCTGCAAGGCATCCCCGGCGAACCAGCGGATTCCAAGGCGCGAGCCGCGCGCGACGTTCACAAACTCAATCGAGACGTTGACGCGCTCCCCAGGGTGGAACGTCAGTGTCGGCTGAATTGGCTCCTGTCCAGACCCAAGCTGTAGAGCCAGCACAACACTGTTGGCCTCGGCTGATTCGTTCGCCCCGACGTCCAGCGCCGGGGTGGAGGTTGCGGTCGGCGTCGCCTGCTGTTCGGTCGAACCCGGCTCGGCACTTGGACCTTCGGAACTGATTCGCCAGATCAATCCGCGTGCCTCAAGCAGGTACGCAGTCCCGTCCGGCCCTAGCGCGATGTCCACCGACGTGAACAACGGAATGTCACGAGCGAGGTCGCCGGATTGCCCATGGCCGAGCGGGTTGCCGGCAATGACCTGCGCGAATCCGCCTGGATCGATTCGGACAATCTGACCGCTGCCGCTCGCCACGACATAGGCGGCGCCTACCGTGTCTGTGGCGACCCCGATGGGCGCATCCAGCCTGATCTCGCGGGCCGGACCTTCCGCGGGCGCCCCTGACCGGCCGGATCCGGCCAGTATGTCAATCACCCCGTCGGAACCAATCCGGCGAACGATGCCCGCGTGGAGCTGGGTGACGAGCGCCGACCCGTCGGCATTGAGTGCCACGCGCTGCGGAAACCCGAGAGCGGCTTCAGTGGCCTGACCACCGTCGCCTCCGTTGCCGTCCACACCGCTTCCCGCATAGGCGTGAATGAGGCCGTCCGGGCGGATGACGCGCACTCGGTGTACTGGCCCGTCCACTACAAAGAGCGATCCGTCAGATCCCAACGCCAGGCCAATAGGCTCGGTGAACTGGGCGTCGCGGGCAGGACCGCCATCGCCGCCAACGCCGGGCTGCGAACCGCCGGCAAACGTAGTGATGATGCCGTCCGGGTCAATTTTGCGTATCCGGAAATTTCCCGAGTCAGCCACGTAGATCGATCCGTTCGAATCGACAACGAGTGCTGATGGGCGGTTGAGTTGGGCCGCTTTGGCGGCCAGTCCGTCGCCAGCGCTCCCGGAAGCGCCGGTCCCGGCGATGACGCGCACTACGCCGTCAGGATCAAGACGGCGGATTCGATGGTTGCCCGTGTCAGCAATCAGCAGACGACCAATGCCATCAATGGCGATGCCTCGCGGCGAAGCCAGGGCGGCACTGAGTCGAAATTCTCCGTCGGCGGCGTTGCCGGATTCGCCCGTGCCGGCAAAGACCTCGGCCACGAGTTCGCCAGCAAGCGGCGCGCCGCTTGGGAGGGCGGACGCGGGTGGCACAAAGGCGACCGGCGCGGACTGCGTGTCGGCTGGTTGATCATCTGATGTCTGGGGCGAAGCTGCGTCCGCTCCAGATTGTGGCGCCGGCACCAACGCACGAATCCGTCGCGCGCTCTGCTCCACAATGAGCAGGCGTCCATCGAGCGTCGGCGTGATGGCGAGCGGAAGCGTCAGCCGCGACTCCAAGGCCGGTCCGCCGGATTCAACTCGGCCTCCTACCAGCCCGGCGACCGTCTGCATGGTGCCGTCAGGGTGAATACGGCGGATGCGGCGGTTGTTCCAGTCGGCAATTAAAACCGCGCCGCTGGCGTCCACAACCACGCTTTGCGGTCCGTGGAGTTCAGCCGCCGTGGCCGGACCGCCATCACCGGCTCCACCCGGTAGCCCGGTGCCGGCTATCGTGTCGATCACACCGTTGGTGGAGACCCGGCGAATCCGGTTACCGGTCAGTTCGGCAATCAGTAGATTGCCCTGACCATCCACATCCACGTCCACGGGCTGGTTGAGTGTTGCGGAAAGCGCGGGGCCGCCGTCGCCGTCACTGCCTGGGACACCCGTACCGGCCACGGTGGTCAGATTGCCGCGGGTATCGATTCGGCGGACACGGTTGGCCGCCCGTTCGGCGATAAAGAGGTTGCCGTCGCCGTCGATCGCCATGCCCTCGTTGCCCGCGGTTCTGGCAAACGCGGCCGGCCCTCCGTCGCCTTCCAAGCCCGCGTGCCCGTCTCCGAGAACCGTCGACACCAGCCCCGACGCATCGATACGGCGCACTCGATCGAGTTCGGCGACGAAAAGCGTGCCGGCCTGGTCGACCAGCAGCCGGCTCGGGTCGGTGAAGTCCGCCGCCAACGCGGGGCCGCCGTCCCCCCCGTAGCCACGGATTCCGGTTCCGGCCAGCGCCTCGATCACGCCGTCGGCGCGGATGCGCCGAATGCGACTGGCGCTGGGATCGGATACATACACCACGCCGTCCGAGCCGACCACGACGCCGCCCACGCTGCGGAACTGCGCCGCTAGCGCGGGACCGCCGTCACCCCCATTGCCGATCTCCCCGGTACCCGCGAAGTCCGAGAGAAGCGCCGGCAGCCGAACTGGCGGCGGCAGAGGCTGGGGAGCGGGCGCCACGTAGGGAGGCGGGGTGCGCAGAGCGCCGGGATCGGCGGTCGGCGACGATTCGGCGCCGAATCCGCCAATCTCGCAGGCCGTGGTCGCGGTGGCCGCGGCCAGGACGCTCAACGCGCGACGACGGGAAATCGAGACGGTGACCCGACTAGCTCGCATCGCCTCGCATCACGATCAGCAGGGTTCGCAAGAGAATGCGCAGATCGAAGAGCAGGGACCAGTTTTCCACGTAATACAGGTCGTAGCGGGTGCGCTCCGCAATCGACGAGTCGCCGCGCATGCCGTTGACCTGCGCCCAGCCCGTTACCCCCGCGCGCTCACGGTGCCGGACCATGTAGCGCGAGAACTCGCCGCGGAACCTGCTCACGTAGTCGGGCTGCTCGGGGCGCGGCCCAACCAAGCTCATATCGCCGCGGATCACGTTTAAGAGCTGGGGCAATTCGTCAATCCAGTAGCGCCGGAGCAACCGTCCGACGCGCGTCTGCCGAGGGTCGTTGGTTACGGTCCAGGTCTGCCCGTACTCATCGGCGCCGCTGATCATGGTGCGGAACTTCACGATGGGAAACGGCCGCCCGTCCCGTCCGACGCGCGTCTGCACGTAGAACGCGGGTCCCTTGGAGTCTAGCTTGATGATGAGGGCGATGAGCAGCATCGGTGCCGACGTCAGCACCAGCACAATGGTGGCTACCACCAGATCGAGAGTGCGTTTAGCAAAGCGGCTGAGGCCCCGCAGACGCACCTCGTTGACGGCGATGAGGGGAAGCCCGCCAACGCCGCCTTCGACTACCGGTGACACCATGAGCTGAAAGAGATCGGGTAACAACCAGACGTCGGCATAGGACGCCTCCGCATCGGCCAGGATTGCCAGCAGGTCGTCGTGGGACAGCGATGGGATGGCAACCACGACCTTGTCGATCTCGTGCTCCGCGATCAGGTCCGACAACGCGGCCGCTGTGCCCAGAACCGGTAATTCCAGGTCGCCGATGGACACCTGGGACTCGAAATCGTCCAGGAACCCGATCAATTCATAGCGGTGGCTCGGATCCTGCAGCAAGCGTCCGCCGACCTCGCGCCCTTCGGCTCCGGCCCCGACGACCAGCACGCGCTGGACGCCAATGCCGCGTTGCGCCAGCAGACGCAGGCACATGGCCAGCAGTGAGCGACCCATGGTGACGAACACGATCCCAAGCAGCCACGCGATCGGCATAACGTTGCGCACAGGCTCTAAACGGTCGGTGAAGATGAAGAATGTGGCCGCCACGGCGAGAAGCGACCCAATCGTGACCATGCCGGCGCTGCGCGCCACACGGTCCACAGGCCCGGCGGTTCGAAAACGCGAGTACATACCCAGCGATAGGCCGCCGATCACGGTGGCAATCCCGAACACGACGGTAACCGGGGCCAAGAAGAGGAAGCGGTTGGGCGGCGTTCCTTCAAACCAGCCGAAGCGATAGCGCATGTAGTAGGCCGCGACGAGCGCCAGTCCGACAGCAATTACGTCGGCCACGAGCGAGAACGTGGAGACCAGACCGCCCCAGTTGCGCCGCGCCCAGGTGGTCATTTCGCGCCGTCCGCTTCTCCTGGTCGCCAAGCCGCCAGCGACCGCGACACTCCGCCACAGCCGAGGATAAGGATTCCACCCAGAACCACGGCACGGAGCGGCCACGGATCGTGGCCATGGTGCTTCGAGTAGTAGCGCCACATCGACCGATAGAACTCGAATCGGGTTCGGATCGGCCGCTGGCGCGACGATTGGCGCTTCCGGTGCCACACACGCACCGTCGGGATGTACAGCGTGTGCCAGCCGGCATCCGCGAGCCGCCGTTGCAGATCCAGGTCGTCGCCGTACATAAAGAACCTGGGGTCAAATCCGCCCACGGCCGCAAATGCCTCGCGGCGAACCATCAGACAGGCGCCAGACACGGCGTCAATTTCGGTCACGGCCGTGGGTGATGACTCCTCGGGGTTGTACGGCTTGGCGACACGTCGTCGTAATGCGCGTGGCGATCCCAGGAAGCGGTGCAAAGCGTTCGCTGGACGCGGAAAGCTCCGGTGACCGGCGGGATCCAGCGATCCGTCGGAAAGCGTCAGCCTGGGCCCCGCCGCGGCGGCCTTTGGTCGGTGGTCGAGTTCCTTGGCCATCAGCGCAATGGACTCCGGCTCCGGCTCGGTATCTGGGTTGAGAAACAGGATCAAGGGTGCGGTCGTCACAGCGGCCCCGGTATTGTTCGCGCCTCCGAATCCCAGATCCGGCGAGCCGCGAATCGCTCGGACGTCGTCTCGAGCCTGCAGCATGGTCCATGTGTCGTCGCCGAAGCCGTTATCCACCACAACGACCTCGAGCGTCAGCCAACCGGCCGCCGCCGCCAGTCGGTCCAAACATCGCGCCAGGAGGTCGCGTACGTTGAACGTGGTGATTACGACGGCTACGTCAACGGCGTCGGTCATCGTGACCGCCGTCGGGACAGCCCTGCAACGAAGCCTGTCATCTTGGCCAGGTCGCCAACAATCCGTAACGCCGGCGCCAACGCGCCGGCCACCAGCGGATTGACGCCTGACGCGTGTCGGACCGTATCCGGTATTCGCCGCAAGGAGCCGCTCAGATAGACGCTGGCCAGCACCGCCAGCAAAGCTCGCGCCGCCGGCGACGGATGTTGCAGCAGCCCCAGTCCTAGCGCGTATGAGCCATATCGCAGCGCGTGCCGCTGCAGAAGCATGCCGGCATGGCCATCGCCGGCGGCGTAGAGAAAGTACTGCCGAAAGAAAGCTGTCACCGTGGAACGCGGGCGAATCCCGACATTGGCGTCCGGGGCATGTCGAAACCAGCCTCCCGAGCGCCAGATCGCACGGTCCAACCACAGGTCCTCGCCGTGGGCCAGCCACTCCGGATAGCCGCCGACGCGCTCCAGCCATTCGCGGCGGAACAGCGCCGATCCGCTGCTGGGCGGATAGCGGAACGGGTCGATCTGTCGCGCCAGTGGCAGCGCCACCGCGCCCAAGGCCGCCTCGAACGTCGTCTGCGGCGCCGCCAGGATGTATCCGTACGACCCAGCGGCCAGCGGCTCGTCTTGCACGGCCGCAACCAGAGACCTCAGCCAGTCCCGAGAACGCCGCAATCCCGCGTCGGTCACCGCTACCAACGGCGCCTCGGTTTCGGCGACGGCGCGATTTCGTCCGGCGGAAATGTTCGTTCCAGGTGCCAGCAGCAGCTTGAATCGTGAATCGCCTTCAGCTGCCTCGGACAATGCCTCGAAAGTGCCGTCGTCAGATCCGCCATCCACAATCACGACTTCGTCGGCCGCCAGTGACTGGTCCCGCAGGCTCGTCACCAGCGCCGCCGCGTCTGACGCTTCGTTCTTCACGGTGGCGCAGACCGCGACCTTCACAACGCAGCTCCGGCCGCCGCCGGCTCCTGCAGGCCGGCATACGCATCCAGCACCCGCTGACCCACGACCGCGGCGTCGTGTTCGCTCTTGACGAACGCGAATCCAGCCTCCGCCGCCTGCGCATAGGCCGCTGGGTTTGTGGCCAGGGTCGTGACCTCCTCCACGAATTCTTCCGGCCCGCTCGCCAACGCCACGCCGATCCCGCCGCGCGCCGGCAACCCAACGTATCCCTGCGCTCGGGCCACCACTGGCCGACCCGCCGCCAGGGCCGACAGGACTTTATACGGCGCGCCTGCTGCGACCGACGTTGGGGAAACGGCGAGCCAGCTACGCCGATACTCCCAATCGATGTCGTTCACGATCCCTCCCAGGGTGGCGCCGACGGGAGCGATCGGGCGAAGATCCTCCGACTGCGGGCCAACGACCCTCAGTTCGGCGCGCGGCAGCCGTCGCGCAACAGTTGGCCAGACCCGACCGAAGAGCCACTCGGCCGCCATGATGTTCGGGCGGTAGGCAAAGTTCGCGGCAAAGAGAACGCGCGGATGCACGGCCTGGCCTTCTCTACCCGGCTTTGCCTCCCTGGCCCGCACCGGATGGGGGATATAAGCCGGTGCCTTAGCGCCCAATGCAGCCAGGCCCGCCCTGTCGTCGGGCGACGACCCGATAGCCAAATCGACCGTGTGCGCGATCCAGGCTTCCACCCGACGCAGCAGACCCGCCTGCCGCCGGGCCCACAAGGCGCGCGGACTCGTGCTCGCCCCCGCCAGCATCCTCTGCAGCATCCACTCGATGTTGTGCGCGTCGTAAACCACCCGCGGTCGTCCGGAGGCGTGGGGCACCGCAGTCCAGACGTCGTGAATCAACGGCGCCAGCTGGGCCTGGGCCACATGCACGGCGTGATACTCGCCGCCGCCCAGGAGCATCTGGACACGCCCGCGCAGGATGCGGGACCCATGACGAATCAGCAGGTCCGGAACGCCCCCACGCCATCCGCCCCGCAGTCGCCGCCATAGCTTCGGCGGTGCCGCGCGAACCTGGATAACCCGGCCAATGCACGAAGGCGCTGGCACCGGCGGCGCCCCGGGCCGATCCAGCGTTGCCAGGTCCACCCGGTGCTCGCTGGCCAGCGCTTCCAGAATCAAACCGTTCCGAATCGCCGCGCCGTGCGTTGCCGGCCATGGCGGTGTCGAGGTGATCGCCAGAATCTTCACGCGTGCGCCTCATACACCGCCAGGGTGTCGCGCGCCGTTCGCTCCCAGTTGAACTGCGCGGCCCGAGCGCGGCCTCGGGCTCCCAGCGAGGCACGCAGCCCCTCGTCGTCGATCAGTTGATCGATGGCCGCGGTCCAACCCTCGACATCGTTGGGCTCCAGGAGCAGCGCGTCCTCGCCGACCACTTCCGGCACGGTGCCCACCCTGGCCGCAATCACCGGCGTCCCGCAGGCCATGGCCTCCACCGCCGGCAAGCCGAATCCCTCGTCGAGCGACGGCATCAGCACAAACTCCGCCTGGGTCAGGAGACGAATGAGCATTTCGTCGCTCACCCGTCCGAGGAACCGCACGGCGTCGTTTCGCCGTTCGGTCCGCACGGCTCGCACGATCTCCGCCCCCCGGTAGCCAAGCGCCCCCGCAACCAGGAGCATTCCCTGCTGAGCAAACCTCGACGCGGCAAAAGCGCCTGCCGCCAGCTCTACGTTCTTGCGCGGCTGAATCGTGCCAACCATCAGCGCAAACGGGCCCGACCAGACCCGCCCGTTGCCCGCGTCATTGGTCGCCGACAGCCCTGGCGCGTTAGGAATAACGGTAAGGCAGGCTTCATCCACGAGATCGCGTTCCAGGATCGCCGCGCGTACGTGTTCGGAAAGAACGATCACAGCTCGCGCCCGCCGCCAACTCCGAATGGCCCCTTCATAGTGCCGCCGACTTGCCTCGGCGTGGGTTCCGGGATGCGTGAGAAACGATATGTCGTGAACGGTTACGACCGCGGGAACCTCGACACCGTGGGGAATCCCGTGATCCGGATAGTGCACCAGATCTATCCCGCGCAAAGCGCGCGGCAGCAGGAACCGTTCAAGCCGCCCGCGAACCGGAGCGAACGCCGGACGCATCGGAAGCGACGGCCTGCTCGGCAGCCCCCCTCGCCGGTCCGCCAGTAACTCAATATCGATGCCATGCCGCAGCTGTGTCGCCAACGCCTCCTGCAGCCGCCAGATATACCGACCGATACCCGCCCGGTCATGCCGCAGCATCCGCCCGTCCAGCGCGAGCCTCGTCATGCCGGACTCGACGCGCCGTTGCTCACTCGGGCGACGACCAACCCGGCGAGCCCTCCAACCAGAAAGACCAGATGCGGAAAGCTAACGATGTGGTGATCGAATACTCCGGCCACCGCGAACGCCGCCAGCGAGGCAAGCAGCGGCCGCAACGCCGGGTCGGTGACGGCCGACTTGACGGCTGCCTGCGCCGCACCGCAAATCAGGGCCAGGTGGGACAGCGCCGCAACGACGCCCGCGCGCTCCGCCAGCCACAGCCACCCATTCGAAACCCCGGCAAAAATGTCCGCATGCGGCGCGTCGCCATACCCCACGCCCAACAGCGGAAACCTGCTGATGACGCGGAACGCCTCGCGAATCTCGCCGAGCCGCAGCGCCGCCGAACGGTCCTCGCCCAGCAAGCCTTGGCGAATTCTCTCGAAAGGTTCCAGCGGCGCGGCCACCACCGCTGCGCCCAGCACCGCCGCCGCCGTCGCCGCCAGACGCGGTCGCACCAGCGCCAGCCACACCAGCACACCGGCGGCGGAGGCAATCCAGCTTGCTCGGGAAATAGTCAACGCCAAGGCCCCACCGATCAGCGCTATGGCGGCCAGTCCCAGCGCGGTGCGCCGCTGGCCGCCACCAATCCACGTCAACCCAAACGGCAGCGCCGCCGCCAGGGTGACGCCCAGGACGTTCGGGTCGACCAGCAGCCCCGTAGCTCGCGGCGTGACCTGGTCTGGCAGAAAACGCGCCACGCCCGTGGTCGGGTACCCGGCCGTTCCGAGCGATTCAAGAAACTCGACTCCCACCGCCCCCGCCAGGTGCAGAACGATGGCGACGCCGGCCTGCAACGCAGCCGCCGCCGTGATGAGAGCGCCCAAAGTCCCCGGCGAGCGCGACCCTTGCCACCAGACCGCGACCACCGGCGGAATCAGAGCGTACAGCGACATCTTCACCGCCAACTGCGCCGCCTCCCCGTCGCTTGATGCGCCGAAGGCTGCCGCGCCAGCCGCCAAGGGCAAGGTCGCCCCCAGCGCCACGACGACCAACAGCCATCGAGGGATCAGGTTCCATCTGCGCCGGAACTCCGGCCGGTCCCGGATAGCTCGAATCGCGGTGCCCGCCACCGTCGCCGCCACGATCACGTCCAGAACCGGCGGCTGCACGCCAAACCGCTGCGGCACCACAACGAAGGGGACCAGCACGGCAACCGCCAGGGCCGTCACGAGGCCCCAGGCCGGTCTCGCCAGGCCCAGGGCGACGCCCAACGCGGCCATCCCTCCAGCCAGCGCCGCCGCCGGCGTCCAAGTGCCCGCGAGCACGCCGGCCAGGACCGCGGCCGCGGCCAGCGCCGCCAATTTCGTCAGCGGTGTGCCTGCGCTGGACAGCCTGTCGGCGGTCACCGCATGTGCGCGTACGGACCCGGGCGGCCGCTACCCGTCGTCCGTGTTGGCGTCTCCGGCCTTGGCGGCCGCTTCGCGTGCCTTCCAGGCCTCATAGGCGGCCTGATCCACCAACTCGCCGCCCTCGATGGTGTAGTCGCCGGTATAGGCCCGACCCGCATCGAACACCAGGTACAGGTTGATCGTTCGAAAGCTCTTGGCCCCAATGATGTCCTTGTTCGTCGTGTAATGCGACGCCCCGTCGCCGGGCCCGTCGAACTCGGGGGAGAGGTCGGCGTTCGGGTCCACGCGAACATCGATGATTTCGTCCCCGTACTTGCTCTTGACGTAGAAATGCCATGCGGTGTCGACGGGTTCCTTCGATCCGCCGTCACCGCCGCCGAAGAGTCGCCGAAAAAATCCCATCTTCGTCCTCCACCTGCGTTAACGCTCAAGTAAGGCGTCTATGTAGGCGTCTGCCACGCGGCGTGAACGCTGGCGGCGCGACCGCTTGCTCCAGGCCCGGGGCAGATGCGCAATCGACGCCAACTGGCCCGCCAGCGTGGCGCGCGCCGCTCGTCCCTGAATCGCGCGCAGCGCCGCAACCATCAGTTTAAGTTGCGCCCAGGCAATTCGCCACCAGCCGCGCCGCCACAAGAACCCGGGCATGTTCATCACCGCCACCAGCGGCCGATTGCGCGCGACCAGGTAACTGGCGATCGGTCCGCCCGCCGTAGCGCTCAGACGGTGACGCACCACCGCATCCGGCACATACCGGCATCGATGCCCCGCCATTTGCGCTCGCCAGTCGAGATCAACGTCCTCGCAATACATCACCAGGTCTTCGTCGAAGACTCCCACGTCGTCGAACAGCTCGCGCCGATAGGCCGACGCTGCTGCGCAGGCGCCAAACACCTCGCACGGCTCCCGGTAGATGGGACCGTCCGGCTGCCAGACCCCGCGATTGGCCGGCAGCCCGTTGCGGCTGAACATGTCGCCCGCGGCATGCAGGCGTGACGGATCGTCGTACAGCAGGATCCGCGAAGCCAGAAAGCTGGCGTCCGGCGCCGTCGCGAACGCCCGATCTAGCGCTGCCAGCCATCCGGCCTCCGGCACAGCGTCGTTATTCAATAGCGCGATGAACTTCCCGCCCGCCACCTCGATGCCTCGATTGAGCGCGGCCGCAAGTCCTCGCTGACTCGGAAGCTTCACCACCCGGTCGTCGGGCCGCTCGGCTCGCATCCAGGCCACGGTGTCGTCGTCCGAACCGTCGTCCACCACCACCACTTCAAAGTCCCGTAGCACCTGCCCATCCAGACCTGCCAGCGCCTCTTCCAGCAGGTGCCGCCCGTTCCAGGTTGGGATCAAGACCGACCAGCGCGGCGCGTCCGCGCCTCCGCCGGCCGTCACCTACGTGACCATCTCTCGGATGTGCGCCGTCAGCGCCTCACCCCAGGGACGGAGCGTCACGCCCACGGCCCGTGCCGTCTCGTTGGCGAGTTCGGCATTCGCCGGCACCGCCGCCGCGCGCGGAAACTCGCTGGCGCTGATCTCCTCCAGTTGGACGTCTTGGCGGTCCAGTCCGGTGAGAAATGCCGCCGCCCAGCCATACCAGCTGGTCGCCCCCTCATTAACCAGGTGATGCACGCCGAACGCCTCGGTCTCCGCCAACTCCAGGATCGCCGCTGCCAGGTCGCTGGCATTCGTTGGATTGGCCACCTGGTCGCCTACGTATCGCAGGGGACCGTCCGAGACGTCCACGTTCGTGAGTCGGCTCAGGAAGTTTCGGCCCCACCGGCTGTAAAGCCAGCTCGTTCGCACCACGTAGAGCCGCTCCAGGACCTGGCGGGCGGCCCGTTCGCCGTGCAGCTTCGTCCAGCCGTAGGCGCTCAATGGCGCGGCGTCGTCATACTCTAGGTAGGGACCAAGCTTCTTGCCGTCAAACACGTAATTCGTGCTTACGTACACCATCTGGGCGCCGGCGCGCTCGGCGGCCCGCGCGACGTTCCACGTCCCCACGGCGTTGATCCGGTAGGCCTCCGCCCGGTCGCGCTCGCAGCCGTCCACGTTTGTCGCCGCCGCAGCGTGGATGATCAGGCGCGGCGAGATCTCCCCAAGCGTTCGCTCCACCAGTGCGGCATTCGTTATGTCGAGTTGCGACCGGTTCAACGTGACTGTGGTTTGTCCATCCAGTCGCCGCGCCAGTTCAATTCCCAACTGACCGCCGGCGCCTGTCACCACCGTTGACCCGGCCACTCTACGGCTCCGAATCGCCGGACCCCGAATCGGCGTACATCAGCCAGACCGCAAACGCCGCCGTCACCACGGCCACCGCCACCAGGCCCGCGTATTGCGCGACGGATAGAGCCCGACCGGCCGACACCATAAAGACCAGGACCGTCAGAACGGCCGCCAACACAAGAAACGCAATCACGGCGGGGCGGCGAAAAAATGTCAATCGGGAGCGCAGAAAATCACCGTCCAGGCTGCGTATCCGGTGCGCGTACCCGGAGGGCTATCATACCAGCGTGGCATTTCGGCCCTCGGCCGCTACACAAGGTTTCGTCATCTCGATGCCGCCTACACTGCTTCCCGCCCACCGCGTGTTCATCTGGACCATCGGTTGCCAGATGAATCGCGCTGACGGCGAACGGATTCAGCGCGAACTCCAGCGTGCCGGACATGGCTCCGCCGACTCCCTGGCCGACGCCACTGCGGTCGTAGTCAACGGCTGCGCCGTGCGAGACAACGCCGATCGCAAGGTTTGGGGCATGCTGGGCATGCTCAAGGGCCTCAAGAAAGCCAAGCCCCATCTCGTCGTCGGCCTCACCGGCTGCACCGTGCACGCCGACGAAGACGAACTGGCGCCGCACCTCGATCCCGTGGACGTGCTGTTCGACACCTTGAACGCCGAGCCCCTGCTCGCCCGGCTGGCCCGCTCCGCCCCCGCCGACGCACCCGCCTATGAGGACGTCGAAGCCCAACCGGTCCCCGGCGCCGGAGCCGTCTCCCGCTTTGTCAATGTCATCTACGGCTGCGACAAGCGCTGCACGTACTGCATCGTGCCGTTTCGGCGCGGCGCCCAGCGCAGCCGGCCTCTCGCCGAGATCCTCGACGAGGTCCGTCGCTTCCGTGACGAGGGTGCGCGCGAGATCATCCTGCTCGGCCAGATCGTCAACGCCTACGGCTTTGACCTGGACGGAACCGCCCTGCCGGACGTCTTGGAAGCCGTCGACGGCGTCGAAGGCATCGAGCGAATTCGCTTCACCACCGCCCACCCGCGCTACATGACCAGGTCGCTGGCGGAAGCCATGCGCGACATCCCCGGCGTCTGCGAGGAGATCAACCTGCCCGTCCAATCCGGGGACGACTGGGTCCTCAAGCGCATGGCCCGCGGCTACAGCGTCGGCTTCTACCGCGACACCATCGCCATGCTGCGCGCCACTGTGCCCGGCGTGGCGCTCACGACCGACATCATCGTCGGCTTCTGCGGCGAGCGGGAGGAACACTTCCGCAACTCACTCCGGCTCGTGCTCGACCTACGCTTCGATCAAGTCCATGTCGCCGCCTTCTCGCCTCGGCGTGGCACCGTGGCCGCGGAGTGGCCTGACGACGTACCGCAGGCCGAAAAGCTGCGTCGCCTGCACCGCATCGAGCGCGAACAGACGGTCATCGCCGAGGACATCAACCGCGCCTACCTCGGGCAGCTACCCGAGGTCTTGTTCGAGGAACTCACGCCTGGCAAGGGTGACCGCGACGAACCCCGCTGGCGCGGCCGCACGCGCACCAACAAGCTGGTCTTTACCCCGGATCATCCCCGGCTGGCGCCTGGCGTTAGGCATTCGGTCCGGATCATGGCGGCCACGCCGTGGTCGCTTCGGGGCGCGGTAACCGCTGAAGCTCTCGTCTGACGCCCGCGTGCGCCCGCCACAGCGGCGCGGCACGTCGCGACGTGCGTTCCTGACTGCCTCCGCTACAGCCGTGCTCACCGCAGCCTGCGGAGAGACCGCACCCTCCTCCGTCACGGTATCGGCGCGACCGTATTGGGAACCCGCCCTCACGGTTGCCACCGACTCGCTCGACGTGGTGCGCACCCTGGAACTCAACATCCGCGAACTGGCCACAGGGTCCCAGAATCCCGAGCAGTTCGCGGCCGCCGCCCAAGCTCGATTCGAGGCTATCGGCGCCCTGGGCCAGGCTCTCGTGCCGCTCAGTCCGCCGGCGTCGGCCGCTGCGGCGCATGGGCACCTCACCACCGCCGTGGACGCCCTGGTCGAGATCATCCCCACGCTGCGCGCCTACGAAGAGCTCGAAGAACCCGAGCGTCTCGTACACGTCATCACCCTGCAAAAGCGTGCGCGATGGGCCATCGGCGCCTTCGCCGAGGCCATCGGACCAGGCCGCACGAAGAACTGGCTGTTGGCGACCATCGTCGACCTGGGAGAATTTCAGTTCGATGTCGTCCGGGTCCCCATGCTGGCCGTGCTGGTTGGGCCCTTCGACAGCGAGACGGAGGCACGGGCTCGGATCGGCCGGCGGCTTCCCTCGCTCCGCATGTCCCGCGTCTTCCGGCGCTGGGTAGAGGCGGATCGCTTTCCCACTCCGGACGAGGCCGACGTCGCGGCCCGCGAGTGGCAGCTCGACGGCTTTGCGACCCGAATTGAAGACGTCGTCGATCTGGCCTTCACGCTTACTGACGTCAGGGCCCCGTCCGCTGGCCGCTGGACCGAGCGCGCCTGGCTGGCTCGCACCGACTTCGACATCACCGCGCTCGCGGCCTCCGACCAGGCCGAACTCGTGGTCGCCATCGCGCGCAACGGCGCCGTCGCCGCGTTCGGCCCTGACGGCGACTCGCGCTGGACGCGTAATCTCAAAATCCCGCTGTCCCGCGCGGCCGTGTCCGGCAACGGCGAACTCATGGCCGCCCACGGCTTCGATCTGCTGCTACTCGATTCCAACGGCCAACCGATCTGGCGCTCGCCCGCCCGCCCCGACAATCAGCTACTCGAGGACGTGGTCTTCGCGCCCGCCGGCGACTGGCTGCTGGTCCGCTCCACCAACGCCAGCAGCGTCGGGCACGTCTTTGCCTTCGGCCGGTCCGGCCAGCTCTGGGGACCTACCCAGGCGTACATCAGCGCCGCCGACGTCGCTCTCAATCCGGACACTGGAACCGTGGCCGTCGCCTCGTCCAGCCGGGGTGAAAACCAGATCGTGTTGATTACCCCCGCTGGAAACTTGGACCAACGCTTCGGCGTCGATGGCGAACTGCACCGCGTGCTTCTTACTCAGTCCGGCGAGCACACGGTCGCCGTGACTGACCAAAGCTCGCAGATCTTCGACAGCGCCCGCGGCGATCTCGTCTGGCGGATCGGCTATCCGTCCTCCGCCGCGGTGCGCATGCCTCAGAACGACACGATCGTGCTCGCCGGACGGAATGGGCTGGGTGCCTTCAGCCTCACGGGGACCGAACTCTGGCAGATTCCAGGTCTCGCGGTCGAGCGCCTGCTCGTTACCAACGACTACGTAGTCGCACAAACGTCCGAACGGGCACTCGTCGTGGTTCGTTCCGACGGAACGCGGCTCGGGCAGCTCGTCACCTCGTCCGAGATTCGCGCCGTTGCCGCCGCGCCGGCCGCCAATCTCCTGTTCACGGCGAACGCCGAACGGGCGATCGAGGCCTGGCAGCTACCCGAGATCGAGCCGGCCGCCGGCTAGGGACGATCAATCGCCGTCGATACCACGATGTGGTTGCGTAACTCGGCGCCAAACTCCAGCGCGTCGGTCACCTCGAGAAAGCGTCCCAGCGCCCGGGCTTCCCGGGCCTGCTGGATGCGCTCGGTGATCGCCGGCTGTCCCGCGAAGCTATTCAGCAGACCTTGCTGTCCGCCCGAACTGGTCACCAGGATCGACCGCAGGAGGAGCGCCAGCGTCTGGGCGTCGGCCGGGAACTCCGTCGTCGAGCGGATCGGGCGGAGGTCGGCAAGCGCGGCGGCCGTCCCTCCGCTTTCCGCAATGACTCGCAGTTTGGAGGTCTCGTCGCGCAGCGCCTGGGTCGCCAGCATCCCCAGGTATCCCGTGGCTGGGTCGAGGACCGCGATTACTCGGTTCGCCTCGCTTAAAAATGCGCGCAAGTCCGGGTCGCCGATCATATTGGCCGGAAGCGCCTCCAAGGTCTGGAGCCGTGCCGGCGCCGGCCGCGGTGGCAATCGCACCAGCGGAGAGCGAACCCGCCCCGGAACGTCCGGCACCGCGGCTTCGCTTAAAAGACCCGATTCATTCGTGGATCCCGTCGCCGCTGGACGGGCCTGACCTCGCGGCTGCGGTGTTCCCGCCGGTTCGGTCGTGATCAGCGCCAGCACCAGGGCTCCCACTGACAGCGCCAGCACCCCAAGCAGCGCAAACAGCAGGCCGCGCAGCGTCAACAGATCGCGCAGGCGTGGGCGGCCGATCACGCGATCCGCTGTGGCGCCCGGCGTGCGCTGGCGCCCGGACGGCCTCGTTGGGTTGGATGCATGCTGAACGCTGGCGCTTCATTGCTCAGGCAGCCACCTGAGTCTAGCCGTGGATGCGGGTTCGTCTTTGTTATATTCCCTACCGGCCCGGACGCCAGCGCGTCGGGCCGCTTTTACGTGCCCGCAACGCGCCAAACCTTGCCTATGAACCCTACCGTCTACCCCCTGACTTCCAACCGACGCGACGAAGCCCTCGACGTCACTGACCGGGCCTTCGACGACACGCCCCGCGACTACTTCGAACGGCACCAGAGCGCCGACCCCAACTGGGACGTGTCTCAGAGTCTCGTGGTCGACGACGGCGGTGCCATCGTCGGGCATCTCTGGATCGCCGACCGCGCCATGCACTACGGCGACGCGCGCGTACGCTTCGGCGGCCTTGCCGACGTCGCCGTCGATCCCGCCCATCGCGGGCAGGGCCACGCCGGCCGGCTGCTCGACGCCGCCGTCGAGCGCATGCAGGCCGACGGCCAGCCGCTGTCGCTGCTCTCCACCGGAACCCCCGACGTCTACGCCAGCCGCGGCTGGCACCCCGTCCCAACCGCCCGGCTCCAGGCCGAGTTCCCCGGCGGCGACATCGAGTGGGCCGGCGGCTACGTGGTTCGTCCCTTCGAAGCCGCCGATCTGCCCGCCGTCATGGATATCTACACAGACATAGCCTCCGACCGGATCGGCCCGCTCGACCGTAGCGAAGCCTATTGGCACGCGCTCATGGACTGGGTGCCCCGTATAGCGCCGGAAACTGACATCGCCTTCGACGTGCTGGTGCAAGTCCGGACGGTCGTGGCCTACGCCATCACCGAGCTGTCAGACGAGAGGTTGGAGATTCTGGACGGCGGCATCCAGTACGAGGATTTGGCGATTCCGTTCTTGAACGTCTGGCGGGATCGCGCTGCGGCGCGCGGCGTCAACCGCCTCACAGGTGAATTGCACCCCGCATCAGAGCTGTTTGACCTGTTACGCAAGCGGGCCAGCGCAAGCATCGAGCCCACCCGGCACCTCATGGTCAGGCTGAATTCGCTGCGCGGCGCCCTGGAGAGCGTCGTTCCCGAGCTCATCCGCCGACGCAGACGGATGGCCCCGCTCCCGGGCCCCGCCTTCGTTCTCAACGTCGATGGCGAAACCGCACGCATCGAGACCCCCATGGTCAACGTGGTCATCGGTGAGCCCGTCGGCAACGAGCCTGTCGTCGAGCTCACCAGCGGGCAGTTCTTGGACCTGTACCTTGGCGCACCCGGCGGCTACGAAGCCCTGGATGCCCTCAACATCCCGCCCCACGTGGACGTCTACCTGCGCCGCCTGTTCCCCAATTCGCCCTTCATGTACTGGCGGGCGGACCGCTTCTAGCCGTCGTCGGCGTCGGGCGCCGCATAGAGCTGAAACGTCTCGGCCGAGTATCGACCGTGCGTCGGCAGATAGTCCCGACGTGTCAGCCCGTTCGTCGACCCCGCGAGGACCGGCAATGCCACCTCCGGCACCAGTGAGGCGAACCGCTCCGGCTGCGTCCGCAACTGCTCCGCGTTGACGACCAGGGCGTCGTCCGTCTCGTGACCGTTCGGACGAGGTTCGCCCCGCACGTACCGCATGCTGAAGATCAAATAGGTGTTCAGCGCGTCCGCATCGACCCGGTGCCGAACCGCGATCAGCGTCTCCGGCTCCGCCGTCACCCCCGCTTCCTCTTCAACCTCGCGAATCAGCGCCGCTTCCAGCGACTCGCCCGGATCGACCTTGCCGCCCGGGAACATGTAGCGACCCTTGATGTCGCTATACGTCAGCCGCACCACCAGGATGCCGCCGTCCATTCGCACGAGGCCGCCGACGCCAATGATGTTCCGGTGATCGGACCTCGCCATCGCGCCCAACGCTCAGATGGGCAGGATATGCGCTCGAGCCGTCACCGGAGCCCCGCCGAAATGGTGCGGATCAGTCTGGCCGATTCCTCCACGGCGATCTCGTAGTACTGCCGCCCCAACTCCACCGTCGCGGCCCGCGCGTCGTCGCTCAGCCCCGTGATTCGGGCCCCGGGGAACGACATATACACCACGTCGGCCACATTCACCGACCCGCCCATCGTCGACATACCCAGCTTCGGCCACCCGGAACTTCGCGGATCGTCCCGGTCCGCGTGCTTGATCGGCAGCAAGTCGTCGAGCACCAGCTCCGGGTGCAGGTGCAGCATCAACGACGTCTCGAAATCGCCGCCGTGCCCGGGCACGTGCACCTGGCGGCTGGCCTGCACCGCCTCGAGTCGCGGGCGGGCAATGTCCCAGTAGGCGCCGGCCGCCACGCGAACGTCCGGGTGTTCCAGCACGAAGTCGCGCGCCGCCTGCTGGATCAACTGGATGTTGCCGCCGTGCCCGTTCAGGATCAGGATGCGGCGGAATCCGGAAAGCGTCAGGCTCTCCAGCAATTCCAGGAGAACCAGGCTGAACGTGCTGCTCCGCAGGGTCAGCACGCCCGGGAACGGACGGTGATGATCGGAGCTGCCGAAGTGCAGCGGCGGACTGACCATCACGTCAAGCTCTCCGGCCGCCTCGGCCGCCCCGCGCGCCACGGCCATGCAGCACATCGTGTCCAGGCCGATCGGGTTGTGCGGGCCGTGCTGCTCGATCGCCGCCGTGGGCATGATCGCCACGGCATTGGGCGCCCGCGCGCCGACTTCATCGCGGTTCAGACGTTCCAGTGCCGTATAGGCCATCGCAAGCCCTCGAAGGGTCGAGTCGGCGAATCGTGCCCCGCCGCGAGAACGCTGGCAAGGCAACCCGAAGTCCGGTCGAGACTATGCGCCGTGATGGCGTCGGCAGCGGCGTGCCTGACCAACCTCGCGGGGCCTGACCGTTGCACACGCCGCCGGCGGCCTACCCGGCGGCCACACCCTCCGCCGCCGGCTCATCCACCGCCTCGGCCTCGGGTCCGGCAACCGTGTCGAACCTGAACTCACCGTCCGCCGCGTCCACTCGGACCGTGCTGCCGGCTCCGCATTCGTTCTTGAGCAGCAGGCGCGCGATCACGTTCTCGATCTCGCGCTGCATGGTTCGCCGCAGCGGACGCGCCCCGTAGTTCGGATCCCAGCCCATCGCCAGCACCAGGTCCTTGGCTGCGGTGGTCAATTCAACGGCGATCCGCTGCCCTTCCAGCCGCGCCGCCAGTTGCGAGGCCATCAGGTCCACGATCTCTCGCAGCTGCGGCTGCGTCAGCGAGTGGAAGATGATGATCTCGTCGATCCGGTTCAGGAACTCCGGCCGGAAGCGCCGCCGCAGGTCGGTCATCAGGCGCGCGCGCATCTCGCGGTAGTCGCGCGCTTCGGACGCCGCGTCGTCGCCCGCCGAAAGGCCGAATCCAAGCTGGTTTTCCCGCCGGATGTGCTGCGCCCCAACGTTCGACGTCATGATGATGATCGTGTTGGAAAAGTTGACCTGGCGGCCGTGGCCGTCCGTTAGCCGGCCGTCGTCCAGCACCTGCAGAAGCACGTTGAACACCTCGGGGTGCGCCTTTTCGATCTCGTCGAACAGCACCACCTGGTACGGACGTCGGCGCACCCGCTCGGTCAGTTGGGCGGCGTCGTCGTACCCCACGTACCCCGGCGGCGCCCCAATCAGGCGGCTGACGGTGTGCCGCTCGCCGTACTCGGACATGTCCACCCGCAGCAGAGCGGCTTCGTCGTCGAACATGAACTCGGCCAGCGCCCGCGCCAGTTCGGTCTTCCCGACCCCCGTCGGCCCCAGGAAGATGAAGGATCCCATCGGCCGCGACGGGTCACCGATCCCGCTGCGCGACCGTCGAATCGCGTCGGCCACCGCCGACACCGCCTCGTCCTGGTTGATCAGGCGGCGGTGCAGCGCCGTCTCCATCCCCAGCAGGCGCTCGGCCTCCTCCTCGAACATTCGCGCGACCGGCACGCCCGTGATGCTCGACACCACCTCCGCCACGTCGTCCGCGTTCACGGTCTCGGTCAGGTCCTGCTCGGCCAGCCACTTCTTGCGGGCCGACTCCAGCTGTGCCTCGTTCTGCAGGACTTCGGACTTCAAGTTGGCCGCGCGCTCGTAGTCGCGCCGCCGCCAGGCCGCCTCTTCCTCGGCCTTCAGGTCCTCGATCACCTTCATGGCCTGCCGCAGCTCGGGCGGCGCGTCGAAGATGTCCACCCGCACCTTGGCCGCCGCCTCGTCGATCAGGTCGATGGCCTTGTCCGGCAGGAAACGCTCCGTCAGATAGCGCTCCGAGAACTCCACGGCCGCCTGCAGCGCTTCGTCGCTGATCGTCAGCCCGTGATGTTCCTCGTAGCGGTCGCGCAAGCCCTCCAGCACCTGCACCGTATCCTCGATGCTCGGCGCCTCGATATGCACCGACTGGAAGCGCCGCGCCAGGGCCTTGTCCTTTTCTACGTGCTGCCGGTACTCATCGAGCGTGGTCGCGCCGATCGCCTGCAACTCGCCCCGCGCCAGCGCCGGCTTGAGCATCGTGGCCGCGTCGATCGCGCCCTCGGCTCCGCCCGCGCCCACGGCCTGGTGCAGCTCGTCGAAGAACAGGATGATCTGCCCTTCCGAGGCTCGAACTTCGTTGATGACGGCTTTCAGCCGCTCTTCGAACTCCCCCCGGAACTTGGCGCCTGCCAGCATGGCTCCCATGTCGATGGCCAGCACCTCGCGTCCCCGCAGTAGTTCCGGCACGTCGCCGCTGGCAATCCGCTGCGCCAGGCCTTCCACGATGGCCGTCTTGCCCACGCCGGGCTCCCCGATCAACGCCGGATTGTTCTTGGTTCGCCGCGCCAGCACCTGGATCACTCGCCGGATCTCGGCCACCCGTCCGATCACGGGGTCCAGCCGCCCCGCGCGGGCCAGGTCCGTCAGGTTGACGCTGTACTTTTCCAGCACCTCGTACCGGCTCTCCGCGCTCGGCGTGGACGAGCGCTGCGCGCCGCGAATCTCCCGCAGCGCCCGGTACACGCTTTCCGGGTCCACCCCAATCGAGCGCAGGGTGCGCCCCGCCTGCGAATCCTGCGACTTCGTCAGCGCCAGCAGCAGGTGCTCGTTGCCCACGTACTCGTCGTCCAGCCGGTCGGCTTCCTCACCCGCCGCCTGGATGATCCCAACGGCCTGCGGCGTCACGAACATCTGGCCCTGCGCGATCGGACCGTCGGACTGGTCCGAGGTCACCCGCGGCTTGGCGCCCAGGGCCCGCTTGGCTTCGCCCCGCGCCAGGTCCGGCGACACGCGCAGCCGCTGCAGGATGCGCACCGCCAGCGAGTCGTTCTGATCCAGCAGCGCCATCAGGATGTGATCGGCGTCCAGCTGGTTGTGGCTGCTCTCCAGCATGATCGACTGCGCCGTCTGGATCGTCTCCTGCGCCTTCTCCGTGAATTTCTCGAAGTTCATCATGGCGGCGGCCGCCTGTTCCGGTACGGCGGCGCGCCCGGATCTCGCGTGGCGCGCCGCAGGGCGTTTCGCAGTCGTTCAATCTCCGCCTCGTAGCGGAGCCGCATTTCCCGCAGATTCTGCTGGTGCTCGTCCGCCTGCCGCTGATACCGGTCGCGCATGTTCAGCACTACTTCCACCCCCGCCAGGTTCACTCCCAGCTCGGACGTCAACCGCTGGATCAGCCGCACGCGCTCGATGTCCTCCTGCGAGAACATGCGCACGTTGCCCGGTGAGCGGCTGGGCATCACCAGGCCGATGCGTTCGTAGTGGCGCAGCGTCTGCGGATGCATTTCCGTGATCTCGGCCACCACCCCGATGAAATACGCCGGTCGCGAGCGCAGGTCGTCGCCCGGTCGGTCGCCGTCGTCGCTGTCGAACACCACGTCAGTTCACCGCCGTCGGCGTCGGGACCTCGCCGCGAATCCGCGCCAATTCCTGGAACAGATCCCGTTCGCGCGAACTCAGGTTGCGCGGCAGGCGCACCAGGATCCGCACCAGCATGTCCCCGCGCCCGTCGCCGCCGGCCCGTGGCAGCCCCTGGCCCCCCAGCCGCAGCCGGGCGCCATGCTGCGTTTCCGCCGGCACCCGCACGGTCAGCGACGAACCGGACGGCGTCGGCACCTCGACCTGCGTACCCAGGACCGCCTCGGTCAGTCCAATCGAGACTTCCGTCGCCAGATCGTCGCCGTTTCGCTCGAATCCGGCGCCGTCCTCCACGCGCACCCGCAGCATCAGGTCGCCCCGCGACCCGTCGGCTCGCACCGCGCCTTCGCCCGCCACCCGCAGCCGCTGCCCGTCGCGCACTCCGCGCGGAATCGTCACGTCGATCCGCCGCTGTCGCACGCGGCCGTCCGGCGACGGCACCCGCATCGTCAGCGCCCGCCGTCCTCCGTTCAGCACTTCCGGCAGGCTCACCTGCAGCGTCTCCTCCACGTTCGCCTGTTGCGGCCGCTGCGGCCGCGCGCGCCCACCGAACAGCGCCTCGAAAAAGTCGCTGAACCCCGACGCCCCGCCGCCGAAGAAGTCGCCGAACCCGTCCATCCGCACGCCACTCTGCCGAAACGCCTCGTCAAACGATCCGGTCCTGCGCCAGTTGGACCCGAACCGGTCGTACTGCTGCCGCTTCTTCGGATCGCTCAACACCTCGTGCGCTTCGTTGATTTCCTTGAACCGCGCCTCCGCCGCCGGATCGTCCGGATTGACGTCCGGGTGGTAGCGCCGCGCCAGGCGCCGGTAGGCCGACTTGATGTCGTCCGGCGAAGCGTTCCGTGGAACACCCAGGGTCTGGTAGTAGTCCTTGTATTCCACGTGCGCCGCCTACAACCCGTCCTCCGCCACGGCCACTTCCACCCGCGCCGCGCGTAGCACGTCGTCGCCCCAGCGATACCCCGCCTGCAGTTCCGCCGTGATCGTCCCCGCCGGCACGTCGGCGCCCGGCCGGGTGGCCACCGCCTCGTGCCAGCGCGGATCGAACACGCCCTCCGTCTCGATCGCACGCACGCCGCGCGTCGACAGCAGCGACTCCAGCCGGTTGCGCGTGAGCTGCACGCCCTCGCGCGCGCTGCGCGGGTCCGATCCGGCGTCCAAGGCCGCCAGCGTCCGGTCCAGATCGTCCGCCACGCTCAGCATGTCGCGCAGCAGCGATGACTTGGCCTGCTGGATCAGGTCGTCCGTCGTGCGGTTCACCCGCTTGCGGAAGTTGTCCATCTCCGCGCGCAGGCGCAGCAGCTGGTCGTTGAGCGCCGCCACCTCGGCCTCCAGCTCCGTTTCGCGCTCGCTGGCGGCGGCCTCGCGCTCCCGTGGGTCGGCGTTCATCCGGCCCTACTTCTCGTCCGCGGCTTCGAACTCGGCGTCGACCACGTCGTCGTCCGCCGGCGCCTCGCCCGCGGTGGGCGGCGGCTCGGCGCCGTCGGCGCCCGGTGCCGCCTGGTACATCTGCTCGCCCAGCTTCTGGGCCGCCGTCTGCAGCACCGCCGTCGCGCTCCGGATCGCCTCCAGGTCCTCGCCTTCCAGCGCCTTGCGCACGTCGGCGATCGCCCGCTCGGCAGCCTCTCGGTCGTCCGCTTCGATCTTGTCGCCGTTCTCGCTGATCAGCCGCTCGGTCTGATACGCCAGGCTGTCGGCGTTGTTGCGCAATTCGGCCTCTTCGAGCTGCCTCCGGTCCTCGGCCGCATGCTCCTCGGCCTCGTTGACCAGCGCCTCCACCTGCTCATCCGAGAGATTGGTGCTGGCCGTGATCGTGATGCGCTGCTCCTTGGCCGTCGCCAGGTCCTTGGCCGACACGTTCACGATCCCGTTGGCGTCGATGTCGAAGGTCACCTCGATCTGCGGCACGCCCCGCGGCGCCGACGGAATGCCCTCCAGCCGGAACCGGCCCAGCGTCGTGTTGTCCCGCGCCATCGGACGCTCGCCCTGCAGCACGTGAATGTCCACCGCCGTTTGCCCGTCGTCGGCCGTCGAGAAGATCTCCGACTTGCTCGTCGGAATCGTGGTGTTGCGCGGAATCAGCGCCGTCAGCACGCCGCCCAGCGTCTCCACGCCCAGCGACAGCGGCGTCACGTCCAGCAGCACCACGTCCTCGACCTCGCCCGCCAGCACGCCGCCCTGGATCGCGGCCCCGATGGCCACCACCTCGTCCGGGTTCACGCCCTGGTTGGGTTCCTTGCCGGTCAGCTCGCGCACCAGCGTCTGCACCGCCGGCATGCGCGTCGATCCGCCCACCAGCACGACCTCGTTGATCTCCGAGGCCCGGATGCCGGCGTCGCCCAGCGCACGGCGGAACGGCTCCACGCAGCGTTGCGTCAGGTCCTGCGTCAGCCGCTCGAACTCGGCCCGCGTCAACGCCGCGTCCAGGTGCTTGGGCCCCGTCTGGTCCGCCGTGATGAACGGCAGGCTGATCTGCGTCTGCGGCACCGACGACAGTTCCTGCTTGGCCTTCTCCGAGGCCTCGATCAGCCGCTGCAGCGCCTGCGGATCCTTGCGCAGGTCAATGCCCTCGCTGCGTAGGAAATCCTCGGCCACGTGATCCACCACCCGGCGGTCGTAGTCGTCGCCGCCCAGATGCGTGTCCCCGTTGGTGGCCTTGACCTCGAACACCCCGTCGCCCACCTCCAGGATGGTCACGTCGAACGTGCCGCCGCCCAGGTCCCAGACCAGGATCGTCTCGGCCCCGCGCTTGTCCAGCCCGTACGCCAGCGCCGCCGCCGTGGGCTCGTTGATGATGCGCCGCACGTTCAGGCCCGCGATCTCCCCGGCGTTGCGCGTGGACTGGCGCTGCGAGTCGTTGAAATAGGCCGGCACCGTAATCACGGCGTCCGTCACGTCCTCGCCCAGGTATTTCTCCGCGTCGGCCTTCAGCTTCTGCAGCACCACTGCCGAAATCTCTTCCGGCGTCACCTCGCGCCCGCTCTCCGGGATCTTGATCAGCACCTCGCCCGCCCGGCCCTCGGTCACGTCAAACGTCACCGCGGCCGACTCGTCCCCGACTTCCGTGAGCCGTCGACCGACGAACCGCTTGGAGGAATTGATCGTGTTCTTGGGATTCATCACCGCCTGCCGCCGGGCCAGCTGACCCACCAGGCGTTGCCCGCCCTTGCCGTAGGCAACCACGGATGGCGTAAGCCGGCTGCCCTCGGAGTTCGTGACCACGTTCGGGTCCCCGCCCTCCATCACCGAGACGACGGAGTTCGTCGTCCCCAGGTCAATCCCAATGATCTTGCTCGCCATCGGCTGCCTCCTAGGCTGGTCCGGACGCGGCCGCCGGACCCTGTTGATCCGGCCCCGCCGATTCGTTCATCAATACGGTCGAAAGCACGCGGTCCATGTCGTTCACCCACACGAAACGCATCTGCTTGCGCACGCGTGCGGGAATGTCCTCCAGGTCCGGACGGTTCTCCTCGGGCGCGATCACGGTGTGCAGGCCGGCGCGATGCGCGGCCAGCACCTTCTCTTTCAGCCCGCCGATGGGCAGCACCCGCCCTCGCAGGGTCACCTCGCCCGTCATCGCGATCTCGCGCCGCACCCGGCGGCCCGTCATGGCCGAAATGATCGCCGCGCCCATCGTGATCCCGGCCGACGGCCCGTCCTTCGGCACCCCGCCGGCCGGTACGTGCACGTGCAGGTCGCGGTGGGCGAACAGCCCGGGGTCCATCCCCAGGTCGCCCGTATGCGCCCGCGCGTAGGACAGCGCGGCCCGTGCCGATTCGCTCATCACGTCGCCCAGCTGCCCCGTCAGGCGCACCTTGCCGGCGCCCGCGATCCAGGCCGCCTCTACGTCCAGCACCTCGCCGCCCACCGGCGTAACCGCCAGCCCGGTGGCCACGCCCACTTCCGGCGTGCGGGACTCGTCCTCCGGCAGGAACTTGGCGGGCCCCAGCGCGGTCCGCACCCGCCGCGGCGTCACCCGTGCGGCCGTGCGGTGGTTGGCCGCGATCCGCCGGGCCAGCTTGCGGCAAACCGCCGCCAGCTCGCGCTCCAGGTTGCGCACCCCCGCCTCGCGCGTGTAATGCCGGATCACCTCCTGCACCGCCCGATCCGTGAACGTCACGCCGGCCTTGCGCAGGCCGTGGTTGCGAATCTGCCGCGGCAGCAGGAATCCCTGCGCGATCCGCACCTTCTCGTCTTCCGTGTACCCGCTCAGCTCGATGACCTCCATGCGGTCCCGCAACACCGGCGGAATGTCCTCGGCCGTGTTGGCCGTGGTCACGAACAGCACGCGCGAGAGGTCGAACGGCACCTCCAGGTAGTGGTCCGAAAAGCTGTGGTTGTATTCCGGGTCCAGCACCTCCAGCAGCGCCGACGACGGGTCGCCCCGGAAGTCCCGACCGATCTTGTCGATCTCGTCCAGCAGCATCACCGGATTGCGCGAGCCGGCCCGCCGCAGCGCCTGGATGATCCGGCCCGGCAGCGCGCCCACGTAGGTGCGCCGGTGCCCGCGGATCTCCGCCTCGTCGCGCAACCCGCCCAGCGAGATGCGCACGAACTCGCGACCCAGCGCCCGCGCGATCGAGCGGCCCAGGCTCGTCTTGCCCACCCCTGGCGGCCCCACGAAGCAGACGATCGGGGTCCGGAACTTCGTTGATATCGCCCGCACCGCCAGGAACTCCAGCACCCGCGCCTTGGGCTTCTCCAGCCCGTAGTGGTCGCGGTCCAGCACCCGGCGGGCCCGTCTGAGGCTCTGGTGGTCGCGCGTCTCGTGCGCCCACGGCAGCGTCAGCAGCCAGTCCAGGTAGCCGCGGATCACCCCCACCTCGGGCGAGGTCGGCGGCGTCGCGTCCAGCCGCGAGATTTCCTGCCGCGCCTTGGCCGCCACGTCGTCCGGCAGGTCCGAGGCGTCCACCCGGTCGTTCAGGTCCTGGGCGTCGTCGGTCTGCGGGCTGGACATGCCCAGCTCGCGCTGGATCGCCCGCAGCTGCTCGCGCAGGTAGTAGTCCCGCTGCACCTTCTCGATGCCGTCCTGGATCTCGCCCTGGATCTTGTTGCGGATGTTCAGGATCTCCACCTGTTTGGCCAGGTAGCGCGCCACGAAGCGCAGCCGCTCGGTCAGTTCCAAGGTCTCCAGCACCGTCTGCCGCTCGTGCGGCGACATGTCGGACGAGAACGCCACGTAGTCCGCCAGCCAGCCGGGATCGGCGGCGCGCCGCGTCATGGCCACCGTCTCGGGCGCGAACATGTTCGTCTCCTCCGCTACGCCCTCCACGTGCGCCACCACCACGCGGCGCAGCGCCTCGAGCTCCAGCGACGGGCGGTATTCGACCGTCAGCGGCGTCACGCGCGCGTCGAAGTGCTCCCCCACCGGCGCGACGTCGTCCACCGACGCCCGGTACTGGCCTTCCAGCAGCACCTGCACGCCGCCGTCCGGCATGCGCAGCCGGCGGATCACCTTGGCCGCCGTGCCCACCGAGCACAGGTGCTGCGGGTCGACGGTCTTGCGCGCCCGCCGCTGAGTCACCACCACCACCAGATCGCCGTTGTCGGCCGCCGCCGCCAGCGCGTCCACCGAGACGGCCCGGCTGGCGTGCAGCGGCATCGTCAACTCCGGGTACGCCACCCAGTCCGGCAGCGGCACCACCGGCAGGCGCGTCGATTCGGGCCGCACCGACACCACCGTGCGGCGCGGCGCGGCAGGACTGCTCGCGCGCGTCTCCGCGCCCTCGGTTTCGGCTTGGGCATGCATCGATTCAGTCATATCACGCACGATGGTAGATATTGAGCGAGCCACTGTCAAGTAATCTTACTTAGTTCCAGTCAGTATCATCTCGGCACCCGCCCACACCTGGATCTCGCAACTGTCTCCCAACCGGCGACCCCGGCGCCGAGCTATTCGCCGACGCCCGCACCCACTGGAATAGCCACGGCCGCGTTCGCCGCGGGGCATTCGCCGCAGTGCTTCGCCCGGCACCAGCGGCGGTACATCCGCAACAGGCCTTGCTGGGCCAGCGCCGATCCCAGCCCCCGCCGCTCCAGCCGCAACGTGTCGGCCATGTAGCGCGTGTGCCGGTTCCAGCCAACCGCTCCCAGGCCCGCCAGCGCCGCGTCCGCGGCCGTCACTAGCTCCGGACGGCCCGACCAGCCCCCGAATCCCGCCGTGAACGGCAGCACCGCGTTTACCAGCAGGTCCTGGCTCCGCCCGCGCCCGATCAGCGCCGGCAGCGGCCGCGCCGCCGGCCGCCCCACGTCCAGGTGCCGCGCCCAGAAGTCCTCCGGACCTACCTTTACTTCGAACCACCCGACCAGGTCGCGGCCGCGCTCACTCTCATACGCGGCCAGCACCTGTCCTGCGACTCGCTCCGCCAGCGAACGCCGCGCCAGCGGCGCCGTGCTCAACAGCCTGGCCGCCCCCGCCAGCCGCCGCGCCGGTCGGTTATGGGGGCGCACCGCCGCCAGCGTCCAGTCCTCGACCACCGGCGCCGCCCTCGGCGGCCCATAGGCCCAGGCCTCCTCAAGCGCGCACACATGCGGATGCTCCGCTTGCTGCCCTCGCTGGCTCGGCAGCAACCCCGCCGCCCCGAGGAGCTCAGCCTCCACCCGGAGCCGCCGCGCCGTCAGCGACCGACCCGCCAGCGCGCTCAGCAGCTCGATCGGCGCCGCCTCGGCCACCGCCTCGAACTGCCGCGTATTCGCGCTGTACCCCAGGGCCCGCATCACCGCCCGGTACAGCGCCTGGTCCGCTCCCAGCGCCTCGATGTCGCTCTCCAGCACCGCCGCCCGCTCCGCGTGCTGCTTGGCGCCCTCCGCTCGAATCACCCCGCGCACCTCGGCTCTATCCGCCGGCTCACCCCCTATGTGCCAGCACGGCCACCCGGCCGTATTTGTTCGCCGTCCTCCTCGGGCTTGTCCACCGGCCAGCGCCCGCGGCGCCAGGATGTACGGCGGGCGCTTGGAACCGCGGCGCGCCGCCGTCCAGACCAGATGCAACAAATCACCGGCGTAGCGCGCGTCCCCGTCGTGGCCATGCTGCTCCCACGACGATTCGTGCAAGTGCACTTCCACGTCCACCCGCCGCGCCGGACCGCCGTCAATACTGACGATCGCGTCCTGCAGGTCCGGGCCGGCCAGCCCTGTTCGGCGGCCCGGGTAGACCACCTCGATCCAGCGTCCCAGCGAATCGCGCATGGGACCAACGCGCGACGCGACGTCCAGCCACAATTGCACCAGCGCGGCTTCCGACGCCGGCCGCGACGGGTCTCCGACCCTCTTGCTGGCCGTGCGCTTCAACGACCGCCATCCTCACCACATCCCACATCACCATTTTAGTGTGCCCACCATCTTCTATTGACGCGCGCCCGAACCTTCCGCACACTCGTTTGCCATGATTCGCGTTCTGGTACGAATGACTCACGCGCACGCCCCAGCTTGCGGCGTCTATTTCGCGTTTCCAGCGCCGGCGCAGCCGGGTCGTGACCTCGTGTAGTCCTTCGACCCGCAGACGCCGGCAGCAGAGGCCCCCGCCTCTGCTTTTTTCTTTCTCCGACCATTCGCCCCACCCCCGTCCCTACCAGGAGCTCCTCGATGATCATCGTGATGAAGAACAGCGCCGGCCAGGCGGCCCTGGATGCGGTCGC
>JAPPLN010000059.1 GCA_028874175.1 Chloroflexota bacterium
CCCCCCCCCCCCCCCCCCCCCCCCCCCCCCCCCGCTCCCCCCTTCACCCCCCACCGATTTCCGCCCCCACCCCGCCCCTGCTCGGCCCCATCCGCCGCTCTCTCACCCCCGCCCTTGACGGAGAGGGCTGGAGCCTGCCCCGGACGCAATCCGGGGGTGATCGTGGCTGCCGCCCCCCGCACCCAGGCTGCGGAAACCAGCAACCCTGCCGCCCCCACCCATTCGGAACGCCGACTCCCGCCGAGTCACGCTCCGCAGCCCTCCCGCGCCACACCCCGATCCGACCATCGCCGGACCTGCCCTGCCGCGTCCCCGACACAGCCAAAAAGCGCCCCGCCGCGCCTCAAGAGTTTTTTGGAAAAAACTCTTACGCGCGCAACCCCGCCCCACTTCACGACCCCCGGCGCCCACCTTCACCCCCGTCCGATCCCCCCGACCGCCGCCTGCGCTGCCGCCGCGCCCCATTCGCAACTTAAAGTGACCCCCGACCGACGGGACCGGAGACTACCCGTGTTCGAGGAAGAGTTCCGCGCCTACGACATCGATGCGCCGGAAGTCCGCGCCCTCCAGCGCGCCATGCCGCAGGAGACCTTCGCGCTGGTGGAAGGCCTGATGGGCCGCTGGCAGCAGGCCGGCCTGCCCCTGCGCCCCGCCCGGCGCGGCTTCGCCCTCCAGACCCCGCACGGCGAACGACTCACCACCGTCGCCTGGGTCTACGCCCCCGACCGCCGCCACCCCGCAGCGCGAATCGAGGTCGCCCTCGACCTGCTCCTGCGCCGCGGCGTCGACGCCGAGCAGATTGACCAATTGCGCGACGACTTGACCCGCTTTCCAACCCACGTTCCCGGCGACTCCGAATCGCTGGTGGAACTGCCGCTCAGCGTTGAGCTCGGCGGCGCTGACATGGAACGCCTGGCCTCGGCCCTGGTGCAGTTCGGACTCTCGCTCGCTTGACCGCCGCGGATCCTGGCGGCACCCCACAACCGGCGGTGACCACCCGCTGGGCCACCATGGCGGTCGTCGCCAGCGGGGTCTTCATGGCCACGTTGGACGCCAGCATCGTCAACGTCTCGCTCCCCACCCTCGTCCGCGAACTCGACGCCCCCTTCGACCGCGTCCAGTGGGTCACCTTGGCCTACGTCATCGCCATCACCAGCTTGCTGCTGCCCGCCGGACGCCTGGCCCAGATGCGCGGCGCCAAGCGGCTCTATCTGGCCGGATTCCTGGTCTTTACCATCGGCTCCCTCCTCTGCGGCCTGGCGCCGAATGTCGGTTTCCTGATCGCCTTCCGCGTCGTCCAGGGCATCGGCGGCTCAATTACCCAAGCCCTCGGCCCGGCCCTGGTGGTCTCCGCTTTCCCGCCCAGCGAACGCGGCAAAGCCATCGGCTTCATCCTCTCGGCCGTATCCATCGGCCTCGTCAGCGGCCCCGTGGTGGGCGGCCTGATCCTGGGGTCCCTGGGCTGGCCGTTTATCTTCCTTATCAACGTTCCGATTGGCATCGCGGCAATTTCCCTGGGTGCTCGAATCCTGCCGGAGGGCGCCCAAGGCACCGGCGGCCGCTTCGACCTGCGCGGAACCATCCTCCTAGCGATCGGTCTGACCCTGTTGGTTGTCGGACTGAACCGCATTCAGACCCTGGGCCTCAACTCACCGATCGTCATCCTGTTGGTCGTGACGGGCATTGCCCTGCTGCTTGCGTTCGCCTGGTGGCAGACGCGAACGCGCTGGCCGACGATCCAGCCGGCCATGTTCCGCGTGCCGGACTTCACCGCCTCAATGTTGGCCGGCTACCTGGCGTTCGCCGGCGCGGCCACCCAGATCCTGCTGCTGCCGTTCTACCTCCAGCGCGTGCTGGAGCTCCCGGTCCAGCAGGTCGGCCTCCTCATGGTCACGGTCCCGGCCCTCATGGGTCTCCTTGGCACGCCCTCCGGAATGCTGGCTGACCGGACGAGCTCCCGAACCGTTGGCGCGCTCGGCATCGGCATCGTCGCGGTGGGACTGGCCTTATTGACCACGATGACGGCCGATACCACGCCCTGGGCCGTCGTTCCCCGGCTGGCCGTCATCGGCGTGGGCATGGCCATGTTCAACAGCGGAAACGCCAGCATGCTCATGGGGTCGGCCGCCGCCGAGCACCGCAACCAGGCCAGCGCCGTGCTGGCCCTGGCCCGCAACATGGCGCAAGCCACCGGTCAGGCCCTCTGGGGCACCATCTGGGCATCCATCGTGGTCCTGCAACTCGGCGTGTCCGGCCCGGACGCCGCGGCCGGCCCGGACACGGTCGCCGCCTTCCAGATCGTCTTCGGCGCCGCCGGCGTCGTCGTGCTACTGGGAGTCCTGGTCACGCTGGCGCCACTGCTGACTATGCGAACCGAGCACTAGAAATGTCGGCGCAAGTCAACGATCGGGACATCAGCCGCGGCGTTTGGGATCTCTTGCGGCGCTGCTCCGGGACGCAGCGGGTCTGGCGATTCGTCCGACCCAACGCCGCGCAGGCGCTGCAGCAGCGCGATGCCCTTGCGCGTGTCGCTTGCGATCCGCGCCGGTACCTGCGTCCGCAACCGCCACCGAAAGCACCAGTACGTAAAGTCCTTCCAGTCATCCCACCGCACTTGCCCGTCGTCCTTAAGTCCGCGCGCGGCACGGTAGGCCGCCAGCAACTCGTCAAGCGTCTTGCCGTAGACCAGCAGGTACACATCCACAGCCCCCCGATCCAGCGGATGGGCCTTCCCCGCTTCGAGTTCAACCGCGTGCACCACGGCTTCCTCGACGTCGACTCCGTAGAAGTAGTTCAGGTAGGCATTGAGGCGGGTCACTCCCAGAGCACTGGCAAACGCATGACCCGGCACATAGACCGGGGGACGCCCATGAAACCGAAGCTCGTCCCGTTCCGCCCTCGGCACAGCATCCCGCCGGGTACTAGCAATACGGTCGATCAGCAGCACCAGGTCCAACGCCTCGCCCGCGATGAGATAGGTGAGACGACGCCCCTGGTGGACTTCATCCGCCAGTCGCCAGACACCGCAGGCCCGCAGCGCCGCCAGATACCAGTGCGAACCGGCCTCGAGCTCCAGATCGAATCGGCGAAGCGGATCGGGCGCCATCTCGGGCGCTTCGCCCGGCGCGACGACGATCGGCTCTGGGGGTTGGTCGGACAGCGGGTACTCCGTTCACGCCTGCACCCCGGCGTACCATTCATTGTGCTCCCTGACCGTGATCGGCATCGACCCACGCATGCGCTACCGGATCCATTGCGACGGCGCCAGCCGCGGCAACCCAGGCGAAGCCGCGGCCGGCGTTGTCATCTTTGACGCCTACGGCACCATCGCCGGGCGAATCGCGCTGCGCTTGGGTGTGATGACGAACAATCAGGCGGAATACCACGCGGTGCTGGCCGGCATGCGGCTGGCGGAGCAACTTCGGCCAAGCGCTATCGAGTTTCGCCTCGACAGCGAGTTGGCCGCACGCCAACTGTCAGGTGACTGGAAAATCAAGAATCGCGGCCTGCGCGACCTCGCCACACGCGTGCGTGCAGCCGCGCCGGACGGCGTGCCGGTGAGCTACATACACGTTGGACGGTCCGAGAACGCGTTGGCCGACCGCTTGGCGAACTGGGCCCTCGACCGCACCTCCCCGGACAACGCAACCGGGTTCTAGACACCACTTACGCCGGAAATCGAATCCCGCGCCGAAAAATCTCCGTGGGGATCGGTGGTTTGTTGTTGACACGCGGTGGGGAATATGCTTCACTTCTACGGCCAAATGACCACAGATGTGGTGATTGGTGGGTTGTTGTGGGGAAAAAAGGGGTAGGCTTCGGCCGAAATACGTGGCATGGCCAGCTTCAAGGGGACCTATGTCCACCAGTTGGACGCCAAGGCGCGCCTTGCGTTTCCCAGTCGTCTTCGCGCCCAGATTCCCGAAGGGGGCACCTTGACCGTGAGCGCCGAGAACTGTCTCACGTTCTATCCAGCAGTCTTGTGGAGCGACATGGAGCGCGAGCTGGCCACGCTGGATCCATTGAACCCAGACGCCCGCGATACGAAACGACAGATCTTCGGATCCGCCGAGGACGTGACGTTCGACAAGCAAGGTCGGATTCCGATTCCCTTCCACCTACGCGACCACGCGGGACTAACCAAGGAAGTGGTCGTCATGGGTGTGGGTGACGTGATTGAACTATGGGACGCAACGGCTTGGCAGAAGCGACATGTCCGCATCGTCGCCGATGCGTCCGACATCATGCGGCGCGCCCGCGGAGGCGTACCGCACTCTCCTTAGGGTGTTCTGTGTGGGGCGCGGCGCCTCCCCCGCGCCCCACACACACCGAACCCCATGACCTCCGGGCCCAGTCGGCACGAGCCTGTGCTCGTGGAAGCGGTGGTCGAGGCGCTGCGGCCGTGCCTGGACGGGTTTCTGGTGGACGGGACAGCCGGACTCGGCGGTCACACCCAGGCCTTGCTAGACGCCGGGGCCACGCGAGTCTTGGCTATCGATCTCGACCCCGACGCCGTTCGCTCGCTGGTCATCCGTTTTCAGGGCGACCCTCGAGTCCTGCCTGTCCATGCCAGCTATGCGGACCTGCCAGAACTGATTGGGGCCGAACGTCCGGCGGGGGTCCTCCTGGACCTCGGAATTTCGTCGCGTCAGTTGGAGACCGCAGAGCGTGGCTTTTCGTTCCGACTGGAAGGTCCGCTGGACATGCGGTTTGACTCGACGGCCGGCACGCCGGCCGCACACCTGGTGAACCGTCTTCCCGAAGGTGACTTGGCCGCGCTGCTTCGCGACTACGGCGAGGAGCACCGGGCGCGTGGGGTCGCGCGCCGGATTGTTGCAGCGCGTCCGCTCGAATCCACGACCGAACTCGCCCGGGTCGTGGCACGAGCATTTCCAGGGCGACGGCGTATTCATCCCGCCACGCGGACGTTTCAAGCCCTTCGCATCGCTACGAATGAAGAACTCGAGGTGCTTCGCCAGGGGCTGGACAGCGCGCATCGAGCATTGCGGGAGGGCGGGCGTCTCGCAGTGATCGCCTTTCACAGCCTGGAGGACCGGATCGTCAAGCAGACGTTTCGTGCGTGGGCACGCGATGGTGAAGGGGAGATCCTGACTCGGCGCCCTGTCCGACCTAGCCGATCGGAATCTCGGCGAAATCCGCGTGCAAGGAGCGCTCGGCTCCGTGTCCTCGCCAAGGCGAACGGCGACTGATGGCCCTTCGGCAAGAGCCACTGCTTCGCGACACGGCCTGGGTGGCCCGTGCCAGCCGGTGGCTGCCGACTGCCATCCCGCTGTCACGACTCGTCCTGGTGATCATTGTCGCGGCGTTTGTGCTCGCCATGGTGTGGGTTCAGCAAACCCAGACATTGGTTCGCCTCGGCGGCGAGATCCAGCGACTGGAGCGTCGGCTCGAAACGGTCGTACTGGAACGGCAGCAAATCCTTGCGGAGCTGGCCGTTCACAACGACCTCTCGCGGGTGCAGCGCATTGCGTACACCGAACTTGAAATGCGGGAGCCGCGCAGACCCGTCTTCGCCCGAGCACAGCCGCTTCCCCCGGGTGTTTCGTTTGATCTGCCGCTATGGGCCGCGCCAACGCAGCCGCTTGCTGAGTACCCGTGGTGGGAAGCCGTGACTCGAGAGATCAGTGCGCGAATTTCACGGCTCGCGGAATAGGCTTCGGGCGCCCGAAGATCGGGGCGAACCACCTGATCCGTCGCGGCGGCTAGTGGTCATGCTTGGCGGCGCGCTGGCCTCGGCCGGTGTTCTGGGGTGGCGCCTGTTCGACTGGCATGTGCAGCAGTCCGCCGAACTATCGGCCCGCGGTGCCAGTTCACTGCTCACACGCAGTGAGATCACCCCTCGACGCGGGAGCATTCTTGACCGCGACGACGATGTTCTGGCCATTAGCCGGGGTGCGGTGCGGGTGGTGGCGGACCCACTGGCGATTCACGAATCGTCCGATCCTTTCGAGGTTGCCGATCGTTTGAGCGGCATCCTGAATCTGGACCCGGCTGGCGTGGCCGAACGCCTAGGCAACCCAAACCTGCGGTATTCGGAAATCGCACGAGGCCTTGTCGATGAGCCAGCGAGGGCGATTGCGGAGGCGATCCAAGATGGTCAGTTGCCGGGCATCCGCCTGGATCCTGATCGCGTTCGCGTCTATCCCAATCAGGAACTTGCGGCACACGTCCTGGGATTCGTAGGTGAAGGCGCCACGCGCCCGGGTGACATTGTGGGGCAGGCCGGGGTTGAAGCTTGGTACAACGATGTGTTGGGTGGGCAATCCGGACTTGTGAGTTCAGACATTGACCGACTTGGCCGCCGGATTCCGATAGGCCGTTACGCGCTACAGCCTCCGCGGCACGGAGCGCATGTGTCGCTCTCAATCGATCGCACGATCCAGCATATCGCCGAGCAGGAACTCGAAGCTGCGATCGAACAGTTCGGTGCAACAGCGGGCACGATTCTCATCACCAATCCTCGAACAGGCGAAGTGCTGGGCCTCGCCAACCGCCCGACCTACGACCCGGGCCGCGTCCACACCTATCGCGAGTTTGGCCCCGAGTTCGCTAACCGCGCGTGCAACCTCATCTATGAGCCGGGGAGTACATTCAAGCTAATAACGATGGCCACTGGACTTGACGTCGGAGCTATACGACCCGAGACCACACACAACCTACCCGGAACCGTTGACTACTTCGGACAAGAGTTCAAGAACTGGGACGAGCGAACGTACCCAGAGCAGACAATGGTCAGCGTGCTACAGCACTCCAGCAACACCGGGACTATTTTCGTGGCCGACACCATTGGTGCCAACACGTTCTACGAATACATCGCGCGATTCGGCTTCGGCGGAAGAACCGGGGTCGATATGGCGGGCGAGGTGCCGGGCATTGTCCGGCGGCGTGGAGACCAAGGCTGGTTTCTGCCCGACCTAGCTTCCAATTCGTTTGGCCAGGGTATATCCGTCACGCCACTGCAGTTGGCGACCGCAGTCGGTGCCATCGCAAACGACGGCGTGATGATGCGGCCCCACGTCGCCCGAGCGGTGACACATGCTGACGGCCGCCGAGAGACGATCGAGTCGGAACCGATACGCCGCGTCGTTTCGCGGGAAACAGCCCAGACTCTAATCAAAATGATGGAGGCCGCAGAGTCGGGCGTGCTGGAAAACCTAGCCCGTGTGCCCGGTTACCGAACCGCAGGCAAGACCGGAACGTCTGAGATCGCCTCGAGCGGCCGGTTTCTGGAGGACACGTCGATCGCGTCCTATATCGGCTTCGGGCCTCTAGAGCTTCCACGGGTGCTAACGCTCGTAGTCGTCGAGCGACCGCAGGCTGCCTTCTTCGGCGCACATGTAGCGTCTCCCACGTTCTCCAGGGTGATGAGCCGGGTGTTCGCGCATCTCCGCGTGCCTCCGCGCCGACCTCAGTCATGAGCACGCGCACAGGTCAATGGTTTGCCGGACGGCTTCCCAATTGGCCGGCGCGAGATCCCTATCTGCTTCTCCTGACATTCATCCTGCCGCTTGGGGGCGTTGTCCTGGTGGCGAGCGCCCGGGTGCCGGTGGTGCTGACCGGAGACTCGGTCTTTGAACGAGTCTCGGTTCAGCAGATGGTTCTGGCTGGTGTTGGTGTTGCGCTGGCGCTGGGACTAAGTGCGGTCAATTACCGTCGGTACGCCAGGATCGCGCCGTTTGGCTTGGCTGGCGTGTTGATTGCCCTGGTAGGCGTGCTCTTCGTTGAAGACGCGACAAGTCTCTTCGCGGCACGACGCTGGTTTCGCGTCGGGGGACTCACGGTGCAGCCCAGCGAGTTTGCGAAGGTCGCCATGGTGGTGATGTTGGCCGCGCTTGCACAGCACTATGGCGGACGAATCCGCGAGATGCGCGTTTCCATTCTCGTTATGGGTGGGGTCGTTGCCGTCGTAGTGCTCCCAATTGTCCTGGAGCCGGACTTGGGCGCCGCCATCACCATTGCCTTCGTTGGCTTTGTAGTGATCTTTGCTGCCGGCGCCCGCCTTTGGCACCTGCTTCTGGGCTTTGCCGCGCTGGCACCCGTGGCACTGATCTCCATCGTACAGAATGCTTACCAGCGGGAGCGCCTGTTTACGTTCCTCAGCGGCGATCCAGACGTAACGCGCACCGGATACCAGGCTGCCCAAGCACAGATCGCAATGGGTTCGGGTGGCATAACGGGTCGCGGTCTTGGTCTGGGCACGCAGAAGTTCCGGCTGCCGATCCCGGACTCCGATGCTGTATTCGCCGTTCTGGGAGAGGAGTTCGGTTTTGTGGGCACCGGGCTGGTCTTGGTGCTATTTCTGGCGCTGTTCGTACGTGGGATTCAGATTGCCGCCGCAACCGATGACGTGTTCGGCCGCCTGTTGGCCGTTGGCATCGTGACGCAACTCTGCTTCCAAGCGTTCGTCAATATGGCTGTTGTGACCGGGCTAACACCGGTGACCGGGATCACGCTTCCATTCATCAGCCGTGGCGGCTCATCCCTGCTGGCATCCATGATCATGATGGGAATCTTGATGAACGTCGCTCGGCAGTCCGATCTCGGACGCAGCGAATGAGGCTGGTGCTCGTTGGCGGTGGTACGGCCGGCCACATATTCCCGACGATTGCTGTGGCGGAACAAGCCGCCAAGATGGCTGGGTCGACGGCTGATCTCACCGCAGTATGCGGGTCCAGGGACCTGGATCGTCTGCTTTACCGCGATGTTGACCTTGAAGTACTTCCGCTATCCGCCCGCGGCTTGGTGGGCGTGGATTGGTGGCGGTTGCCGTGGCGGGCCTGGTTGCTCATTCGATCGCTGTACTCAATCTGGCGCGACTTCAGTCGACAACGGCCAGCCGCGGTCATCGCGAGCGGTGGCTACGTCAGCGTGCCGGTGCTCTTGGTGAGCTGGGTGCGACGCATTCCTTCGGTGATTTTCTCAGGCGACGCAGCGCTGGGTTGGGCAACGCGGGTCATGGCGCCGCTGACGTCGGTCGCCACCATTGCGTTTGAAGAAGCACGCACCCAGATCTGGCGCACGCCGGTCGAGCGAACCGGATACCCGGTTCGCGCATCGTTTGCCGCGCCCGATGCGGCCACCGGGCGTGCCGAGCTTGGCGTATCACGCCGTGAGCCGCTCATTGTCGTCATGGGCGGCAGCCAGGGCGCACACGTCATCAATACGGCGCTTCGTGTGGACTTGCCGCGCTTGCTCCCCAAGGCCCATGTCGTGCATGTCAGCGGCCCGCGTGACTATCGGTCGCTGACGGCCGATCGCGACCGCCTGCCTGCATCGCTGCGACAGCGATATCACCTGCACGCCTTCATTGAACACGGGTTTGCGGACATGCTGGCCGCGGCCGATGTCGTTGTCAGCCGCGCTGGCGCCACTTCGGTAGCGGAGTTGAGCGCAGTAGGGACGGCCGCTGTGCTGATTCCCGGCACGTTTGGAGCGGGGCATCAGATTGCAACCGCCCGGGCCATGGCCGCAGCCGGTGCGGCCCTGATGCTCCCTGAGGCCGAGTTGTCGTCCGGCGGTCTTGTTAGCGCGCTGCTGGATCTGCTGGACGATCCCGAACGCCTACGCTTGATAGGCGCATCTTCGCTGTCGCGAGGCCAGCCAGACGCTGCCGCCCGCATTGCAGCAATCGGCCTACGGCTTGCGGGCCATCCAGCAACGGCCGACGCATGACGTCACTGCAGATCACGGACCCCGTAGTGCGCCATGTCCACATTGTGGGCATAGGGGGTAAAGGAATGAGTGCCATCGGCGCGGCACTGCTGGACATGGGCAAGACCGTGAGCGGCAGCGATCTCGAACAATCGCCGCAGGCGGAACGGCTCGGTAGCCGCGGCGCTCGCATCAAGATTGGGCACTGCGCGGACTACATCGCGGACGCCGACATGGTCATTCATTCGTCGGCCATTCCACCAACGAACCCTGAACTCGCCGCGGCACGCGCCGCCGGCGCACCGATTGGGACCCGGGCGGAAGCCGTCGCCGCGCTGTTTAATGATCGTCGCGGAATTGCCGTCGCTGGCACCCATGGCAAGACCACCACCTCGGCATTGACGGCGACCGTCCTGCACGGTGCAGGCCTTGCACCCTCGTTCCTGATCGGCGCTGACGTCCCATCACTGGGCGGAGTGAACGGGAGAATCGACACCGGAGCTTGGATGGTTCTGGAGGCCGATGAGTTTGACGACGCCTTTCTCTTCTATCGGCCCCGGGTGGCAGTACTTACCCATCTTGAACCGGATCACCTGGACTACTTTGGCAGCGTCGCCCGGATGGTTGCCGCGTTTGAGACTTTTGTGGATCAGCTGCCTGGCGACGCAACACTCGTCGCCCGGCGGGATGTGGCGCTGCTTCGCCGGGTGGCCGAGCGCCACTCAAGAGAGGTGATCTGGTTCGGTCCTGGCGGCGATTGGCGCATTGAGCACTACCGGCCAGGCATTCCCGGCCCGACGCTTGACATCTCGGGACCTCGCGGTCCGCTAGTCGTCAAGCTGCCAATGCCCGGTCGGCACAACGCTCTCAACACGTTGGCAGCTCTGGCCGCTTCTTCCCTGGCGGGTCTCAACTCAACCGAAGCTGTCAGGTCAATTGAGGCCTACCAGGGCGCCGAGCGCCGCTTGCAGCTCCGTGCCAACGCGCACGGCATCCGGATCCTCGAAGACTATGCACATCACCCTACGGCCGTGCGTGCAAGTCTGCAGGCCGTACGCGAGTTGAATCCTCGGAGGGTCATCGCGATCTATCAGCCGCTGCTCCAGTCCAGGACGCGAGAGCTCTTCGACGACTTCCTAGACGCGTTTGGGAACGCTGACCAAGTGCTGCTGGCTGACATTCATTCGCCGCCAGGGCGAGAGGAGCCTATCGATATCTGTTCGGCAGACCTAGCCGAGGCGCTGATACATCCCAATGCGGAGGCACTATCAAGCTTTGATGCAATCGCCGATCGCGTGCTGACCGGGGCGACGGACGGCGATCTGATCCTGGTCATGGGACCCGAATCCATTACACCGTTGGCCAACCGCCTAGTCGCAGGTGCTTCGCAGGTACCAGCCAGATGACCAGCCCGGCACGCTTCCCGTCGAGGCTTCGGGTTCGCACACAGGAACCAATGGCTCGGCACACGTCGTTTGGCGTTGGCGGGCCCGCTGACTACTGGGTGGAAATTCGGAGCTTGGACGCGCTCCGGCTGGCACTCGAGTCCGCGGATCACCTGAAAATTCCGCGAACAATCATGGGGCACGGAACCAACACGCTGGTGGCCGACGCCGGTGTCGAAGGACTGGTGATCTACAACCGGTGTATGGACTTTGAGCCGAGCAGAACTACCGGGCTTATACGCGTGGCATCGGGTCACAGTATGGCGCGTCTGGCAGGACGCTGTGCACGTCTTGGACTGGGCGGCCTTTCATTCGCTATAGGAGTTCCGGGAACCGTCGGCGGCGCAGTATTTGGGAACGCCGGTGCGTTCGGATCAGATGTCGCCGCGGTGTTGAAATCTGCCCTTGTCTGGCGTCGAGGCCAAGAAAGAGAAACGGCGGCTCGCGAGTTTGGGTTCGCCTACCGCCATAGCAATCTGCAGGGTGATGGCACAAATCCAGTTGTGCTGGCCGCCTCGTTCCGCGCTCAGAGGTCGGACCCAGTCGCGCTTCGCACCGAGTTGCTAGCGCTTGCCCGGCGGCGACGCGCCACTCAGCCGCAAGGGCAGAACGCGGGGTCGTTCTTCATGAATCCGGACGGCGACTATGCGGGCCGCCTGATTGAAACCACGGGCCTGAAGGGCAAGGCCCTTGGCGGTGCTTTCGTTTCGCCGATCCACGCAAACTTTCTCTCCGCCAGACCGGGCGGAACGGCTCTGGACGTATTGGATCTGGCCATTGCAGTTCGCGAACGCGTGGCCGAAGCAACCGGTGTCTGGCTCAAACCCGAAGTCCGCTTGTTGGGCCGATGGAACGGCCGCGCGCAGGCACTGTATTCATGACAGAGATACGCGCCAGTTTGTTTACGAAAGTGATGTCGCTCGTAGTTGCAGCATTCACCGCAGGGCTGCTGATTTGGCTGCTTAATTCGCCGGTGTTCAACGTGCGAGATGTCGTCGTCCACCGGGCCGACTCATCGCCGCCGCCGGCGGTCGATCCGGCAGCTATCGAAGCGGCGGCCCGTCCGCTCGTGGGAATGAACGTATTTCGGATCGACGCGGCAGCGCTTCAGCAGGAGATTCGGAACCTTCCAGGCGTCGCGGACGCGCTGGTGCACGTGAGGATTGACGGGCGGGCCACTGTGACGGTTGCCTACGAAGCGCCAGTCGCCAATTGGATCGTCAAAGGCCAGAGCTACCTCGTGAACGCCTCCGGCGAAGTTCTAGCCGAACAGTTCGAGCCTGACATCCCGCTCACTATTGAAGATGCATCGCCCGAAGGGCTGGCGTCGGGCGCGTTGGTCAACGTGGGGGCGTTGTACGCCGCTCACCAACTGCAGAGCAATTTGCCCCTGCTTCGAGTAATTCCCAGCCGAATCCGCTACTCGGCCGGAAGGTTGATCGTGGTCGACCATGCGGGTCGGGAGCTGGACTTTGGCGACACAGCGCACCTTGACGCAAAGCTCATGGCGCTCCATGCCGTGCTGGAGCAGGCAAATCGCCTGGGAGAGCGAATCGCCAGCGTGGACCTTCGGCCCATCGAACGGCCGACGTATCGGACGGTGGACGCCCCGCCGCTGGCGAAGTCTCGGGAGTTGCAGGAGCCTTGAGTGTGTTATGTAAACTATCGTTTCTTGCTCGCCAAGCACTAGCGAAAGTTCGGGAATGAGCCGCAACCGCACCTTCGTGGGGCTCGATGTCGGCACCACCAAAACCTGCGCCGTGATCGGGCAGGAATATCGCGGTGCCCAGTTACACGTGCTCGGCGTGGGTACCGCTCCGTCTTACGGGCTGAAGGGCGGCCAAGTAGTCGACGTGGTGCTCACTGTGAAGGCCATTGACGAGGCGATATATCGGGCCGAGAAGGCCGCAAGAGTACGGGCCTCGCAAGTTGTGACTGGAATCGCAGGAGGCCACTTGCAGTCGCACAGTCAGTGGGGCGAAGTCCACCTGCCACCCAATGAGCGGGAAGTTCGCGAGCGACATGTAGGGGCCGTGGTTCGCGGCGCGACATTGTTGAGCCTGTCCGAAGACCGCGAGGTCGTGGCCGTGATTCCAAAGACCTTTGCTACCGACCATCTGACCGATGTGCTGGATCCGCGAGGGCTGACAGCACGCCGGCTATCGGTTGAAGCCCACGTAATTACGGGCGCTACCAACGCAATGGCGAACCTGGAGCACTGCGTGGACCAGGCGGGTCTGTCAACGCAGGGCCGTGTACTCCAGCCACTGGCCTCAGCACGCGCCTGCCTTACACCGGAGCAGCGGCGCGAGGGCGTGGTGCTGATTGACATTGGCGGCGGAACAACCGATGTCGCGCTATTCGTAGATGATGCCTGCTGGCACATTTCCGTGATCCCAGTCGGAGGCACGCTGGTCACGGCTGACATTGCACGGGGCTTACGGCTGCCGACGAAGGTCGCGGAGGCCTTGAAAGTCGAGCACGGCAATGTCGCGTTCCCGCCTGACGACCTCGACGCGACAGTCGCTGTACCGGGATTTGACCACGGGGCACCAGTGGCGGTACGCCGCCGCGATCTGTCCGAGGTTGTCACGGCGAGAATGGAGGAGTTGCTACATCTGGTACGGGACGAGATCACGCGCAGCGGCTACTACGACATTCTTCCGGCTGGCGCGGTGCTCACCGGCGGCGGTTCGCGCGTGGCCGAACTTCGCAACTTGGCCAGCGATGTCCTGGATATGCCAGTGACGATGGGACAGCCTCGCGCGCTATGGGGTCTTGGAGAGAACCTTCGGGCACCCGAGTTCAGCACCGGAATCGGCCTCGTCCTTACGGCAGCCGCCGCAGAGGAAGCCGACGGCTGGGTATCCGGCGCAAGCCGCCGGCATCAGGGTGTCCTGGACCGGCTCGGTGGATGGATGCGATCCGTGGTCTCGCCCTCGACCCGCTGAAAGGCGCTTTCAGATGATTGAGTTCCGGCATAATGGCGTTACTGTTGTGGCGTTGCTTCGCTTGCGGTCTGGCCGTCCAGTGTTGACGCGCCTCGGAAGGGTGAGTGGACATGGCCGAAAGTGAAGGCCGCGGTGGAAGTCGAATCACGCGGCTGACGGGTCCCGATGGTGAGCCGCGT
>JAPPLN010000031.1 GCA_028874175.1 Chloroflexota bacterium
AGTGCACCGTGTTGTCCTGGCTGCCGCAGGCCACGATGTCCCCGTCCGGGCTCAAAACCATCGACACGAGGGAGCCCATCCACTCGAACTTCTGCCGGGGCTCCCCAGAGAACGCGTCGAAGAACGCAACCCGTCCGTAACAGGCCGTCGCCAACTCTTCGGCGCCTGACCACGCGATCGCGCTGACGGTGCTGGGATGATCAGGAGATCGCCACGCGTTCACTCCATCCACATCGTAGGTGCAGACTTGCCGAGAGCAGGAGGCCGCCAACCACTGGCCGTCCGGCGACCACGCCACGTTTTCAACCCAATCGCTTCCGACCTCGATCGCCTGGCTGACCTGACCTTCGGCGGCGCTCCAGACCAGGACTCGGCCGTCCTGGCCAGCCGTAGCGAACGCGTGTCTGCGTGGGTGCATTGCCAGCGCGAGCACCCCGCCTTGATGGACTTCGCGCTGCGCCCAGATGGTCGCGCCGGACTTGCCGTCGAACGCGTAGACGCCGCCGGCGGTATCGCCAACCACCAGCGCCTCGCCACGTGCGGTCCAGCCCCCAGCGATGGCGTAGTCACCGACCTCCGCGGCCCAGCCCGGGCGAAGCACACCCCTCGGGCCGTCGGCACTCAATTCAGACACGCCTCGAAGTCCTGGCGCATGCTCTGCTCATCGAGGTTGCGGCCGATGAAAACGAGCTGATTGCGGCGGGGCGCGTCCCCCCACTCGCGATCCGGCTGGCCGTCAAAGAGCATGTGAACCCCCTGGAAGACGAAGCGACGCGACTCACCCGCGATGCTGATGAAGCCCTTCATTCGGAAGATGTCCACGCCGCGCTCACGGAGCAGTTCGCCAAGCCAGGCGTTGAGCTTTTCGGGATCGACGTCGCCGTCCAGCTCGATCGCCATCGAGCCCACCTCGTCGTCGTGCTCGTGCTGTGCGACCCAGGTGCGCTCGACCTCTGGCCCGATTGGCGCTCCTTCCGCGTTCGTCAGTTGGAGATCGAACTCTTCCGCGGTGTGCTGGGTGTAGAGGCCGACCCGCGCCGGCGTATCGACCTCCAGGAAGAACGACTTGCGCCCCGGGGAATCGAGCGGGAGGTTCACGTGCTTACCGACAGGAATCTTTTCCCCCGGGCGAACGAGATCCGCGGGTTCGGCGTACCGCCGCACACACCACTCCGCACTCTCACGGAGGGCGGCGTCATCCGTGCCCTGGCCGGACACGACGACGAGCGACATCGCCGGATCAGGTCCATCGGCGAGGCCGAGTTCGTAGCGGCCGGTATCGAGCGCATAGACTCCGGTCCATTCGAACGGATACTCCGGCTCGAGGAAGGTGGGACGACGCTCGAGCACCTGGTCCAGGTCGAAGGCGCTGAGGTTGAGGACGGTGTCGACGGAAACGTTCGCCCGCTCACTGCGCACGACGCGCGCCATTCGATTCATGTCGCGGAGCCGAGTTTCGAGCCCGTCGAGCGCCTCGCTGTTGACGAGGTCCGTCTTATTGAGCACCAGAACGTCTGCAAATGCGATTTGCTCCGTGCTCTCGTCGCTGCGGCCGAGTTGCTGCTCGATGTGAGCGGCATCGACGAGCGTCACGATCCCGTCGAGCGAGTACGCCTCGTCAATCTCGTCGTCCATGAAGAACGTTTGAGCGACCGGACCGGGATCGGCCAGCCCCGTGGTCTCCACCAACACGTAGTCGAACTTGTCGCGGCGCTTATTGAGATTGCCGAGTACCCGAATCAGATCGCCGCGCACCGTGCAGCAGATGCAACCGTTCGACATCTCGAAGATCTCCTCGTCAGCGTTGATGACGAGCGCCTGATCGATGCCAACTTCTCCGTATTCGTTCTCGACCACGGCGATGCGCTTGCCGTGCTCCTCAACCAGGATCCGATTGAGCAGGGTCGTCTTACCAGAGCCGAGGAAGCCGGTGAGGATGGTGACGGGTACTTTGCTCGGCGTGTCCATATAGAACCCTCTCGCAGACCGTGTTGATATGCGGTCTCAATTAGCAACTCTCGGATGGTACACACCGGCGCAGTCGCACTCAACCAGCGAGAACCAGTCGAACGACTGCCGCCGCGGACGAGGGGACGCGCACCGCCTGCCACTGCTCGGCCCTCTGATCGCCACGCGGTCGCGGATCGGGTGAAGCCCGTCGGCGCTGCGCCGAGCGCATTTTTCGAAGGGCTCTCGAGAGAGACCTCCCAGCAAGAGGTTCGCAGTACAGTCCCCGTAGGCCTACCGCAGCAACATGCTGGTTCCCGCACCGGCATGCCGGTCGCACCAACGCTGTTGGCTCGACAGCCTCCTGCTACGCTCCACGGAACCACACGCGCTAGAAGCCGGCCTGGGAACGCGCCGATGTCCGTCAAGCTTTCTGAGGTTCTGAAGGACGCCGATAAGTCTGCAAGTGTCGATTCCGCCGTCAGCGAATACGAAGAGCATTTCAAGAGCGCCGAGCGCAGCGAATTAGACGATAAGAGCCAGCACGAGACCATCAACAATCTCTACTACGACCTGGTTACCGACTTTTTCGAGTATGGATGGGGCACGTCGTTTCACTTTGCGCCCCGCGTCCCCGGCGAGAGCTTCAAGGCGTCGCTGGCTCGCCACGAGCACTACATGGCCCACGCCCTCGGACTCAAGCCCGGAATGGTCGTGGCCGACATCGGGTGCGGGGTTGGCGGACCGCTCATGGAGATCGCCCGCTTTTCCGGCGCAAAGATCGTTGGCGTCAACAGCAATGCCTATCAGCTCGAACGCGCCCGGAAGCTCACAGACGAGGCGCAGCTGGCCGACCTGGCGGACTTCATTCACTGCGACTTTCTGAGTGTTGAGGCTCCGGATGAGTCATTCGACGCCGCTTACTCCATCGAGGCGTCGTGCTGCGCACCGGACAAAGTCGGCATCTACCGCGAGATTTACCGGCTGCTCAAACCTGGCGCCTGCTTTGGCGCGTACGAATACTGCATGACTAATCGCTTCGACCCGACGAATCCCCGCCACGTCAGGATCAAGGCTGACATTCAACTCGGCGGCGGCCTGCTTATCATCGACGACTACCAGACTGTAGATGATGCGCTTCGAACAGTGGGCTTCGATGTGTTGGAAACGCGAGATCTGACGTTACAGACCGGTCCGTCAATCCCCTGGTATCAGCCGCTGGCCGGCTCGGGGATTTCGTTCGCGAGCTTTCGCAGCTCGCGGATCGGGCGCTCGGTGACCCACGGCACGCTGAAAGTGCTCGAGGCGCTTCGCATCGTCCCGCAAGGATCGGTTCGCGTGGCGGACACCCTGAATCTCTGCGCGGTTGCCATGGTGGAGGCGGGACGGCTGGGCATCTTCACGCCCATGTACTTCGTCCACGCCCGCAAGCCGGCGTAGCTTTTCGTTCGAGCCTGGCGCTACGTCTGTGTGGCGTCGAAGTTGACGCAGGCTTCGCAGACCGACTGGGGGATCAAGCCCCAGCGGATCAGGTAGTTGAAGACGAAGCAGCCGGCGCAGAAGCCGAGGAATGACTCGAGCGCGGCGAAGACGGTCAGCATCGCCAGGACGGCGCCCGCCGCCACGGACAGCCCGGCGACGAAGTGCAGCACCAGGGCCGTCACTACACAGGCAAGGCCAACCGTCTGCGCAAAGCGCTTCGGCGGGCCGGGCACGAGCTTTGGTTCAGCGATGCGAGGTGCGATCAGCCTGGTCGCCAGTTGACCCATCGGGCTCAACGTAGGTCCGGTGGCGACCCTGGCGAGAAAGCCGTAGGCAAGCAGGAATGCCAGCCACCACTGACCGGTAAGCAGTGTGGTGACGGACAGGACCACGACCATCCCCGCAACGACCCGGGCAGCTACTTCATTGACCGGATTTGGAAAGCTGAAGACTTCGCGGAGACGAGGAGAAGGCTGTTGGTCGTCAATCTGAGCCGACATCGTTCAGAGCTCACTCTCTAGTGTCTTGGGGCGCGCACCCAGATCGGTGAGGCATAGGCCACGGCGGGGGTGGATTGGGGCAGCGCGGGTTGGGCGGCCAGGCGCACGTAGTAGTAGTTGCGGCTGCGCGGGTTGCCGCGATCGGTCCAGGTCCAGTCCAGGGTGGGACTGTCCAGGGACTCGCGGTGGGCCAGCGTGCCGCTGCGGTAGACCTCGATTTGGCGGAGCGGTTGGGCGGACTCGGCAACCACTCGAACCTGCGGGTCGCCCGAGACCTCGCCTTCGGCGCCCATGGGGATTCCGGACACCTCGGTATGCAGCAGGATCTTGGCTGAGGCGGCAACGGTTCGGCGCTGCCAGATGGCGTCGAATATGGCCTCGCGGGTCGGTTCGGTGGCCCAGACGCCAGTCATGCAGTAGGCGAAGTGCCAGTGGCGGGCGTGGTCGCTGGCGCCCAGAAACCCGATCTTTGCGCCTTCGCGAAGGAAGGTCTCGATCCACTCGCGCTGGTCGCCGCGCGTCTGGATGATCTCCATGGACGGCTCCCACTTGGCGCGGTAGCCCTCAAAGACGTCCGGCTGCCGGTGGCCCTGGAAGTGGCGCGCGGCCAGCACTTCGCCGGCGGGCATGCGGGCGTCCCAGCGCTCCATCAGGTCTTCGAGGCTGGGCGACATCAGCGTGAGCGCCCGCAGCTCTTCGCCGAGCTGCTGGTCGCGGTAGAAGATGTTGGTGTGGCCGGGGTTGTTGCCCCACTCGAAGCCGAAGAGCGGCTCGAAGCGGCCGTCGCTGGTGAAGGCGGCAACCGTCTCCTCAACTCGGCGCCACTCGTTGTAGCTCAGGTACTCCAGGTGCTCGGTGAGCGCCCACCAGTCCATGCGGTTGTGGTCGACGGCCCAGCGGAAGTGCTGCAGCGGCGTTCCGTCGTTGGGCGACATGCACTTGGAGAGGTGCGAGTGCCGGTGCATGTCGCCCCAGAGCAGCTGGTAGGTCTGGTCGCCGACGGTGATGGTGCGGCCGTCGCGGCGGGCCTGCGGGGTCGGCCTGCGATCGCCTTCGTAGTGCGCGAACTCCACCTTGAGCGGCGGTTCCGCGGCTTTGGGCGGTGGCGCGACGGTGAGGAGCTCGATCCGTTCGCGGTCCACGGGCGCGCTGCCCGCGCGCAGCCGGGGCAGACCGGCGTCCATGCGCTCCCGCGTGTGCATGGGGATGTACTCGGTGGCGTTGTGCGCCAGTAGGCGCCGGCTATCGGGCAGCGGCGCCACGCCGTAGCGGGTATCGGGCATACCTTCAAATGGGCTGACGGTCTCAGGCTCGGACCAGGACGAGCCGGCGTAGACGATTCGTTCGAGTCGCCAGCCGAAGTCCTTCTGGTGCGAACTGCGGAAGCGCTGGAAGAACAGCTCGATTCCATCTGGCCCCGCAACGAGCCGGGGCGACACGGGAACGATGTTCTCGGGCGACAGGCTATACGTGAAGCTCTCGATCGGAATCGGCACCTGACCGTGGGTCCACGGGCTTTGCGCCCAGTAGGTCTGGCCGACGGGATCGACGGCGGCCAGCACCAGTTGCCGCGTAATATTGAAGCGGTGATCGTCGCCCCACGGCGTCGACTGTTCCCAGGCCAGCCAGGCCGTGTCGTCGGCATCGACGGCGACGTCGGCATCCATGGCCAGCAGGGGCACGTCGCTGACCTGCGTGGCCGGGCCGAGCGTGCCGTCCGCAGCAATGCGCCGGGCGAAGACGTGAAAGTGATGACCGGTCCAGGCGTCCCAGGCCAGCCAAACGCCCTGGCCGACCGAGGCTCGCAGCGCCGGGCGCCAGGCCGACTGGCCGGCAACCGAAGCCACCACGGGCGGCGTCCATCCGTCGCGACGACGCCGGCTGACCACCACGACGCAGGTGTCGCCGTTAAACGCCTGCCATGCGACCCACGCGTGTCCGTCGGAGTCGATGGCCGCGGTCGGACGGGTAAGCGAGGCAGGGGCGGGCGCCACGGTTTCGGCCTCGGCGCCGGTCCAGGCCCGCACGACGAAGTGCTGGTCTAGACGCTCGCCCCAGGTCACGAGTCGCTGATCGGCGAAGGCAGCCACGGCGGGGTCCTGGATGGCGGTGCGACTCTCGGTCAGCTGGACCGGGTTGAGTTCGTCGCCGGTCAGCGTGCCCGCGTAGACGCGAAAGCGACCCGCGCCGAGACGCGCCATGAGGTCGCGCTCGCTGTGGCCGGGCGCGAACTGCCAGTGCCCGCCGGGGTGCGACGTGCGCAGGCCAAAGAGCGATTCTTCGGCCCAGTCGCTGCCGGCCCAGGCGCCGAAGGCGCCGCCGTCAGCGTCCGGCGCGACATCGCAGGCGTAGGCGCCTTGCAGCACAGTAGGAGTGTCAGGCCTAGCGACTACCGACATTGCGCCTTCGCCTTGACCGTGCTCTTCATTGGCGACCAATGAAGAGCTCCGGTTCGCTCTTGGTCTTCTCCCCTATCTTCCAACGCTTTTTGGCCTCGGCCATCGCCCGAGCGCAAATCGGAACCTGGCGCCTCAGTCCTACACCGCCGCCGAGGGCATCGCGGGATCTGTCTGATGGCACACCCGCCGTACTCGGTCGCGTAGCCGAGCTGCCCTGGGACGGCTGACGTGAGTCGTCACTGGCCTATCGCTGGTCGCTCTGAGGGAGTCGTCAGGAACTGTCCCTGGCTCGACTAACTCCTTGCGCGTCCGTGTCGCAATGCGTGTAGGCTCGAATGTTGGCGTCATCGTTGCATCACGGGCGGACAGTCGGATATTGGCTGAAGGGGATGGCGCGATGAAATTGTCCATGGCTCGTATATGCAGATTCTCGATCACCGTTTTGCTGATCGCCTTCCTGTTTCCGGCCGCTGTCTGCGGGGACGATCCCGAGCCCGCGCCGCCGCCGACTCCCGAGCCTCCACCGGCGGCCACCGCAACTCCCGAGCCGACGCCCACGCCCACGGCTACTCCCGAACCGACACCGACGCCCACAGCAACACCCGAACCCACGCCGACGCCCACGGCCACTCCTGAGCCGACGCCCACACCCACGGCTACTCCCGAACCAACAGCGCCTGCCGCCGCGGCCGCCGCGCAGGGGAGCCAACTCCTTGCGGCGGTAGGACAGAGCATTGCCACCATGTCGACGGCAAAGTTCAGCATGGTGGACGAGACGGAATCGGGAGCCCCGCTCTTTGGGACGAAATTGAAGCGGATGGAAGCCGTAATCAAGACTCCCGACAGCGTTCGGATGCTGGTTGACGTGGTGGCTCCCGGCCTTGGATTCGTCAAGATTGAGATAGTCCAGGTCGGAGACCAAGCCTTCGTCAAATTCTCCGCAGACGCCCCATGGGCTCCCTTGCCGCCGGACCAGGTGCCCTTCGACTTCGCCGGTATGACGAAGCTCTTTGGCAGTCTGCCCGCCGCGGTTCAGGACCTGACCATGACCGGCCAGGAAGTCCTGCAGGGCGCTCCTGCCGTTAGCGTTCAAGGGGTCATTCAGTCCGAATCTCTGACGGACCTCATCAAGTCCGCCGATCCGGGTCACGAGGTGACTCTGACCCTGTGGATTGACCCGGCGCAGGCCCTCTTGCGACAGATACGCCTCGAGGGCCAGATCTATGACGAGGACGCCCCGGAGACTTCCCGTCTCATAACCATCGAAGACATCAACGTCCCCGTTGAAATCGAGCTTCCGGACCTAACCACCGGCCAGTAGGCACGTGAGGTCTTCCTTCATCCGCCTGGGCTCGTCCCAGCCGGTTGTTTTGGTGGTCCTGTGTTTGGCGGTGTTTTCCACCGCCCTGGACCAGACCGTCGTGGTCACCGCGCTGCCGCGCGTCATGGTCGACCTGGAGATTCCCATTACGGACCTGGATAGGGCGTCCTGGATCATGACGGGGTATCTGATCAGTTACACCGTGGCCATGCCGCTGGCGGGGCGTCTGTCCGACGTCTACGGCCGCGTCAGGCTGTTCCAGGCCGCGCTGTTGGTTTTTGCCGTCGGTTCGGCCTTCGTAGCGCTTGCGCCGAACTTCAATTGGATCGTGCCCGCCAGAGTGATCCAGGCCATGGGCGGCGGCGCGACAGTTCCGATTGGCCTGGCCATGGCCGTCGCGGCCGTTTCGATGGAGAAACGAGGGCTGGCCATAGGACTCGTGGCCGCCTCCGCTGAAGCCGGCTCGGTTGTGGGGCCCATCTATGGCGGGGCCATCATCGAGTGGATTGGCTGGCGATGGATTTTCTGGCTGGACGTGCCGCAGAGCCTGCTTCTGATTGCGCTGCTGGCCATCCTGCCGAACCGCGCCAATCCGGAGGCCAGGATGGACTACCTCGGGGCGTTTGCGCTGGGAGCGGCGCTGACGGTCCTGACGTTTGCGCTGGCCCAGCGAGGCATCTTTACCGGGGAGTCGTTCTTCCCATACGCGACGCTGGCCGTCGCCGTCATTCTCGTCGGCGTTCTGGTCGTGGTGGAGCGACGGGCGATCCAGCCGCTCCTGGCATCGTTCCTCTACACCTCCAGGGCGTTCGTCTCATCCAATGTGACCCAGTTTCTGGTCGGAATCGCACTAATCATGACGTTGGTCTGCGTGCCCCTCATGTCCGGGACCGTCCTGGCGAAAGAAACCTGGGAGAGCGCGCTGAACCTGGTGCGTGTCACGGCAGCCATTCCAGTAGGGGCACTGGCCGGTGGCTACATTCTTCGATGGACGGGCGTGCGAGAGGTGTGCATCGTCGGCCTGGTGCTGATTGGAACGGGCTTACTGCTGATGAGCGGCTGGGACGCCGATGTTGAAGGACTCAGGCTGACCCTGCCGCTGGTAGCGGCGGGACTGGGATTCGGCCTGGTTATCCCGCCAATCGGCGTCAGCGCGTTGAGCGCGGCGCCCAGTGGATATTGGGGCGTTGCTGCCTCGCTGGTTACCGCGTCGCGAATGGTCGGGATGGCGCTGGGACTGGCGGCCTTGTCCGCCTGGGGTATCGAGCGCTTCTACAGTCTCACCGCCGACGTGACGCTCGGACCGAACTTTGCCGAAACCCAGGCCCAACTGCTGGGAGCCGGCGTGACCGTGTTCCAGAACCTCTTTATGATCTCGGGGATCCTTGCCTTGGTTGCCATCGTGCCGGCCCTCTTGATGAAGCCGGAAGATTCCCAAGAACCGGCTGGCGTCGCCTGAGGTGTTCGTGGAAGCGCGGGGGGACGTGGGACCAGTCGTCAAGTCAGACTTACATTGGATGATGACGGTGAAGACTTCTCGATGAGCATGCTGGAACTACGTCCCCTTGGGCGTACCGGCGATCAGGTGACCACTCTCAGCCTGGGCGGCTGCGGGTTGCCGCGGGTGTCGTTCGCCGAGGGCGTGGCGACGGTACAGCGAGCGCTGGAGCTCGGGGTCAATTGCTTCGACACCGCGCCGTCGTATAGCAGCGGGGTGGCGCAGGCGATTCTCGGCGTCGCGCTGCAGGGGCGGCCGGAGCCGCATGTGGTCTCGACCAAGGTGGGCAACCTGGCGCAGCGCAGCCGCTTTCGCTCGCCTGACGCCGTACACACGCAGCTTGAAGAAAACCTGCGGGTTCTACGGCGCGACTGTGCGGACATTGTGCTTATTCACGAGGCCGACCATCACTACTGGTGGAGCGACGAGCCGAGCGACGACCTGTTCGTGGACCTGGAATCCGAGCCCGACGTGGCCAACGCGCCGGTGATACAGGTGCTACAAGAGGCCCGGGCTGCGGGCCGCTGCCGCTACGTCGGCATCAGCGGCAACAGTCCGGACCATCTGGCGCACGTTTTGCGCGCGGCGGGCGACGCCGACGTGGATGTGTGCCTGAGCGCCCTGGCCTATGGCCTGATCGACCGCCACATCCGTGGGCAGCTACTTCCGGTTGCCAACGAGCGCGGTATGGGAATCGCGCTGGGCGGCGTCTTCCGTCGTGGTCGCCTCGCGGCGATCCGCCCGAAGAGTCTTCAGACAGCGCCAATTTGGGCGGGCGAGATGACGCCTGAAGAACGAGAACGGGTGCCGCGTCTCATCGAGTTGCAACAGGAGAGCCAACTGTCGCTGGTCGCGCTGACCCTGCGATTCCTGGTGGGCGATCCGAGCATCGCCACCATCCTGGTCGGCGCCGCCACACCGGCGGAGATCGAGGAGAGCGTCGCGGCCGTCCAGGCCGGGCCGCTGCCACCCGACCTGCACCAGGCCGTGGAGGATTTGGGCCTGCCGTAACGCTGCGGCCGCTCAGCAGTCCGTGGTCGTAACCCAGACCGGCGAGGCGTAGGCCACGGCCGGGGTGCCCTGGGGGAGGGCCGGTTCGGCGGAGAGGCGTACGTAGTAGTAGTTCTGGCTGCGCGGGTTGCCGCGGTCGGTCCAGGTCCAGTCCAGGCTGGACCCATCGACGGACTCCCGGTGAACCGACGCGCCGTTGCGGAAGACCTGGATCTCGCGCAGGCGTTGCGCGGACTCGGCAGTCACACATAGCTGCGGATCGCCGGAGACTTCGCCTTCGCCACCCATCGGGATCCCGGACACCTCGGTGTGCACAAGAATCTTTGCGGACGTGGCGATGGTTCGGCGCTTCCAGATGGCGTCGAAGATTGCCTCGCGCGTTGGCTCGGTGGCCCAGACGCCGGTCATGCAGTAGGCGAAGTGCCAGAAGCGGCCGTGATCGGTGGCGCCGATGAAGCCGATGCGGGCGCCTTCGCGCAGGAAGGTTTCGATCCACTCCCGCTGGTCGCCGCGGGCCTGCATGATCTCCATGGCGGGCTCCCAGGTGGGTCGAAAGCCCTCGAAGACGTCCGGCTGGCGGTGGCCGTGAAAGTGACGGGCCGCCATGACCGCGCCGTCCGGCATGCGGCTGTCCCAGCGCTCCATCAGATCCTCGAGGCTGGGGGACATCAGCGCCAGGGTGCGGAGCTCTTCGCCCAGCTGCTGGTCGCGGTAGAAGATGTTGGTGTGGCCGGGGTTGAGGCCCCACTCGAAGCCGAAGAGGGGCTCGAAGCGGCCGTCGTTGGTGAAAGCCGCCACCGTTTCCTCGACCCGTCGCCACTCGTTGTAACTCATGTATTCCAGGTGCTCGGTGAGCGCCCAGAAGTCCATGCGGTTGTGGTCGATCGCCCAGCGGAAGTTGTGCACGGGCGACCCGTCGTTGGCGGCGATGCACTTGGAGAGATGCGAGTGCCGGTGCATGTCGCCCCAGTAGAGGTGATAGGTCTGGTCGCCGACGGTGACGGTGCGGCCATCGCGGCGGACTCGCGGGGTGTCCTCGCGGACGCCTTCGTAACGAGGGAACTCAACGCGTAGCGGGGGCTCTGCGGCGGCGGACGGAGGATCGAGCGTCAGGACTTCGATTCGCTCGCGAGTCGCGGGGGAAGCGCCGCCGCGGAGGAACGGCAGTCCGGCCCGCCAACGTTCGAGCGTCTGCATGGACGCAAAGTCCATGGCGTTGTGCGCCACGATCCGCCGCTCGTCGGGCAATGCCGCCACGCCGTAGCGCGTGTCCGGCGTGCCGTGGAAGGGGCTCACCGTCTGAGGATCCGACCACGTCGAGCCGGAGTAGACCATGCATTCCAGCCGCCAGCCGAAGTCCACGTAGTCGTTGCTGCGGAAGCGCTGGAAGAACAGCTCGATGCCGCGAGGCCCCACGAGCAGGCGCGGCGACACGGGCACGATGAACTCGGCCGATTGCACGTGCGTGAAGGTCTCGATGGGAATCGGGACCTGCCCGGTGCCCCACGGGATCTGGGGCTGGTAGATATTGCCGCTGGCGTCAATCGCGGCCAGCACCAGTTGTCGCGTCTCGTTGAACCGATGGTTCGAGCCCCAGGGCGGCGACTGCTCCCAGACCAGCCAGGCCGTGTCGTCGGCATCCACGGCCACATCCACGTCCATGGCCAGCAGCGGCAGATCGCTGACCTGGACAGCGGGACCGAGCGTCCCGTCCGGTCCGATCCGCCGGGCGAAGACGTGAAAGTGGTGTCCCGTCCAGGCGTCCCAGGCCAGCCACACGCCATGCGCGGCCGATGCGCGCAGGGCCGGCCGCCAGGCCGATTGGCCAGGAACCGAGGCAACACTGGGCGGGGTCCAGCCACTGTTGGATCTGCGGCTCATCACGACGGCGCAGCCGTCGCCATCGAACGCCTGCCAGGCAATCCACGGCTGGCCCGCCGAGTCGATGGCGGCGGCGGGACGGGTTAGCGAGGCCGGCGCGTCCGCGACGGTCTCGACCTCGGCGCCGGTCCACGCGCGCACGACGAAGTGATGGTCGAAGCGCTCGCCCCAGGTCACGAGGCGCCGATCGCCAAAGACCGCCGCGGCAGGGTCCTGGATGACAGTAGGGCTTTCGGTCAGCTCAACTGGCGCGAGGTCACTTCCGCCCAGTTCGCCGGCGTACACGCGATACCGCGCGGCGCCCAGGCGCGCCATGAGGTCGCGCTCGTCCCGACCCAGCCCGAACTGCCAGCCCCCGCCCGCGGTGTTGGAGCGCGCCACGAACAGCGCCTCCTCGGCCCAGTCCGTACCGGCCCATGCGCCAAAGGCCCGCCCATTGCCGTCCGGCGCCAGGTCGCAGGCGTAGGCGCCCTGCAGGACCGTAGGAATGTCAGGCCTGTCGTCTGTCGACATTGCGTCTCGGTCTCCTGGCCGAACGGTGTTCGCTTTCCGGCTTTCGCAGCGTAGCGCGGGTTTGTCTAGGCCTCGAAAGGATCCGGAATGGGCGCGCGGTCACGGTAGATGGAGGCTTCCAGGCTTGTCAGGAGATCAGATGCGACGTAGTAGCGGCCACGCCGCTCACCTCGTGCCTCCAGCAGTTCCGCCGCCGCCAGCGCCTGGAGATCGCGTCCCGCCACGACCTGGCTGACGTCGGCCAGTTCGCGGTATGCGGCATTGCCTACCCGAAAACCCTGGGCAGCGTCGAACAGGGCCGGGACTGATCGCTCCGGCAAACGACGGTTCTTGACCTCCTGCTCGAGCAGGTCCCAGCGACGCTCGGCCTCGGCTGCTCGAAGCCGCAGAGTCTGGATCTGTTGGAAGTGGGCGGATAAGGCGAATCGCACCCACGGCCGCGCGTCGCGCTGCGGCTGCCAAGTGCCGCCGCCCACCTCGGCCAACACCGCGTAGTAGGCGGCGGTGTTTCGTCCCAGGTACTCCTCAATACTGGCAAAGACCGGGGCGAGTACGCCGGCGCGCGCCAGCACAAGAGACTGCAGCGCACGAGCCATTCGGCCGTTGCCGTCGCGGAACGGGTGAATCATCACCAGATTCAGGTGCGCCATCGCCGCCCGAACCACAGCTGGTGTTCGGTCCTCGGGCCGGCCAAGCTCCGCGACCAGTTCGGACACCAGATTTGGTACGTCCAGTGCGTCGGGGGCCTCATACACGAGCGTCCCGCTGCGCTCGTCGCGCACGTAGACAGGTCCAGAGCGCCAGCGGCCCGGACTTGCGCGCAAGTCGTCTTTCGTCATCATGAAGTGCAGGCTTTTGAGCAGTGAGGCGTCGTAGGCAAAGCTGGGATCGTCCGCTAGCTGCAGGATGAACGTGAGGGCGTCTCGGTAACCCTGAATGGCGCACCAGACCTGGGGGGGCGTATCCAGCGGATTGGCGCCGCTGACGGCAGCCACGGCGTCGTCCAGCGTGACATGCAGGCCCTCAATGCTGTTGGAGCCTTGAATGGCCCGAGCGGCCGCCACGCGCCGCAGCAGCCCGCTCCAGCGCCGCTCGTCGGCGACTTGGCTTCGCAGCGCCGCACGCAACGCCTCAAGACGCGCGCAGACGCCGCGCTCCTGATCGTCAAGTGGAGGAGTCTTGAACAGCATGTCAATTAGTCGCATTAAACGAAACTATGAGTCGTATATTATGACACTATCTGGTATGAGATAAATGACTATTCGACACCGGGCAGTCACGGCGTGAGTCCGCGAGCGGGTCGCTAGCGTTGCATCGTGGCTGACGATCTGCCTCCATGCGGGCGCGATGCGGACCGAGGGTCCAATCCATGCCGGTCGACATGAGCGGGCACCATGCCCCGGTGCGGTGTAACGTATTCGTGAAGACCATTCGGCGAGGCTGACGAATGGGTGGGCGACCACCCTCGGAAAACACAACATGACTCCCCGTCGCATTGGCATCCTGACCGCCGGTGGGGACAGTCCCGGATTGAATGCCGCCATCCGCGCGGTAGGCAAGTCAGCCATTGGGCGCTATGGCATGCGGGTGGTGGGGATTCGCGACGGGTTTCGCGGCCTGGTGGAGAACCGGGTGGAGGAGC
>JAPPLN010000044.1 GCA_028874175.1 Chloroflexota bacterium
CCCCCCCGGGCCCGGCGGGCCGGCCGCCCCCCCCCCGGGCGCGCCCCCCCCCCCGGCCGCCGGGCCCCGGGCGGGGGGGGGGGGGCCGGCGGGGGGCCCCCCCCCCCCCCACTGGGCGGGGGTTGCGTTAGCGGGCCACGGGTCGGGCGCCGGCGAACTGCTGAAGCTTGGGGAGGCTCAGGATGGAGATGAGGCGCTTGCGGCCGCTGGACGGGGCGAGCGCGCCGGCGCGCCGCAGCTTGTTGACGGCGAGGCTGACGCTCTCGCGGACGGTGCCGAGGCGCTGGGCCAGTTCCTCGTGGGTGACGCGCAGATCGGTGGCGTGCTCCTGCTCCGCCATCTGGAGGATGGCCAGGGCGACGGAGCCGGCGACGGAGTCGAGTGCGGTTTGCGCGGCACGCTGTTGAACAGCGGCAAGCCGGGACACCTGGCGCTGGATCAGATCGCGCAGGATCACGGGATGCCGCTGGGCTAGACGGCGAAAGGCCGGAACGTCGAACCAGGCAATGGTGACTGGGCCGTCGGCTTCGACGATGGTGCGTTCCTGGCCGTCGGTGGGGAAGACGTTTTCGAACCAGTCGCCCTCGCGGAGCGAGGCGGCGGCGAGTTGGCGGCCCCTGGGGCTGATGCGCCAGATGGTGACGCTACCCTTGCAGATGATGCCAACGCGCCGCAGGTCCGACGCCGGCTCCAGGACGATCTGCCCGGTTCTGTAGGTTGCCGACCGCGCGCCTTCAGTTCGAAGACGATCGACCAGTCGGAGCCGGGAGGATCTGATGGGTGGGGACATGTCCGCCCTCCTTGGTCGGAAGCGCTACCCCAAGCGCTTCTCCAGTCGTCTATGAGGCTAGGGGAGCTAGATGAGAGAACGCTAAGAGGGGAGGATTTGGGGTGAGAGTAGGACCGGCTTGGGGCTGGCGTGTTGCGCGGGGTGTTCGTCGTTGGACGGGCTCACTATGAACCGGTAGATGGCTCTCCATGCGCAGGTGGGCGGCCGGCCGGGAGGCGGATCTCGAGTTCGGCACCGCCAAGGTCCGCACGGCGGGCCTGAATGCTGCCGCCGTGGGTTTCGGCAACGCTGCGCGCGATCGTGAGGCCGAGACCGGTGCCGCCGCCGGCGCGCGAGCGAGCGGGATCCGCCCGATAGAACCGGTCGAAGACATGCGGGAGATGCTGGGTAGGGATGCCCGGTCCGTTGTCGCTGACGGTGAGGGAGACAGCGCGGTCGCGGTGTGTGAGCCTGACTTGGATGACGCCATCGTCCGGAGTAGCGGTGATGGCGTTCTGGACGAGGTTCCGGAGGGCGCGTTCCAGCTTGTCGGCGTCGGCGAAGACCCAGGCGGTGTCGGTGCCGGCCAGGACGAGGGAGCGGCCCGCAGCCACGGGACCTAAATCGGTGAGGACGCGCACGACCAGCGGTCGGAGGTTGACGGGTTCGAACCTGAGCTCGCCCGGGGCATCGAGTTCGGCGACGGCGAGGAGGTCGTTGACGATGCTCTGCATACGGTCGGCCTCCCGAGTTATGGCCCCGGCAGCGGTGTCATCCGATCCGGAAGGGTCGCGGCCGAGGAGTTCGGCGTTGCCGCGGATGACGGTAAGGGGGGTCTTGAGTTCGTGGGAGGCGTCGCCGACGAAGCGCCGCTGGGATTCCACGCTGTCTTCGATGTGGTCAAGCATGCGGTTGAAGGTGCGGCCGAGGGCGGTGAGATCGTCCTGGCCGGAACCGACGTTGATGCGGCGGCTGAGGTCGCCCTGGCGGTAGATGGCTTCGGCGGTGCGGGTGATTTCCGCGACGGGGTTGACGGCGGTGCGGGTGAGATAGAGGGCACTAAGGGAGGCGACGACGAAGACAACCGCGGCCCCGCCGATGAGGAGGTTGCGGGAGCGTTCCGTGGTGCTGTCGGCGAGTTGGAGCGACTGGGCGCTTTGCAGGACGCCGACAAGGTTTTCGCCGCGCAGGATCGGGAGGCTGAGCAAACGCAGGCGAAAGCGGCCCGCAACGTTGATGGTCTCGATGGATTCCTCGTGGGTGTCGATCACGCGCCTGGCGCCATCGGTGACCGGCAGCGACTGGCCGCGCAGGTTGACGGAGGCGACGACAGGCCGACCGTGCGGATCGAGCACCTGAAGGTAGACCTCGCGTTCGCGGAGCTCATCGACGGGAAGTTCGATGAGCATGCCGACCTCGGGACGGACGCCGGTGAGGCCTCCGCTGACTTGCGCAATGCGTACGACTTCGCGGGCGCGGCCGCGGAGGGTCTCGTCGACCTCCGTATCGACATGCGCCATGAGAAGGAGTTGGAGCCCGATTCCGAAGACGGTGATGGTGACCGCGATGCAGGCGAGGTACAGGAGGCGGAGCTTGAGGCGGATGCTCATGCGCCGTCCTCGCGCAGCACGTAGCCGGCACCGCGTACCGTCCAGATGAGGCGGGGGCGACCGTCGGCCTCCAGCTTGCGGCGCAGGTAGCCAACGTAGACGTCCACGACGTTGGAAATGGTGTCGGGCGCGAAACCCCAGGCGGCCTCCAGCAGGCGCTCGCGGGAAAGGACGCGCCTGGGTTCGCGCATGAAGACGCGCAGTAGGTCGAACTCGGTTGCAGTCAGCGGGACGACAGTTCCAGCACGGGTGGCCTGACGCGCGGCTTCGTCCAGTTGGAGGTCGGCGAAGACGAGGCGATCGGACTCCGGCGTGCCGGGGCGGCGTAACAGGGCGCGGAGGCGGGCGACAAGCTCGCCAAAGGCGAAGGGCTTGGGCAGGTAGTCGTCGCCACCGGCTTCAAGACCAGCGATGCGGTCGCGGACACGCTCGCGGGCGCTGAGGAACAGGACGGGGACATCGCTGGTTTCCCGTATGCGTTGGATGACGGCGAGCCCGTCGAGGCCGGGCATCATGACGTCCAGCACGACGACATCGGTTGGATGCTCGGCGAGCGCCCTGAGGGCGGCATTGCCGTCGGTCGCTACGCGGACGTCGAAGCCCTCAATCTTGAGGCCTCGATCCAGAAGGTCCAGGATCTCGGGATCGTCGTCGACGGCGAGCAAGCGCGGCTTCGCGGCGGGCTGGTCAAGCGCCATGACGGGAGCCTACATGCGGCAGAGGCGGTTTTTCGCGGTAGATTGAACATTGGAGATGTTCTCAGGACACCAACTTCCAACCCTGTCGCGGCTGCGCGCTCTGGCGTCGGTGGCCTGCCTTGCGCTGGCGCTGGCACTCGCCGCCTGCGGGCCGGACGAACCGGAGTCCGACGAGCCGTTTGTGCTTGACGTGGCCGACAAGGCCAAGGTGACGATCGAGGCCGAATTCGGCACGACCAAGGTTCAGATGGCGGGGCGGCAGGAACTTTGGGTTACACGGTCGTCGGGGTGGGATCCGTGCCCCGAGGTGTTAGGGACGGAGTTCCAGCCAGAGACGTGCTGGATCCGCGCGTACATCGACGAAACGCTGGTGGCGACGCTGTTGCCGGAGCCCAACGGGACGCTTGGACCGTATGCCATTCCGATTCACTTCGACGTGTTCGAGTTCCTGCCCGGCCAGCACTTCCTGCGGCTGGTTCAGGTAGGCCGGCTGGAGTTGCGTTATACGGATGCGTCGCCGCTGGAGATTGTGCTGCCTGTGGAGGAGACACCGACCCCTGCCGCCGGGGCCTAGGGCTCGCCGTGAGGAGGAGTTCTTCCAGGCGATCAAGGCCGTCAGTCCGGTGTTATCCGCGAGGGATTTCCGAGATCAGAACCGCGGAGGCGAGGGAAATATCGTCCAGTAGTTCAGCAGCCGTCCCTTGGTCGACGCGTGCCATCTGCAGGACCAGGACGAGGATGTCGTCCTGCTCGGCTATCAGCAGGCGGGCTTCAAAGGCGTCGGTCCCGCTGACCACGCGCGTGCGGGCCGAGGCGGAGCGCTCCCCGACGGGTGGAGGCGCCTGCACGACCAAAACAACCACATCGGCCGGGCGCTCAGAGGTTTGAAACCCTTCCACCAGGCCGCTGGCCACAGTCTCCAAGAAGGGGCCCGGCGCGTCGAGCAGGTTGTCCGCCAGAAACTGTTCCGCGCTGGAGGCGGTCTGCCCCACGAATAGAAGTGCGAACAGGAACGGATCGAGCCGGCGGATGACGAGCGGGTCAAGAAACTGGCCCTGCAGGCCAAAGTTGGCCGCAGTAATGTCTTCATCGGCGCCACGGACCACCGGTACGCCGAGACGGTCCGTTAGGACGGCGGGGTCGGGCAGTCGCGCCTGCAGTTCTTCCGTGCTGTAGCGCGCCAGTTCCTCGGGCGAGGCGGTGGGCGGGGGCGGCGTTGGGCTGGTTTCCGGCGCGTCGGCTGGAGGCGAAGGCGATGTTGCCACGGGAGTTGCCACAGCCACGACCGTTGGCGCTTGCGTCGGGGTGGGCGTGGGACGGGGCGTGGCTGTGGCAAACGGGATCGGCGTCCAGGTCGGGGACGGCGAGGGCGTGGGCGTCGCCGCGGGCGCAACGCCCCGGGGCGCGACGCAGGTGGCCGCGGCCAGCGTCAGGGCAATGACGGCGGCGCAGGCCGAACGTGCGAATCGCGTCCCGGACCCGCTCACACCGCCAGTCGCCCGTCCTCGATGAGCGGCGTGTCGCCGGCCAGGATCGTCGGTCGGTTGAGCACGCCGTCGCTGTGGAATGGAACATCGGTGGCGCCGCCGATGTGCAGGCTGTTGCCGAGCGCCACGTGAGCCGTCCCGACGACTTTTTCGCATTCGAGGACGTTGCCGCTGATGCGGGTGGCGGGGTTGGTGCCGATGCCGAGTTCGGCGATGTTGCGGGCGTCCTGGCCCAGGCGGTCGAAGACGGCTTGCAGGTCCTCGGCGCCGGGGCCGGTGACGCTACGGGCCAGACCGTCGCGCACTTCGATCACCATCGGTGCGCTGGACACGGCGTCATCCGGGTCGTCCACCGGCAGGGCGGCATCGAAGACGAGGGTTCCATACGCTCGGCCCTCCAGCGGCGCGACGAAGGCCTCGCCAGCCGGCAGGTTGCCGAAGGCGCCGGAAGCTGTGAAGACGCCGGTGTCGGCGAAGCCCTGGCGTCCGTTCAAGTCCAGGTGGAGGTCGGTTCCTCCCGGAGCGGTGAGGCGCACGGTAGCGGCGGCGGACAGCATGTCGGCCAACGCTTCGGACGTGCGTGCGATGTCGGCGTAGTCCACCCGCAGCGTGCGCATGGCCATTTCGTAGGTGATCGAGGGCATGCTCGCGACGCGGGCGCCGGCGGCGCTGGCGTTACGGCGCGCGTGCGTGTGGCTGAGGGACTTGCTGGTGGGCAAGAAGCAGACATCGGCTTCAGCCATCGCCTCCGCGACCCGCGCGGGCGGTTCGCTGCCGTGGTCGGGCGCTTCGGCCATTAGCAGCAGATGCACGTTTCCTGTAGCGCGGAGGGCGCCACGGGCAAAAAGTTGACCCAGCGATCGCCTGGGTGGATCGGTGACCACGAGCACACGCTCGCCGGCCTGAACGCCCAAGGACTGGCCCATGACGGCGTCCAGCATGTGCGCTTCGTGGGCGTCAAGCGCGCGCGGCTCAATGGCGTCGGGTCCGAGTTCCAGCACGGTCATACGGGAGATTCCTCACGTCGCGGGTTGACGCAGTGTGACATCGTGTAGGCCACGTTCTCCGCCACGCGCCGTGCGCACGCCACGGAAGAGTTTCCGTCGATGGGTTCCGTCTACCAGGGTATGCACCGGCCCCGGCTGCCGGGGCGGCTGGCGTATGTGCCGCGACCGCGCGTGAACATGGGTCGGTTGCTGGTGCGGGTCGGTATTGGCGTGGTGGCGCTGGGCGCGCTGGCTTTCTTGGTGCTGTCGGGCCTGACCGCCTGGTTTCTGACGCACCCGCCGCAAGCGGACGACATGAGTACGCGGCTTGACTACGACGTCGGCTGGGTCCGGCTCAACGTCCCCACGCGCGACGGGGCCAGCCTGTCTGCCTGGTACGGCCCCGTGATCGACCCGGCCGGCACGGTGATCGTGACGCACGGGATTGCGAGCACGCATCGCGACATGGTGGGCAAGGGGAACATGCTGCGGCGGCTGGGATTCAACACGTTCATCTTCGACTTCAGGGGCCACGGCCTCAGCGATCCGGGCGTGGTGACACTGGGCGCGCGTGAAGTGGACGACCTGATCGACGCCCTTGACGTGGTGGTTGGCCTGCCCGGGGTGGATCCGCGGCGGGTGGCGGTGATCGGCGACTCGATGGGCGGGGCGGCGGCGATCATGGCGGCAGCGCGCGATCCGCGGATCGCCGCGGTGGTGGCCGAGTCGTCCTACGCGCGGCTGCTGGACACGACGGACGAGTCGTTCCAGGCCTTCCTGGGGGTGCCGGCGTTTCCATTCGCCGGCCCGATCCAATTGATGGCACGCATTTTCAGCGGGGTGGATCCGGGCCAGGTAAACCCGGTGGACGACATCGGACGGATTAGTCCGCGACCGGTCTTCATCATTCACGGTACGTCGGATCGCTACGTGCCGGCGGCGGTGGGGCAAGAGCTCTACGAGGCGGCCGGGGAGCCGCGGGTGATCTGGCAGCCGCCAAGCGTCGGGCACGTGGGGGCGTTTTCTCAACGCCTAGGCGAGTACGCCGTGCGAGTGAACGCGTTCCTGCGACAGGCGCTGGGGCGAGCGAATCCAACGGCGTCGGCAGTCACGGCGAGCTAAGTCGGTGCTAACATCGCGCGGCTTCCGCCCGGTGCGGAACGCACAGGGGCGTACGCGTGGAACGTAGCGGCTCGGCAGTCACCGACACGACGATAGTCATCCTGGTCTTGCTGCTTGGCGGGATGTTCTGGCTGTTCACATGGCTGCCGTCGCTGGGACTGCGGCAGGAAACCGACGAGTGGTTGGTGCCAGGGCAGTTCGAGGTGCGGGACAATCCACTTCCGCTTAGCGAGGCTGTGCTGGTGCGTGCCCACCAGCAGTATCGGTTCACGTGCGCGAAGTGCCACGGGCACCTGGCGGACGGCAACGGGCCACAGGTGCAGTTGCTCGTGCCGCGACCGCGCAATTTCTCGCATCCCGAAGTTCAGAACCAGACGGACGGCGCGATCTTCTACAAGATCTTTTTCGGCCGGGGCGACATGCCCGAATACGGCTCGCGGACGTCCGAAGATGAGATCTGGGAATTGGTGTGGTACGTGCGGGCGGCCCCACACATGCCGGGTTTCTATAACGAAACCAACCCTGACGACATGGTGCTGAATCCGGGCGTTGTTCCGACGGTGCCGCCGGACACGACGCTGACGCCTATTCCACTCATCGCTCCAGACCGCTAGACGGTCGAGCGGGGAGGTCGAAAGTGGACCTCGACGCCATACCGTTCGCCTCGGCACGGGAGATTGCGGCCGCTGTCAGGGCCGGTCAGGTCAGCGCTCGTGAGGTTCTTGAGGCCTCGCTGGAGCGAATTGCCGCCACCGACGTCCACCTGCGCGCTTTTCGCCACGTTGACGCGGCGGGCGCGCGGTCGACGGCCGCGGCGCTGGACGAGGCGCACGCGGGCGGAGCGACTCCGGGTCCGCTGGCAGGCGTGCCGGTTGCGGTGAAGGAGCAGGTGGCGGTGGCGGGGCTGCCGCGCGAGGCCGGATCGCTGTTGTTGCAAGGGAACATCGAGGCGTCCGACGGACCGGCGGTGGCGCGCCTGCGGGCGGCGGGCGCGGTGATCGTGGGCATGACGGCCATGCCCGAATTCGGTCACCTGGCCTTTGGCCATAGTCCGCTGGGTCCGGCTACGCGCAATCCGTGGTCGGCCGGTCATACGCCGGGCGGTTCGAGCAGCGGGTCGGCGGCGGCGCTGGCGGCGGGGCAGGTTGCGCTGGCGCTGGGTACGGATGGGGGCGGCTCGATTCGGATTCCGGCGGCGTGCTGCGGGGTGGTGGGCCACAAGCCGACGCTGGGGCGGGTGCCGCACGCGCCGCTACGTCATGGCTTCGCGCCGATGTCCCACCTGGGGCCGATGGCGCGTTCGGTGGCCGACACGGCGCTGCTGCTGGACGTGATAGCCGCGCAGGTTCACGCAGATCCGGCGTCGCTGCCGGCGGAGGGCGTGAGTTACGCGGAGATTGCGAGCCATCCGCCGACGTCCGGCCGCATTGCATGGGCACCGCAGTTTGGTCAGGCGGAGGCCGATCCGGAGGTGCTGGGTCCGTGCCGGGCAGCCGTGGCGGCGCTGGCGGACGACGGGTTCGAGGTGACGGAGATCGATCCGTTCCTGGGCGACTGGATCGAGTCGTGGGCGACGTTGTTCGACGTATCGCTGGCGCTGAACGTGGGCGACCGGCTGGATGCGATGCGGCGGGTTTCCGACGCGACGCTGGTGGCGCGGGTTGAGCATGGGCATCGGATCAGCGCAACGGAGTACCTGGCGGCCGAGGCGGACCGACGCGAGGTGTGGGCGGCGTTCGAGCGGCTGTACCAGGACTTTGACGTTGTGATGACGCCGGCGCTGTTGCAGCCGCCGCTACCGGTGAATCCAGGTACGGGCGTGACGGACGCGCCGGACTCGTGGGTGGAGCGGTGGTTCCAGCACATGTACCCGTTCAACATGACGGGGCAGCCGGCAGTGAGCATTCCAGCGGGACTGACGGCGGACGGATTACCGATAGGCCTGCAGGTCGTTGGACCGCGGCTGGCCGATGGGGTGACGCTGGGGTTCGCCGCGGCGGCGGAGCAGCGGACGGGCTGGGACGCGGCGCAACCGTCGATTTAGGCAGCCCGAGGGCAGCCGTCGGTTCATCGCCTACAATGAGTGTCGGCGCGGTTGCGCGCCACTGCGCCCTCCGCGCCGCAGGCCGCTCGGCGCCGCCGATGCTGGCCTGCCGGAATTGCGTTGTACTGACGATTTGCGAGGAGGGACGTTGATGGCAGCGAAAGAGAGCGGCCTGCGAGGGGTCGTTGCCGGCCGATCGGCGCTGAGTTCAGTCGACGGCGAAGTCGGCCGGTTGACGTACCGCGGCATCGACATTGCCGACCTGGTGGGGGCGGAGACGACGTTCGAGGAAGTCGCCTACCTGTTGTGGCATGACGAGTTGCCGAGCCGTAGCCAGCTCGATGCGCTGACCAATCAGCTCAACGAATCCCGCGACCTGCCGAGGCCGGTGATGGACATGCTGGCGTCGCTGCCGGGCGACTCAACGCCAATGGTGGCGCTGCGGACGGCGGTTTCGATGCTGGGCAGCTTCGATCCGGACCAAGGCGACGACTCGCTGGAAGCCGCGGAGCGCAAGGCGGTGCGGCTGCTGGCGCAGACGCCGAACATCGTGGCGCAGGCGGGCCGCCTGCTGGAAAGCCGCGACCCCCTTGACCCGCCGGATGGTTCGATCGCGGAGTCGTTCCTGGCCACGTATTTCGGCGAGGCGCCGAAGCCGGAGGCGACGCGAACGATCGACGTGATGCTGGTGCTGCAGGCGGACCACGAGTTCAACGCCAGCACGTTTGCCGCCCGGGTGATTGCGGCGACGCTGACCGACGTGCACTCGGCGATCGCCGGCGCTATCGGCGCCTTGCGCGGGCCGCTGCACGGCGGGGCCAACCAGGCCGTGCTGGAAATGCTGCTGCAGGTGACGTCGCCGGAAGAGGCCGAGGCCTGGGTGATGGACAAGCTGGCCAAGCGCGAGTTGGTGATGGGCTTCGGTCACGCGGTGTACCGCACGGCGGACCCGCGAGCCACCGTGTTGCGCGAGATCGCGCGAGAACTGGCGCCCGCCTCCGGTCACGCCGAATGGTTTGAGACCTCGCAGGTGATGGAAGCCGTGATGCTGCGGGAGAAGAACCTGAATTCCAACGTGGACTTTTACGCGGCGACGGTGTACGCCTCGCTGGGGATTCCGCCCGACCTGTTCACGCCGATCTTCGCGATCAGCCGGATGAGCGGCTGGACGGCGCACGTGCTGGAGCAGCAGGGCAATAACCGGATCATCCGCCCGCGGGCGGAGTACGTCGGGCACATGGACCGGCCAGTGACGCCGATGGCGGAGCGCGGCTAGGCCGCAGCTACCGGCTAGGTCAGCGGGATTTCGGTCCGCTCGGCGGCGGACCGGTAGATGGCGTCGACGATGCGGGTGACCGTGACGCCCTGGGCGGCGGTGACGGTGGGCTGACCGCCGGTGCGGACGGCACGGATGAAGTCGGTCACGGAAATGACGTGCTCTTTGCGGGTTTCGCCGCTGGTGTCGTAGGTCTCGGTGCTGTGGAAGCCGTCGCGGTCGTGGAAGACGCGGAGTGGGCTTATTTCGAGGCCGCCGTCGGCGGCGGAGACGACGAGGCGTTCGACGCTCTGGCCGATACGGAGGATCCAGGAGCACTCCAGCAGCAGGATGAGGTCGCCCTCGAAGCGGATGCCGGCGAAGGCGTAGTCGTCGACGTCGTAGTTGGAGGGGTCCCAGGAGCCCCAGCGATTGGTGACGCCGTCACGGTTGCCGAAGGGCCGGCCAATGGCGCCCCAGACGCTGAGGGGTGTGGGATGGCCGAGCACGTAGAGCGCACGGTCAAGCGCGTGGACGCCGATGTCGATGAGGGCGCCGCCACCGTTGGCGGCTTTGGAGGTGAAGGTGCCCCAGGTGGGGACGCCGGCCTGCCGAAGCATAGTGGCGCGGGCGAAGTTTGGCGCTCCGAGGTGACCGCCGGCGACCAGTTCGTGGGCGCGCCGGGCATCGCGGCTGAAACGGGTCTGAAAGTCGATCGCGAGGACGCGGCCCGCCCGCTCGGCCGCATCGGCCATGGCCTGGGCTTCGTCGGCGTTCATGGCCATGGGTTTTTCGCAGAAGACGTGCTTGCCCGCATCAAGCGCCGCGATGGTGGCCTCGGCGTGGGCGACGGGCGGGGTGCCGACGGATACGACATCGATGTCGTCGCGGGCGAGCAGGTCGCGGTAGTCGGTGTAGGCGTGGGGGATGTCAAAGTCGCGGGCGAACTGGGCGGCGCGGCCCGGCATAGGGTCGGCCGCGGCCACGATGTCGACGTCGGGCTGGGCGGCGAAGCCGGGCTGGTGGGCGCCACGGGCAATGCCGCCGGCCCCGATGATTCCGACGCCCAAGCTCTCCGCGTTACGCGTCATCGAATGCTAGCGGTCGGTCGTACCAACGCGGGCGTACTGGACGGCATAGAGTTCACGGCGCACCGTGGAGTCGTGCAGGAGTGGGGCGAGGGTGGCCCAGAGGGCCTCGCTCTGCGGGTCGGTGGCCATTCGGTCCCAGGCGGCCTCGAAGTCGGCGGTGCGCCTGAAGGCAAACTCGACAATGAGGGACGGGTGCGCACCGCCGCGTCCGATCATGACGCGGCCTAGGGGCCAGTCCAGTGAGACGGCCGCGAATTGGAGGAACTCGTAGACCGTTTGGCGCGCCTTGCGCCAAGCCTTGGGGCGCGGAACAGCCGACCAGCGGTAGACAAGGGTTGGGGACTTGGGCATCGAGGCCGTCGGAGTGGTGAACGTCGGACGCTAGCACACTGGTTGGACGGGGATGGGGGTGCGCAAGCGGGGTCGTGCCGGTTCAAGACGGGACGCACGGAGTAGGGCTTGCCGGTGATACACTCGGGGTCTGCGGCGTCCGAGGAAGCCGCGACCAGCTATGAAACGCACCTACCAACCCAAGGTTCGACGACGTAAGCGCCGGCACGGATTCCGTGCGCGCATGGCCACGCGCGGCGGACGCGCGATCCTCCGGCGCCGCCGCCGGAAGGGCCGCAAGCGTCTGAGCGCCTGACCCGCGGCGCCGCACGTCGCGGTCCTTTCCGCATGAACCGCCGCAATCGCCTGCGCCGGGCTGCCGACATTGCGCGGGTGCGATCGCGCGGCGCCAAGGCGGTGACGCCCTGGCTGGTGCTATTCGCCACGCACGGCGAAGCCGAGGCGTCGCGGGTGGCGGTCCCGGTGTCTAGACGCTTCGGTTCGGCGGTGCGGCGTAATCGGCTGCGCCGGCACGTGCGGGAGGCGCTGCGACCTCAACTTGCCGATCTGCCCGGCGCGCTGGACATCGTGGCACTGCCGCGTGAGCGGGCGGTAGACGCGGCGCCAGGGGAATTGGCGGCGGCGGTGAGCCGCGGATTGCGGCAGTCGCGGGCTCGGCTCACCGGATGAGGGCCGTGGCGCTGTGGCTGATCCGGGCCTACCAGCGATGGATTTCGCCGGCGTTCGGGTCGGCGTGCCGCTACGAGCCGGCCTGTTCGCAGTACGCCTATGAGGCGATCGAGCGCTACGGCTTGCTGCGCGGAACCGGCATGGCCGTACGGCGGGTGGCTCGCTGCCATCCCTGGCACGCCGGAGGCTACGACCCCGTCCCGTAGGGACGCGGCGAACCGATGGAAGCGATCCCCAACACCTGGCAGACGTGGGCCGTTGACCCGCTGAGCGACGCGCTGACGCTGATTCACGACGCGGTGGGCAGCTACGCGATTGCGATTGTGCTGTTCACGGTGCTGATCCGGCTGCTGATGATTCCGCTGACGCTGAAGCAGATCACCTCGCAACGCAAGATGCAGCTGATCCAGCCGGAGTTGGAGACCATCCGGAACCGCTACAAGGGGGATCGGCAGGCGATCTCGGAAGCGACGATGAAGCTCTACAAGGAGCGCGGCGTCAACCCGATGGCGGGGTGCCTGCCGATCTTTATCCAGCTGCCGGTGCTGCTGGCGCTGTACGGGGGAATCCTGACGCTGAGCAGCCGCGGGCTGCTGAACGAGCAGTTCCTGTGGTTCAACCTGGCGCGGGAGGACTCGACGATCCAGGTCATTGGCGACGCGGCGCCGACGGAGCCGGTGGACGTGGTGATCGCGACGACGGAATTGCCGACGCCACTGGAGTCGTCGTTGGCCGTGTCGTTCACGCAGTTTGCGGCCAACTACCAGTTCCGAACCGATGTGGTGGAGGCGGAGGCGGCGATCGAGTTGCTGAACGACGGGACGGCGGCGGCGATTTTCCTGGATACCGAGGCGGACTTGGGCCAGATGCCGGCGGGCACGGAGCAAACCCGGCTGGCGCAGGCGGCGGCTTTCCTGGTGGAACGCGACCGTCCCGCAACACGGCTGACGATGGACCAGGTGGAAGGGATTCTGCGCGGTCGAATCGTCAATTGGGCGGACGTGGGCGCGGGGGTGGGTCCGATCGTGCTGCACGGACTGAAGGACGACCTGAGCGCACCCGGGCTGCTGGAGCGCATCGTGCTGAACGGGGATCCGATACAAGTGCCGATTCGCGAGCACAACAGCGTGGACGACTATTTCAACGCGCTGCGGGCGGAGCCGGGGTCGCTGGGCGTGTCACCGCCGATGCGTACCGACGACATCCGGATGCTGAACATCGCGGCGCGCGGCACCGACCGCGCCTATCCGGCGCTGGCGGACGTGCTGGCGGACGGAAGCTATGCCCTGGCCCGGGACGTGTATGCCTACTGGGGCCCGGCCACGGATTCGACGAAGACCTACCTGCGGGACTGGTGGAATAGCGGCCAGGGGCAGGAGGCGGCGCAGGTGGCGGGCTTCACGCGGCTGCCGGCGAACTTTGACCTGTTTGCGTCGGGCGGGTTCTATATCTCGGTGCTGGCGTTGCTGGCCGGGGGGTTCCAGCTCATCCAGGCGCGCATGATGGCGTCGAGCACGGCGACGGGGCAGGCGGCGACAATGAACCGGGTGATGCAGTTCATGCCGATCATCGTGGTGGTGTTTGCCTGGACATTCCAGGCGGGCTTGGTGGTGTACTGGGTGATTTCCAGCATTATTGCGATCGTTCAGCAATACTTCACCACGGGCACCGGGAGGCTGATTCCCGCCCACTGGCCGATCGCGCGCGACGTGATGGGGGAACATCACGCGAAGGTGGAAGCGGCGAAGGCGGAGGCTCAGGAGAAGGAAAGCGAGTCCAAGCCCGCGGCGGCAGCTAGACCACGCCGCCGACGGCGACGAAGGAGACGCGGTGGCTAACAATTCCGGCAATGGCGTGATCGTGACCGGCGGTACGGTTGAGGACGCGGTGAAGCGCGCGCTCCTGCAACTGAACGTGACGCTGGACGAGATTGACGTGGAGGTGTTGAGTTCGGGGTCGCGCGGGGTGCTGGGCATGGGCCGCGAGGACGCGCGGGTCCGGGTGACGGTGCGCAGCCGGCCGTACTCGGAAGAGGACGA
>JAPPLN010000038.1:0-20963 GCA_028874175.1 Chloroflexota bacterium
TCGCCGGTTCCACCGCCCTCGTTACGGGCGCCAGCAGCGGGATCGGACGCGCCGTCGCCATGGCCCTGAGCCAGGCCGGCGCCCAGGTCGTTGGTGTTGGCCGCAACCTGCTGGCCCTCGGCGCACTAGCCGAAGCCGAAGGCGTCACAGTGGTCCAAGTAGACCTCGAGTCCGCGGATGAGCTCGAGCGATTCGTGGAACATTCGCTGCCCGATTTTCCACCGGTCGACATTCTGGTTAACTGCGCCGGGTCCGGACGCTTCGCGCCACTGGCCGAGCACAGCGCGGAGGACATCGACCGGCTGCTGGATGTCAACGTGCGCGCTCCGATTGCGCTGACGAAGGCGGTGCTACCCGGCATGCGGCAACGCGGGCGCGGACGCGTGGTGAATGTGGCCTCGATTGCGGGTCGGCTGGGCGTGCCGAACGAGACGGTCTATAGCGCGTCCAAGGGCGCGCTGGCAGTCTTCAGCCGCGCCCTGGATGCGGAGCTGGCGGGCACGGGCGTTGGAGCGACCGTGGTGATTCCGGGGGTGGTGCAAACGCCCTTTTTTGAACGTCGCGGCGCGCTCTATGACCGGGGCTGGCCGCGGCCGTTGCCGCCGGAGCGCGTGGCGCAGGCCATCGTGCGGGCCATTGCCCGCGACCAGTCGGAAGTCGTGGTTCCGGGCTGGCTGCGGATTCCAATCTGGTTGCAGGCCACGCTGCCAGGCCTGTACGGACGACTGCAGCGCTGGTTTGGCTAGGCGGGCGCCTTAACGCAGCGCGCCAGCCAGGGCGCGAACCGACTCTTTCGCCGACGACGCCGTATCCAGCACCGCGGTCGGCTCATACCCGCAGTGCGCCATGCAGTTGGCGCAGCGCGGGTCCTTCCCGCGGCCGTAGGCATCCCAGTCGGTGGTCTCCAGCAGCTCCGCGTAGGACGTGGCGTAGCCGTCGGCCATCAGGTAGCACGGCCGCTGCCAGCCGAAGATCGAGTAACTGGGGATACCCCAGGCCGTGCACTGGTAGTCAACCTTGCCTTCGAGGAAATCCAGGAACCGCGGGCTGTGGTTCAGGCGCCAACGATCGCGCCGCCCGTCGGCGAAGGCCTCGCTGAAGACGGCACGGGTGCGATCGACGGGTAGAAAGTGGTCCTGGTCGGGCGCCTTCTCGTAGGCGTAGCCGGGCGAGATCATCATGCTGTCGACTTCCAGCTCGTCGTTCAGGAAGTCCAGCACCGCCCGCACGTCCTTCGCCGTGTCGTGCGTGAAAAAGGTCGTGTTGGTGGTCACGCGGAAGCCGGCCTTCTGCGCCGCCTTGATGGCGGCGACGGCCACCTCAAACACGCCTTCGCGCGCAACGGACTGGTCGTGCCGCTCCTTCAGACCGTCCAGGTGAATGGCGAACGCGAAGTGGGGCGAGGGCGTGAACAGGTGGAGTTTCTGCTCCAGCATGATGGCGTTGGTGCACAGGTACACGAACTTGCGCCGGCGCACCAGTTCCTCGGCGATGCGGTCGATCTCGGGATGGATCAGCGGTTCGCCGCCGGCGATGGAAACCATCGGCGCGCCGCTCTCCTCGATCGCGGCCACGGCTTGCTCCACCGGCATGCGCCGTCGCAGCGTCTCGGTGGGGTGCTGAATCTTGCCGCAGCCCTCGCAGGCCAGGTTGCAGGCGTAGAGCGGCTCGAGTTCCACGATGAGCGGGAACTTGTCCCGTCCCTGCAGCCGCTGACGGAAGAGGTACCACCCCACCGCCAAGCTCTGACGCAGTGGAACGCCCATGAAAAACCGTTCACCTCCGAGAGGCGGCCGCCAAACCTACGACGGGAGCAAGCGGGCGTCCAGAGCCGTGAACTCTGGCGGACGCGCAAACGGGCTCTTGACAGAATTCAGGCAAAACGAGTGGACGGCAAGGTCGGCTGAGACTTGGAGTTCTGGCCATGGGCCTGACGGCCCGGCTACGAATCCCCGGCTGAGAGGCTGCGCCCCTGTATCCGGCGCAACCTGCGATCCAGCCCGCTCGGCTGCAAACGATAGACATTGTCCAGCTTGGCGGTGATCTGATCGTCGCGGTGCCGGGCGCAGCACTCGGATACGGCGGGAGGATTTTCGCTGCCGCACGAATTGCCTGAGTCTCCAGCTGACCCATCGGTCGGCCGGAACTGATCGTCAGGTGGCAAACCGGCGCCCATCATCCGCCAGTTAGGTCTTTGCCGCCCATGCATGCTCGAATCAAACCGCGCCATCCATCGGCTCGAAGCTGATCTTGAGTTGGGTCCCGGCGGCCTTTGCGAACTTCTCGAGCGTGCGGGTGGACGGGTGCGCGCGCCCGCTCTCGAGACGAGCCACGACCGACTGGGTGGTCTGCATCCGTTCGGCCATCTGCGCCTGCGTCAGTCCGGCGTTGGTACGCGCCTCAATGAGCGCCCGTGCCAGTCGGAATCCTGGCGCGAGTTCGGCATAGGCCGATCGATATGCCGGGTGGCGCAGCCACCTCGTGTGAAGGGATTGAATGTTGCTCATGCCATGAGCTTACGAACGCTTCGCAACTGCAACTAGAAATCCCGGATTGGTCACCTGCGACGTGACCGCCCCGTCACATGCCGTCCTCGTCCCGCCCCGCTTTCCGCGCATACCGCCCGAGGGCCATCAACGGAAATAGCAGCCGATAGAGGTGATAGTTGATGTAGAAGGCGCCCGGGAAGCCGGTGCCGGTGTAGAAGTCTTCGTCCCAGTTGCCGTCGTCGCGTTGAGTTCGGATCAGGAACTCAATGCCGCGTTCGACGGCGGGCGATCTGTCGTCCGCCTCCAACAGGGCTAGTAGCGCCCAGGCCGTCTGGGAGGCGGTGCTGGCGCCGCGCCCGATCCACGAGGGGTCGTCGTACGAACGCAGGTCCTCGCCCCAGCCGCCATCGTCGTTCTGGTGAGCCTCCAGCCAGGCCACGGCGCGTCGCAGCGCCGGGTCGCCGGTCGCGGTGCCGGAGGCGACCAGGGCCGGAACCACAATGCTTAGTCCATAAATGTGATTGGCGCCCCAGCGGCCGAACCAGGAGCCGTCGGTTTCCTGCTCGGCGCGCAGCCAGGCCAGTCCGCGCCGCGCCGTTTCGGTGTTCAGTGCGCCTTCCTGGGCCAGGAAGTGCAGCGCACGCGCGGACACATCCGCCGCCGGTGGGTCGATGACCTCGCCGAAGTCGCGGAACGACGGCTGGCGGCACAGCGTGTTGGTGTTGTCGGCGTCGAACGCGCCCCAGCCGCCATTGCGCGATTGCATGCCTTCCAGCCAGCCGCGGGCGCGGAGGAGCGCGGCATCGACACGGTCGGGATCGGGATGGTCGACCCGCCGCAGCGCCAGCCCGACTTCGGCGGTGTCGTCGACGTCGGGATAGTTGTCGTTGGCGAACTCGAAGGCCCAGCCTGCGGGCGCCAGGTGGGGCCGCCGGACGCTCCAGTCGCCCTTCACACGGACTTCCTGATCCAGCAGCCAGTCCGCCGCTTGAATGAGGCGGGCATCATCGCCTGGCGTACCAGAGTCGTTGAGTGCCTCGATAGCCATCGCGGTGTCCCACACCGGTCCCTGGCAGGCTTCCAGCCGGCGGGTGTAACCGTCGTCAATCGTGAAACTGTCCAGTCCCTTCAGGGCGCGCTCGATCATCGGGTGGTCCAGCGGATAGCCGCGCAGCGTGAGCGCAATGATCGAATTGACCCACGCCGGCTGGATGCCGCCCCAGGAACCGTCGCGTTCCTGCCGTCGCACGATCCAGGCCTCGGCGCGGCTCAGCGCCGCCTCTCGCAACCAGCGCAGGGGCCGTCGGTCGTACCACCGCAGCACGCGGTCCACGTGATTAAAGAGCCCGGTCCAGGAACGGAGCGACCAGTCCATCGGCGGTGACCGGTAGGTGCGAAGCTCGTCGATCGGAAACGGCGCCGGGCGCACGGGCCGATGGGAGCGAATGATGGTGAGCGCCACGTAGGTCTGCCGCGCCCAGCAGGCGAAGTCGTAGATGTTGAGGGGCCACCAGAGCGGGAGCAGCATGACTTCCGGCGGCATGGCGGGTACGTCGTCCCAGGGCCACCAGCCGTTGAGCGCTAACCAGAATCGCGTGAAGGTCCGGGTCGCCTCCACGCCGCCGTGCTGCCGGACCCAGGCGGCGGTCTGCCGCATGGGCGCGTCGTCGGGCTGATCGCCGGCCAACCGCAGCGCCACGTAGGCCTCGGTCGTCGTATGCAGGTCTGGCGGTCCGCCATGGAAGTTGGCCCAGGTCCCGTCCGCCTGCCGACGCGAGCGAATCCAGCGTGCAGTGCGCTCGGTCGTGTCGGCATCCAGGATGCCCAGGTAGAGGCGCAGGAACAGGTCCTCGGCCTCGATGGTGACGTTGCTTTCCAACTCGCCTTTCCACCAGCCCTCGGGGTGCTGCAAGCCCAGCAGGTGACGGCGCGCCCGCTCGATGGCGTTGGTAAGCGCGTTGGGCCGCGCGGAAACTTCGACGCTCATGCGGTTGTGGGCACGCCTCGTTCACAGCCCAGGGCCAGGAGGGTGCTGCGGGCCGCCTGGCGTCCGCTGCGGATAGCTCCCTCCATCGTGGCCGGCCAGCCGGTGTCGGTCCACGCGCCGGCCAGCGCGATGCGCGGGTCGGCGGTCGTCGCGCGCGGGCGCAGCCGTAGCGTGCCGGGCGACGGTCGAAACGTGGCCCGGTGTTCGCGCGTGACGTAGAACCCCTGAACCCTGGCCTCGGCGGCTTTGGGGAACAGCCGCGCGAGTTCGGGGAGGAACATCGCGCGCAACTCCTCGGTCGGGCGCGCGGCATATGCCGTGGCGCCCGAAAGCGAAACGGCCAGACACTGACCCATAGTCAAGCCCGCCGCGGCGCTGCGGTCAAACACCCACTGCACCGGCGTCCCCACGCCGGCGGCAAACGCGTGATCCATCACGCGCTGGTCGTAAATCACGTGCAGGTTGACGATCGGGTTGTGCCCAAGGTCCGCAAAGCCCTCGGCGTTCGCGTGAACGTCCGCCGGAATCAGTCGCGCGGCCTGTTCGTGCGGCACGGCCAGGATCAGGGCCGACGCCGGGATCTGCTGCGCGCCGACGCATACCTGGACACCGTCGGCCGCCGATCGCTCAACGCCCGATATCGCGCTGTGAAGTCGAACGTCGACGCCGGTGGCCTCAAGGGCCGCCAGCGCGCGCGCACCGTGCGCTTCGCCGAGCGGCGCCGTTGCGTAACCGAGATCGGCGGCGGGCCCGCTCGTCAGCAGCCCGACCTGGAACACCATGGCGCTCTGCCAGAGCGAGGCCTCGTGGGAGGGCAGATTCAGCGTGGGAAGAACGATCAGGTCCCAGAACGATTCGAGCGCCCGCGACGAAACGCCGTAGTTGTGGAGCCATCGGCCAAACGTCTGCGCGTCCAGGCTCCGGTCGCCCAGGTCCAGCCGCGCCAGCGCCGCCGCCGCGCGGACGACCCGCAGCTTGTCCAGTCGGCCCAGATGCCGGTATGTCGCCAGGCTGCGGCTTAAGTGCAGGGGTGCGGGCAAGTCGGAACGCGCCAGGTGGCTGACGCCGCGCTCAGGATGGATGACGGGAATGTCCAGCCGCCGCTGGAGAGTCACCAGGTCGCCGGATCCGATGCGCTCGATGAACTCTCGATAGGCCGTGCAGCAACGCAGGAAGACGTGCTGGCCGTTGTCGAGCCAGAGCCCGTCGCGCTGAAACGAGTAGGTGGCCCCGCCCAGGCGTCCGCGCGCTTCCAGCAGCGTGACCCGCAGGCCGGCGTCCGCCAGCGCCAGGGCCGCGCTGATCCCGGCCAGCCCGCCGCCAGCCACCACGACCGGCGAGCCGCTCACCCGCCCGCCAGATTTTGCGCCGCGACCAGCGCCTTCTCCCAGGCCGGCAAGGCCACCCGCCCGCGGAGAACGGCCGCCGGGTCGCGCTCGATGCGTCGCAGGAGCCGCCGATAGATGCCCGCCATCGCACCTGCGCACGCGGAACTGCGCGGATCCAGCATCGGCCGCAGTCGCAGCCCCTCGTCGAACCACTCGCTGGCGCGCCTGGTCTGAAAGCGCATCATCTCGGCGAACCGGGGACCGGGCGGAGCGTCCGGGTCCAGCGTGCAGTCGAAGCGGCGCAGGTCCTCGTGCGGCAGGTAGATGCGGCCGTTCTGAAAGTCCTCCCGCACGTCACGCAGGATGTTGGTGAGTTGCAGCGCCACGCCCAGCGCGTCGGCCAGCGGCGCGGCGCGATCCATGTTCTCGGCGCCGAACACGCCCAGCGAGAGCCGGCCGATGGTGCCTGCCACCCGGCGGCAGTAGATCACGAGATCGTCAAACGTCTCGTACACCGTGCCGCGCACGTCCATCTCCACCCCATCGATCAGTTCGCCAAAGGCCGCCAGCGGAAGCGGCAGTCGCTGCGAGGCGTGCCCCAGCGCCGCCAGCACCGGTAGGTCCGCGTCCGGTCCGATGTCCGCCAGCCGTTCCCGCGCCTCGCCCAGCGCCTTCGTCTTGGCCTCCGTCGGCAGGTCGCCGTCGCCGATGTCGTCAATCTCGCGGGCCAGCGCGTAGACGGCGCACAGCGCTCGCCGTTTTGGACCCGGCAGCAGGCGGATGCCCCAGTAGAAGTTGCCGGCCTGGGTGCGCGTGACGTGCTCGCAGTGCGCGTAGGCCGCGACCGGGTCCATCGGCTACCAGTCCAGCGCGACACGCATGACCCGCAGCGCCGCCCGAGCCTTGGCCCTTGCGCGGGGACGCGGCGATTGCGTGAGGACGTCGTAGTCCGCCTCGCGAATCGCCTGCAGGGCGGCGCGTCCGCCTTCGATGAACGCCGCGATGGCCATCCCGCGCACGCCGGGCAGCGTCCGCACCAGCGTTGCGCCTCGATCGAACAGACCCCAGGCGCGGTCGACCTCGAACTGCATCAACGCCTGAAACTCGCTCGTGGGCTGGCGCTGGGCAATGGCGTCAACCGGGCAGTTGAATCGGTCCAGGTCCTCCAGCGGCAGATACACCCGATCCATTGCGTGGTCCTCGGCCACGTCCTGCCAGTGCTCGGTCAGTTGCAGGGCCGTGCAGATCAAGTCCGAAAGCCAGAATCGCTCCGGCGTGGCGGCTTCGAAGACGTACAGCACCAGCTGGCCGACGGGGTTGGCGGAGAGTGCGCAATAGGCGGCCAGTTCCTCGTATGTCGCGTAGCGCGTGACGCGCTGGTCCTGGCGGTTGGCGTTGATGAGCGCCCGGAAGGGCGCATCGGGAATCGAATAGCGCGCCACCGTCGGAACAATGCGCCGCATGACGTCGTGGCTGGGAAGGCCGCCGTTGTAGACGGCATCGACCTCGCCGTCCAGCCAGTCCAGCAACGCCAGGCGGTCGCCTTCGGCGTAGTCGCCCAGTTGATCGGTCAGGCGGGCGAAGCCGTAGATGTTGTGGAGGTGTCGGCGCAGCTGGCCCGGCAGCAGCCGCGACGCCACGGGAAAGTTCTCGCCACCCGCTCGCTGCATCACCGCGGCCAGGGAGGGTACGGACTTGGGCGGGGACGTGGTGGTCATCGGCTCACGTCGGCAGGGGCGCGGCCACCGGAGCGTTCATCACTCGCACGCTCCAGTCCGCAGATTCAGCGGCTGCCCACCGCACGCCCAGTCTCGCAGGAGTTTAGGCCACGCAGCGTGGACCGCATGGAAACGAATGCTCACGAACCGGTTGGACGAGCGGTGCCGCCGCTCATTCCAGCTATCGGTCGCGTAATATCAGCGCCCGGCTGCGTCGTCCCGATACACCACTCGCGCCCGGCGAGGCCAGTTGCGGCCACCGCCGACCTCGCAACGTCGAAGGTGATCGGAAGCCGTCGGCCCGGCCACGGCGGCCAGTCATTCCCTGCGCTGTGACACCGAGGAGTAGCATCGTGCGAATTGGAATCAACGGGTTTGGGCGGATCGGCCGCCTGGCCTTGCGGGCGCTGTTGGAGCGCCATCCCCAGGCCGAGGTCGTCGGTATCAACGACCTAGCCGAGTTGCGCGCCTCCGCGCACCTCTTGCAATACGACAGCAACTACGGCCGCTTCGCTCGAAGCGTGGAAGCCACGGCCGGCGGGCTGGTCGTGGGCGGGACACCGATCCCCTACTACTCCGTGCGCGACTGGGCCACGATGCCCTGGGGCGACCTGGGGGCCGACCTGGTGGTTGAGTCCACCGGGGTGGGCACGGAGCGCGCGCGGGCCGCGGCGCACCTGGATGGCGGGGCGGGACGTGTCCTGATTTCCGCGCCGTCCAGCGATGCCGACCTCACCGTGGTCCTGGGCGTCAACGACGATCAGTTCGACCCCGCCACGCACTACGTCGTCAGCAATGCCTCCTGCACCACCAATGGCCTGGCGCCGCCGCTGGACGTGGTCCACCGCGAGTTCGGCGTGCGCAAGGGGCTGATGTCCACCATTCACGCCTATACCTCCTCGCAGAGCCTGGTAGACACCGCCATCAGCGATTTGCGCGAAGCGCGAGCCAGCGCGATGAGCATCGTGCCGGCCAGCACCGGCGCGGCCCGAGCCATCGGGCTGGCGATCCCGGAGCTTGACGGGCGCATGCACGGGGCGGCCTACCGGGTGCCGGTCTCGACCGTCTCGATCGTCGAGTTCGTCGCGCACCTTGAGCGTCCGGTTGGCGAAGGCGAGGTCACGGACGCGCTGCGCGCCGCGGCGGCCGGCCGGCTGGACGGCATCCTGGGCGTGTCGGACGAGCCGCTGGTCTCGATCGACCTCAAGGGCGATACCCGCTCGTCCATCGTCGACGCCGGATCGACCATGGTGATCGGCGGCGACCTGGTGAAAGTGGCCGCCTGGTACGACAACGAGTGGGGCTACGCCTGCCGGATCGGCGACGCGGCCATGACCATCGGCGAGCGCGTCGGAGCGCCGGCGCAAGTCTGAGCCGATCACCCACGGCCGATGTTTCACGTGAAACATTCGCCACCGCGTGCGACTCGACCGTCGTTCGTGCGGAGTGGTCGCATGATCTCATGGTCGAGGCACGGGGACGCCTCCCGGGAAGCCGTGCAGTGAAGCGCGGGAGCCACACTCTTGAAGTCGGCGGCCGGCGCGTATTCCTGCGGGTGGACGCCAACGTGCCGTTGAAGGGTGGCGCGATTCGCGACGACACCCGCCTCCGGGCCGTCGTTCCCACGCTGGCCGACCTGCGGGCGCGGGGCGCGCGCCTGGTGGTGGCCTCACATTTGGGCCGGCCCAAGGGCAAGCCGGAATCGGCCCTGTCCCTGGCCCCGGTGGCCGAACGCCTGGCCGAGTTGCTGGGCTGCGCCGTGGCGCTTGCTCCGGACAGCGTTGGCGCCGCCGTGGAAGCCCAGGCCGGTCGCCTGGCGGACGGCGAGGTGCTGCTGCTGGAGAACCTCCGTTTCCATCCCGGCGAGGAGCAAAACGATCCCTCGCATGCCACCGCGCTGACGAGGCTGGCGGACGTCTACATCAACGACGCCTTCGGCACGGCTCACCGGGCACATGCCAGCACGGTGGGCGTCGCGCGACTGCTGCCCGCGGCCGCCGGGCCTGTGATGCACGCCGAGATCCGGGCGTTGGACCGCGCGACTCGTGAACCGGCACGTCCCTACGTGGCCGTCCTGGGCGGAGCCAAGGTCTCGGACAAAATCGGCGTATTGCGAAAGCTCGCGACGCAGGTGGACGCGCTGCTGCTGGGAGGCGGTATCGCCAACACGTTCCTGGCCAGCGCGGGCGGCGCGCTGGGACGTTCGCTCGTCGAACCCGGCCAGGCCGAGACCGTCGCCGCCGTGCGAGCGGCCGCGGCGGCTTCCGGCTGCCGAATCCTGCTCCCCGACGACGCGGTCGCCGCCGCGACAATCGATCCCGACGCCGCCACGACCGTTGTCCCGGCCGGCAAGGTTCCCGATGATCGGATGGCCCTGGACATCGGGCCGACCGCGACAACCGCTTACCTGGAGGTGCTGGCCGAGGCTCGCACGGTGGTCTGGAACGGACCGCTGGGAGTCTACGAGCACGCACCGTTCGCCCAGGGCACGCTGGCTGTCGCTCAAGGCCTGGCCGAATCGTCCGCATTCGTGGTGGTGGCGGGCGGCGACGCACTGGCCGCGGCGCAGGCTGCCGGCGTGGCGGACCGGATGGGTCATCTCAGCACCGGTGGGGGTGCCACGCTGGAGTTCCTGGAGGGCCGCGAACTGCCGGGACTGGCCGCGCTGCCCGACGCCTGAGGCTAGTTGCGCTCCGAGTCCTCGCCCAGCCACAGGCGCGCATCGCCCACACGCCTTGTAACGGCCCGGCTGTCCAGGTATTCAAGCAGTGCGAGCGCGTACTTGCGGCTGGTGCCGAGCGCGTCACGCACCTCGCGAACGGTCACCGAGGGAGCTGTTCCAAATAGGTCGCGGACAGCGCGGAGCCAGACGGCGTAGGTATCGCGCGAGAGCGCGATGTCGGGGGCCAGCAGAACCAGCCGCCCGTCTTGCGCCAGCGCCGCCGCCAGGCGTCGGTTGCCACCTGTGGCCGTCAGAGCTTCGTTGAGCGACGGCGGCGTCAATCCACCCTGGTCGAGGTGGGCAAGCAGTCGCTGGGCCGTGTGTTCTTCGGCCTCGGTGAGCTCGGCCGTGTGGCCGGCCAGGACCACGCGGGGACCCTCCAGTCGGACCTGACCTTCGGTAGCCGCCACGGCCGCCAGCTCGCCAATCGCATCGGCTGGGGCGTCCATCGTCCGGGCAAGGTCGGATGTCCTGAGGCCGATCGCCCCCGGGTCGGACTCGTGGTGCGCGCGGAGAGCGCTCAGGAGATCCAAGGTCAGACGTTCGATTACTTGCACGCTGCCCACATAGCTGCGGAGCGAGCGCACCTCATCGGCCGCGGTGAGTTCGGCGATGGTCCGTTCCGTTGTCGCGCTGTCCAGTTCAGTTCGGCGCGCCAGCCGGGCCAACGTCACCAGTCCGCCGGCCAGGGCGTCCCTGACGAGGGTGGCCGGATCGCCAGCCGCGGCACGCGCCAGGGTGTCCAGCATGGCTTCATCGCCGCGCGGCGCGTGCTGTGCCAGGGCGCGGGCCACGCGGCCACCGCCAATCGTCGTTGCCGGCGAGAGCCGCCGGATCACGTAGCGGTCGCCGCGCCGCGCCGCGATGGGAGCATCCAGGCGCCACTGGACCCAGCCCGAGCCGCCCGGTGGGATGGGATCGGCCTCAAGCAGCCGGAGCCTGCCAATACGCGCCGCGGCTCCGATGTGCAACGCCACGTCCTCACCTGGTTTCAGCGCCCGCGGGGCCGAGGGCAGCATGCGCAGCCTGGCGTCCACGCGGCGGGTCTCGAACACCGCGCCCTCAACCGCCAGCACGTCACCACGGCGTGTCTGCGAGGGACTCGTGCCACCCAGATTCACCGCCACCCGGCGTCCGGGCTGCGCGGCGTCGATGGTCGTCTGATGCGATTGCAGACCTCGGACCCGCACGGATCGGCTACCAGGAAACAGGCCGGGCTGGTCGCCTACGCGCAACGGCCCGCCCGTGAGCGTTCCCGTGATGACGGTGCCGAAGCCCGGCATGGTGAACACGCGGTCGATCGGAATGCGGGCGCCTCCGCGGTCGGGGCGCACTGGACGGTGGGCCAGCACCCGCTCAAGAGTCTCAACCAGCTCGTCCAACCCGGTCCGTGCCTGCGCCGATACATGCACGATCGGCGCCGCGGCGAGAGCACGCCCTTCAAGGGTCTCGCGCACGTCTTCCTCGACCAGTTCCGCCCACTCCTCCTCGACCAGGTCGGCTTTGGTCAGGGCAACCACGCCGCTGTCGATTTCCAGGAGGTCAATGATGTCCAGGTGTTCGCGCGTCTGCGGCATCACGCCTTCGTCGGCCGCGATGACCAGCAGGACTGCGTCGATCCCGCCCACGCCCGCGAGCATGTTTGAGACGAATCGCTCGTGTCCCGGAACATCGACCACCGACACCTCGCGCCCGCTCGGCAGCGTAAACCAGGCGAAGCCGAGGTCGATCGTCAGCCCGCGTTCGCGCTCCTCGGCCAATCGGTCCGGGAAAATCGAGGTGAGCGCTTCAACCAACGTGGACTTTCCGTGGTCGACGTGGCCGGCCGTTCCCACGGTCATGGGGGCCAGCGCGTCAGCGGACGAGGTCAAAAATGTTCCATGTCTTCGCGGGTCATCGTTGGCCAGGAGCCGTCGCGGGGCAACGGCCGTGGCTCGCGCACGAGGTCGCCGTCGGCGTCCGCGTGAAGGACCACAAAGACAGGCAGCAGACTCCAGCGCAGATCTTCCGCGCCACCTTGTAGATAGGCCCGGCGCACCGGGGCAAAGTCCGCCAGCTGCAGGGACTCGTGCGATGCCCCCGTTTCCTTTAGCCGGTCAAAGAAGATCTTGCACAGCATTGGGAGGTTCACGGTGTGTGCCACCCGCCCGAATGCCCGGCAGATCATAGGCCGCCCTTCGTAGCCGGCACATCGGTTGTCGCTGGTCAGGAGCACGCAGCGCTGGACGCGCCGCCGGTCGACGCTCTGCATCATTCGGCTCAGGTCCTCCAGACTACGCGCACGCAGGGCCCGTCGAAACGGACCACGCTTGCGGTCCAGCAAACGGCGAGCGCGTCGTACGATTCGGCGGCGTTCGTCGGCCGTCGAGCCCCGGTGCAGCGCCCGCAGCAGGATGGTCCACTCCTCTTCGCTGATATAGACCTGCTGATGACAGCAGCGGGCGCAGCCGCTGGGGCAGCGCAGGATGGGATGCGCGCCCTCGACCATGACGTTGAGCGTGTCGACGACCTCCAGCGTGGCTATCAGGTTCGGGTTGTCTCCGAGTTCGCTCGTCACTCGCGTGAAGGCACCCGAGAGGTCAGCGGGCACGATGACGCTCCGTCAACGAGGTCGTACGCTCTTCGTGGAATCCGGCGGCTGCGCGATGCATGACGCCCCTCGACCTAGCCGAACGCGCCCAGCAGTACGAGCACCACAGCCGTGCCCAGGCCAATGCCATAGGCGACCACGGCCGTGGCAAACGTAAGCACGGTGCGCCGCCACCTGGTCTGCTGCTCCAGACGAGTCATGCGGTCTTCCAGGCGATCCAGGCGGGCCGCGTCGCGCTCGGCTTTGGCCTGGCTCTGGCTGACCTCAGCTCGCAGTTCGCCGATTGCCAGCGCGTTTAGCCGCGAGAGATCTGACTCCGGCGCCTGTTGCGGCGCGCCTGACTGCGCCCGCGCCATCAGTTCCGGCAGCTGCTGGAGCACCCGCGGCAGGACCTGTTGCGTGACCTGCTGCAAGACCACGCGGCTCAGGAGTTGCGTCGCCATCTCACGTCTTCCCTCCGCATCACCGTCGCCGCAACCGTCATCCGGCCGGCGCGGACAGACTTCCAGGATCTACGCGGTAGATCACCGTACTGCCCTCCCGGTAGATCTGGTGTACCCCAAACTCCTGCATTTGGTCGAACTTTGCCAAAGATTCGGCCGCATAGATGCTCCGTTCGAGTTCACCAACGTAGATCAGGCCGACGCCAAACGTCGAGAGCAAGGCTCGCGCCCGGCGCGCGTCTCGAGTTGCAAACAGCTCGCGGGCATCGTCGAAACGGGCCTCGACCTCGTGAACATAGCCCCAGTGCTGCTGCTTGGCATGCCAGTCCCAGGCCATGACGGCTGGCAGGCCGGTGTACACGGATATGCGCCCGCCCCAGCGGTAGATGGTCGTCGGCGTTTCCGCTACCACGGGAGCCCCCTCCACATGAGTGCGCAGCCACTCGATAGCTCGCCGGTCGGCGCTGAGATCGATCGGCACCCCCTGGTCGTAGATGAGGCCGCCGTCCATGAAGGCTTCGCCGTCCAGCGTTGCGGGCAGCGGCTGGATGCGCAGATCCAGCTTGTGCGGCGTGGCCAGCAGCGGATACGACAGGGCAGTGGCTGCGAGCAACAGCAGACTGACGGTCCAGACAAGGCGCGCCGTTCCGAATCGCACGCCCCGTCGAGGCCGAAGCACCCGAACCAGGTACGGCACAGCCAGCGCCGCGCCCAGGCCCAGCAACGTCCAGGCTTGCAGATAGGACTTGAAGATGGTGTTGAGCCGCCCGATGTCGTCGCGCACCACGATGAACTCAGGCGCCGCGGTAAGTCCCACGCCCGCCAGCAGCAGGGCCAGGGGCGCTAACTTCCTCGGCTCGGTACGTAACGGCCAGGCCGCGGCGGCGCCCAGGATGAGCAGGCCCACGATAAGCGCGCGGGTCGACCAGTCGGCCCCTGCACCAAGCAAGCCCGCCAGCAGCAGCGCCCCGGCAACAAAGGCGGCAGCTTGCAATGCCATCCGTGTCGGCTGTTCCCTCAGACTCTCGGCAAGGCGCAGCGCCGCGTATGAGGCCAACACCGCCACCGGCAGGCCGAAAATGAGCAGCCATTGCGCGGCGGGCGTCGTTCCCGGCGTGGGGTTCAGACCTCCGTAGAAGTCCACGTAGGCCGCGTGAAACGGCTGAAATAGCAGCTGCGACGCAGCCGTCAGGCCCACGCCAACGCCGAGCAAGGTCGCGGCCAGCGCTCGCGGATCGAGCCGGCCGCTGCGCCACAGCGCATAGGCGAACGCCGTTAGGGTGATCACGGCATACGTCGGGTAGTCCCAGGGATTAACGACCCGGTGCAGCGCCAGCACGAAGGTTTGGAACACCAGTAGAGCGGCCCACGGACGCCACCCGATCCGGTGCTGACGTTTTGTCGCCTCGCCCAGCCCAAGGATGGCCGCCGCCCCGATCAGCGCGGCCCCGGTGTTGGCGAAGTTCATCAGGTGTGGGTGCAGGTCGCCGTACATGAACGTGAACCAGGGAAACTCGTTGACCGTTCGCGGGATGACCCGGGTCGCGGCCCAGAAGTCGAATGACTGGCTCAGGCCGCCGCTCAAGAGCAGTCCTGGTACTTCCAGCAGAGCAGTCCCGGTGTCGCCTGCCTTGAGTTGCGCGAACACCACCAGTTGCAGGGCCACGTGCAGGTTGCCGGCCAGCAACACCAGCGCCACGGCCGCGAGGCCGACGGCCACCGCCTCGCACCAGCGCCGCCCCAGCAAGGACCAGAAGTTCGAAGCCGCGCCGAAGATCGCGGCAACGGCGGCCGCGAACGCGCCAGCCACCGCCAGGTTGTAGGCCGTCGCCGGAACCACGCCCAGCGTCTTGGCCAGCGCAGCCGTGGGCACGTGGCCCAGGTAATAGTAGTTCAGCCGGCTGCCCGCGTACCACGGATCGTGCGGCGGGAATACCGGGCTGCGAATTACGGCGTTGAGGTGCGCGAAGTCCATGGGCTTCTCGCCGCCGAAGACCGGATGCCAGAGGTCCGGGTTGCGCATCCGCAGCACCAGCATGACGCCGAAGGCCAGGAGAATGAGCGCCTCGGTTACCAGGATCGGCGTCACGGCCCCTGCCAACGAGCGACGTACCTCGGCCCGTCGGCGCCACAGCACCGCGCCTGAAGCGGCTGCCAGAAAACCCGCCCCGGCCAGAATCGCCGGTACACCGAAGCGCGTCGCCCCTGTGCTGGTCAGCCACCAGGCTGGAAAGATCGCCGCCGCCGGTCCCAGGACCCGGGCCGCGGCATATCCACGGTCGGGCAGCCCCCGCAGCGCCGGCCAGATCAGCGGCCAGGCCAGCAGCCCGGCCAACCAGACCGCCGCGAACCAGGCCACGACCGCGCCGGCGCCACGCAGCGGCCGCTCCTGGAACTGGGCGGGCCAGCCCGCGTCTGCTTCAACGCGGGCCGCCTCAGCCACCGCGAGGTCGGTGCGGCGGGTGACGGCGTCCTTGGGCAGTACCTGGACGACGCCACGCAGGTCGATAGACCCGAGTTGGCGCTGGATGTTCGCGGTCGTCTCCGCGCCTCGCCGCGCATAGATCGAGACCGTGGGATGGTCGTAGACGCTGAACGCCTCTTCGGCCGCCCGGTCGTCGGTGGTCCAGGGACCCAGGGAGGGACGCGACTCGAACCGCGCCAGCAGGTCAAACCCCAGCGACCCGTCGTCCAGGGTCGCGTAGTACCGGCCGGTCAACGGGTAGCGCTGCGGCATCCGGGGAATGGTGGCGGCACCCCGGTCGCTCGCCAGAACCACCAGGTCGGTCCGGCTCAGGGTCTCGATCAGGTGCGCGCGTTTCGTATCTCCGTCCGGGTCGTAGACCCGCAACTGCACACGCTCGAACAGCTCCGGGTTTCGCCCCTCCAGCGGCAGGGGCAGCGCGTCGTCCCAGTGCTCCACGGCGATCGTGGATCCGGGCGCGAGGTTTTCGTAGATGAAATCGGACGTCACAACCCGGGTGTGGTCGCGGCCGTAGATCTGCGTGAAGGCCAGCGCCCAGAGCAACGTCGCGCCCAGCACCGCCGCCAGCCCCCCGCCGACGCCCCAGCCCGCCAGACCGTGCAGCCGCGCGCGATGTCTCCAGCTCCAGGCAGCCATCCAGGCGGTGAGCAGCGCCAGTACCGGATAGACCGGGTGGAAGTAACGCATGGTCTTGAGGACGAATGCGCCAAAGACCACGACGTTCAACACGCCCCAGGCCAGCGGCAGCGCCAGGACATGCCCTCGAGCGCGCCACCACGCCACCACGGCCAGGCCGGAGGCTGCCAACGCCGCCAGGCCAAACGCGGGGCCGGCGCCCCAGCGCACGATCTGTTCCAGCGGATAGAGCCAGGCAGCCGTCCCCGCCCACTGGATGCCCGGAGGCCAGTCCAGCGTGCCCGACTGGATGGCCTGCTGCTGGGCCAGCGCGCCGGTGAAGGCGGGGGCCAGTCGCCAGTCCCAGGGCGCTGCCGAGGCGAACGCATAAGGCTGAAACAGCCGAAAGGCCAGCGCCGCAAAGGCACCAAACGCGACGAGGTGGGCGAGCCAGGCTGCTCGGCGCTCCCAGGCGTCGCCGAGCACACCCTCGCGGACCGCCTGAAGCGCCCACCACCCCGCAAACAGCGCCAGCAGCAGTCCGGTGCTCAGCTTGCTGGCCATTGCCAGCCCGGCGGCGATGCCCGCCAGCCCCAGGCTGCCGGCGTCGCGCGACCTCGAGTAGCGGACCAGCAGCCAGAGTGTCAGCGTGGCGAAGAAGGTGGCAAACGTGTCGACGGCAAAGAAGTGCGCGATCTGGATTGAGTGCACGGCCAGGGCCAGCAGCGCCGCTGCCACCACAGCCGGCCATGGCCCCAGCAGCCGTCGAGCCAGGAGGTACACCACCAGCACCGTCCCCAGGTCGAACAGGGCCGAGAACGTCCGGCCAACCAGGTAGACCTCGTCGTATCCGCTCCGCCCAAACACTCGCGCCAGAGACTCGACCAGAAAAAGCGGAAACGTGCCGTAGACGAAGAACGACACGTCGTGGTTGAACGGGTTCAGCGGCGAGCGGCTTGGATCGAGGTAGGTCCACAGGTCTGGCGCCGGCTGGATCTGCAGCAGCACCAGGCTGAGGAAGCGCTCGTCGGGGTGCAGGTGCTGCCCGTGATCCCAGTCCAGGCCGACGAAGCGCAGTGCTGCGGCCAGGGCCAAAACGGTGGTAAGCAAGACTGCGTGCAAGGTCCGGGCTGTTTTGGGAAGCGCTGCGATGCGGTGCAGCGCCCGGATCGTCGGCGCGGGGACGCGGCGGGTCACGGACGTGGCGGCTCGTCGTCCGTCACCAGCCGCAGCGAGACGTCGCCGCTGCTGATTCGCCTGAGGCCGCCGGCCGCGTCGCGCAGGCGCAGCGCACCGTCGGTCTCGAAGCCTTCAACCCGACCACGCGTCGCGACCGATCCAGTCAGTTCGACCTCACGTCCCAGCAGGATCGATCGCCGCACCCACTCCGCATGCACCGCGTCCCACGCGGCGCCTTCCGCCGACAGGCAATCGAGCATCTGGACCACGCAGGCCGCCAGCAGGTTGTTGCGCTCGAATGGTTGGGTTGCATACGCGGCCAACGTGGTGGTGGCTTGCCCCCCGGCAATCCCGGCTGAACCGTACGCGTTCAAACCCACGCCAACCACGGCGGCATGTCCATGCGTCTCCACCAGAAGGCCGCCGGCCTTGGCCTGGCCGAACACCAGGTCGTTTGGCCACTTGATGGAGGCCGAAGCGCCCGTGTACCGCTGGACGGCTCGTGCGACGCCCACCGCAGCCGCAATGGTCAGGCGCCCGGTGGAACCTGGGGAGGGAACATTGATGCAGACGATCACCGAGAACAGCAGGCTGCCGGGCGTCGTGAGCCAGCGCCGACCTTGGCGTCCGCGCCCCTGCGTCTGGCGCTCGGCGGCGTAGACCGCACCGTGCGGGGCGCCGGCCCGCAGCCCGGCCAGCGCGTCGTCCTGTGTCGAGCCGGTTCGGTCCGTTACCGTCACCGGCGCGGAGGTCCCGTGTGCGCGCAGCCGCCGCTGGATGACCGAGGCCCGGAGCGGGGCCCAGGGAATCGATGCGTTCGTCAACAGACCTCACTTTGCCCAGCGCCGTGTCCAGTCTCACCGACCCCTGACGCTGGCGAAAGACCACGCCGCCCGCGCCGGTCACTCAAGATCGGGCTATCCCAGACGAGATTTCCATGAAGAACTCACAACTGACCACTTCCCGTCCGTAGCGACACGGCTTTCTTTGTAGCGTGTCGGTTTGACGGTATGCTTCCCGCTCAGGAATCGCGCCAGGCGCGGCGCACCATGGAGGACAGACTGTGGCGTATAGCGTGATCAGCAAGAAGTCCGGACATACGTACCATCTGCACTCGCGGGTGGTGACGCTGCGTGGTGGCCGGCAGCAGCGCATCTACTACTTCGCCAAGACGGTGGGCGAAGGGGCGGTTGATGAGATGCCCGAGGGCTACGTGGTGTCGGAAAACCCACGCACCGGACTTCCTCTTCTGAAGAAGGGCTGATCGGCCAGCCTCAGTTCGCGAATCCGGCGGGACAAATAGGTGCCACGCACTCCCAGCCGCGCGGCTGCGGCTCCCATTGAGCAGCGACACTCAACAAGCACCCGCCGGACCAGCGCCCCCGGCAGCAGCAGTTCCAGCGCGAACCGATCCGCCTCCCATTCCCGACGCCGGCGTTCGCCGCGCCCGGCGGCGTCCGGCGTCGCGCCCGCGTGCAGCACCCAATGCCCAAGTTCGTGGGCCGCGCTGACGTTGCGGTCTACGACGGGAAGCCGCGCGTTTACGACGAGCGCCGGACGACTGCCACCCACGCTGGCCAGCAGTCCGCGGATCCCAAGGGGAAGCGGACGCTGGTAGACGCGCAACGACGTTGCGGTTCGCGCCAGGTTGGCCGCGTCCAGGATCGGCGCGGAGACCGGCAACCCGCCCTGTCGCCGTAGCGCCGCGGCAGCCATCTGGATCTCTGGCAGCGTCCGACGGCGCATCGTGGGGATACCATACAAAAAGCGAACAGGCATGTCCAGCCGGGACCGGTGCAATCCAATCCCGCGCTGGCCGCCGCTCCTTCGCCAACCCTCCGCCTACCATGCCCGCATGCGCCCCGAACGAATCCAGACCCCGAACGAACTGCCCCGTCTATGACCCTCGCCCTGATTGCCCAACTCCGTCGACTTGGCGGCGCTCCGCAGGTGCTGGTGGATCCCGACGAGCTGGTGGCCTATGGCTACGACGCGACCATGGGTTACCGGGGCGCGCCGGCCGCGGTGGTCATGGCCGAGACGGAAGCTCACATCGTCGACGCGCTGACCACGGCCAGCGAACATGGCGTCCCCTGTCTGGCACGCGGCGGGGCCACCAGCCTTTCGGCCTCCGCAGTGCCGCCCGACGGGGCATTGGTGATCGACACCAACCGAATGCGCCGGATCAGGGCCTTCGACGCCGAACGGCGACGCGCCACAGTCGAGCCCGGCGTCGTCACGCGCGACTTCCGCGACTATGCCGCCGCTCGCGGCCTGTTCTACGCGCCCGACCCGTCGTCCGAAGCGGCCGCCACGATCGGCGGCAACGTGGCCACCAACGCCGGCGGGCCCTACGCCTTCAAGTACGGGGTCACCCGTGACGCCGTGATCGGTCTGCGTGTCGTCACGCCGCGCCACGGCCTGCTGAGCCTGACACGCGGGATGGACGACGCGGTGATTGACCTCATCATCGGTTCAGAAGGCACGTTGGGCATCGTGACCGAGGTCTCGCTGCAGTTGCGTCCGCTGCCTTCGCACCGGAGCGTGCGCGCAGCCAGCTTTCCCGATGGGGAGTCCGCGCTCCAGGTGGTGGCGCAGATCATGGAAAGCGGAATCACCCCGGCCAAGCTCGAGTTCCTGGACGACATCACCGTCGAGTCACTCGAGCGCTCGCGCCCCTGGGGATTCCCGCGCGATGCGGGTGGATTGCTGCTGGTCGAACTGGACGGCGACGAAGCCGAGGTTCGAGACGAGAGCATCACGCTGGATGCGTTGCTCAGGTCCGCGGGCGGTGGGATGGACAGCGTGGATCCCGTCCGCGCCGAGCGCTGGTGGGAAGCCCGGCGCGGAATCACCGCCTCATTGGCCCGCATTCGCCCGGCCAAGATTGGCGAGGACATCTGCGTGCCGTACTCCCAACTGGCGCCGACGTTCGCGGCCATCAAGCAAGCTGCGGACGACGCCGATGTCGTAGTGGCCATCTTTGGCCACGCGGCCGACGGCACGCTGCACCCAAACATGCTGTACGACCCGAGCGATCAGGAAGAGCGAGACCGGGCGTTCAGCCTGTTGCCAATCGTGGCCGACGCGGGGCTGGCCGCCGGCGGCATCCTTTCCGGTGAACACGGCCTGGGGCGCGTGAAGCAGCCCTTCGTCGACCGCGCGTACGACGCGCCCACGCTAAATGCCATGCTTCGCATAAAACGCGCCTTCGACCCCGACGACATCATGAACCCCGGCGCCATGTGGCCGACCGGGTCAATGGAAGCTCGCCGGTAGATCAGTCCGAGAAAGCCGAGGGGGCGCGGGGGCGGGGGCCGCCCCCCCGGGGGGGGCCGGCGGGCGGGGGGGGGGGCGGGGGGGAAAACGCCCCCCCAGAAAAAAAAAAAACGGGGGGGGGGGAAATA
>JAPPLN010000038.1:20973-87495 GCA_028874175.1 Chloroflexota bacterium
CCCCCCCCCCCCCCCCCCCCCCCCCGCGCCCCCCCCCCCCCCCCCCCCCCCCCCTCGTGGTGCCCGCTGCGAGCGGGCGATCCGGCGTTACGAAGCCTCGACCGGATAAGTCTCCTCGCCGTGTTCCGGCATATCGAGACCGCTCATCTCCTCCTCGGGCGACGCTCGCAGGCCCATGGTGGCCTTGAGCGCGTGGAAGAGCAGGAGTCCGGTGCCCAGCGCCCAGAGAACCGCCACCACGGCAGCGATCAACTGCGCGACGAACTGGAGGCCGTTGCCGGCAATGAAGCCGCTGACGCCGTACGTGCCGTCGGCGAAGATGCCGACCGCCAGCAGGCCCCAGACCCCGGCCACGCCGTGAACCGACGAGGCGCCAATCGGGTCGTCGATCTTCAGCTTGGTGTCGATGAACCAGACGCCGGCCAGCATGACGATCGCGCCGACCGCGCCAACCACCACTGCGGCCCAGGGCGCGATGAAGGCGCAGGGGGCGGTGACGGCGACCAGGCCGGCCAGCGAGCCGTTAGCCGTGTCGGCCGCGCTGATCTTGCCGCGTTGCACCAGCCGGATGTAGGCGGCCGTGACCGCGCCGGTGGCGCCGGCCAGGAAGGTGTTGGCAATGATGACCGCGATGCGCGGGTCGTTGCCGTTGACGGTGCTGCCGGCGTTAAAGCCGAACCAGCCGAAGAACAGGATGAACGTCCCAATGACCACGTACACCATGTTGTGGCCCTTGAGCACGCGGACCTCGCCGTTCGGTCCGTACTTGCCCATGCGGGCGCCCACCGTGTAAGCGCCGGCCAATGCCAGCATGCCGCCGATGGTGTGGACCACGCCGGAACCGGCGAAGTCCACCGCCGCGGCGCCGATCCAGCTTTCCAGCTGCTCGCCGCCCAGCCAGCCGCCGCCCCACATCCAGTGCCCGTAGATCGGATACACCAGCGCGGTAACCAGGAAGCTGTAGGCCAGGTAGGCGGTCACCTTGGTGCGCTCGGCCACGGCGCCGGCCACGATCGTGGCCGTGGTGGCGGCGAACACCATCTGGAAGAACCAGAACATCGCCGTCGAGACGTCGTAGGCCTGGTTGACCAGGAAGAACCCGGAGTAGCCGATGAAGGCGTTGCCCTGGTCAAGTCCCGGAAATGCGCCTGACCCGCCGAACATGAAGGCATAGCCGAAGGCCCAAAACGAGAGGCCTCCGGCCGCGAAGTCCAGCATGTTCTTGGTCAGGTAGTTGACGGTGTTCTTGGCGCGGATGAGGCCGGCGCCCAGGAAGGCAAAGCCGGCCTGCATGAAGAACACCAGGGCGCCGGAAAGCAGCGTCCATACGAAGGTGAGGCCGACGGTCGGGTCGGCCTCCAGCGTGGCCTCGCCCGACGGATCGGCCTGGGCGAAGACCAGGCTGCGAATGAGCATGATGGCCGTGAGCGCCAGCAGCACGGCCGTCGCCGCGCGAATCGTCAGCGCCCAGCGGGGCGCGTCGCGCGTCCAGAGAAGCGACATCGTTGCGTATCTCCATGTAGAAAGAGAAAGGGTTGGATTCCGTGCCCGCGCGCCGTCGCCGGACATTACCCATCGCCACGAGTCGTCATTGGGCGCCTGCGCCGCACCTGCCGTGGCGGCACGTTGGGGGCGCGCGCCCCGCGAGGATTCATCCTCGATCCCCGCGCTCCGGACGTTACATAGGCGGACTCGCTTGACCCAGTTGGCGGAAGCCGGACAAGCCTAACGCGCGAGCGTTAGAACTGTGAAACGCGGCTACCTTTGGACTGACCGATTGCGCCACCGTTTACGGTTTCTGAATCCAATAAGGCCACGACACAGCGAGGCGCATAAGAGTGGCACTCCTGGCCGCCCGCCTGTCATGGCAGCATGATGACGGTATGCCAATCCAGATCACGATACGAGGCGTGCCGGAGGCGGTTCGCGATGAAATGGACACACGTGCCGCCGTACGTGGCCAGTCCCTGGAGGAATTCTTGCGCGACGAACTGGAACGAATCGCTTCGCGACCCGCGAATTCCACCTGGCTGGCGGTTGTGAGGGGCCGCAAGGCACGAACTCAGACTCGCGTCAGCCTGTCCCAAATCTTGCGTGCTTGTGACGCGGACCGCACCTGAGCGTGCCTGCGCCCGCGATTCGTTCGGCTACATCACCAGGTTTTCGCCGCCGTCGACCCCGATGACGTTGCCGGTGATCCAGGCGGCGTCGGCCACGGTGAGGGCCGCGATGGCTCGGGCCACGTCATCGGTGGTGGTGATCCGTCCGGCCGGATTCATGCGCCGGGCCTGATCGACCATGGTCTGGTTGCCGGGAATCTTGCGTAAGGCGGGCGTGTCGGTGACGCCCGCGCGGATGGCGTTGGCGGAAATGCCCTGCGGCGCCAGCTCCACCGCCAGTTGCCGGATGTGCTGCTCCAGGCCGGCCTTGGCCGCGCCCACGGGGCCGTAACTGGGCCAGATCGTGGAGGTGCCCGCGCTGGTCATGGCGTAGATGCGCGAGCCCGTGCGCATCAGGCCGCGCTCGACCAGGTCCTGCGACCAATAGACGAGCGTGTGGGCCATCAGGTCCAGCGTCATGTCCATCTGCTTGGGGGTTACGCCAGGCGTGTCGTCGCTGCCCACATAGGGCACGGTCGTGCCAAAGGCGATGGAATGCAGCAGCACGCGGATCGGCGGCTCGCCGCCCTGCACGTCCTCGCTGATCGAGTCCAGCACCTTGGTTCGCGCGGCCGGGCTGCCGGCGTTGACGTTGAAAAAGCGCGCCTGGCGGCCTAGAGCCTCGATGTCCTGTTGCACCGCGTCCGCGAGATGCTGGGTATTACGCCGGTCGAAGTGCACACCCGCCACGTTCATCCCGCAGGTGGCCAGGTAGCGGGCCGCCGCGGCCCCGAATCCGCTGGATGCGCCAAGCACCAGCGCCCAGCCGTCAAGGTGGGGATGCAGTTCTGCCATCAGGTCTCTCCGCGTGTCGGACTGCCGGCATCCTAACCCGCGCGAGGCGGGTTGACGCGGCGCGCGCGCCTGCGCAGATTCATTCCATGTCCGCGCACCGTATCGGGATCATGGGTTGCGGCGCCCGCGGCCGTGCCTTCGCCGCCGCCGTGGCATCCCTCGAGGCTGTGGAGCTGATCGGCTGCGTCGACGACGACCTGGCGGCGGCGCAGGCCTGCGCCGACGAGTTCGGCGGCGAGGCGGCGACCGGCTGGAGCGGCCGGGAAATCGACAGCCTCGTTCTGGCCGCGCCGCGCCTGGACGCCACCAGCCTGCTGACCGCCGCGCGAGAGGGCGTCCAGGTGCTGGCGGATCCGCCGTTGGCCCGCGGTGTCGTGGAGGCTCGCCGCGCGGCCCGCGCCGCCGAGGGCGTACCGGGACGCGTGGGTCTGGCGTTCGAGTGGCGCTTTCAGCCGCTGGTGCGCTTGCTGCGTGCGGTTGTGCCGCGGCCACGGTTCGCCCACCTGGTCACGGCCGTCGACGCGGGTCCGCCGCAAGCGCCGCTGTCCGTTCGTGAAACTGTTTGGTCAACGCCCCACCACGCGCTGGACCTGCTGACGCACCTGTTCGACGGGGCACCGGCCGAGATCGTGGCCGACGGTGGGCCGCTGCCACCTCCGAAGCAGGGTCCAGCGACCGTTGTGGTGCCTCCGCGCGCGGACGCGCTGGTGGCCGAGCTGTACTTCGACCGCGAGCGGCATGCCGCGCTCACCGCCGCCGGAGGGGACGCCGATCCTGAGTTCGGATCCGTGGTGCTGGATCTGACCGACGGCAAAACCCGCGTACGGGTCTGGTCCGACTGGACCGCCGCCGAGATATTGCCGCTTGACGGTCGCTCGTTTGACCCGCCGGGGCTGCCCGGCCTCACGCTGGAACGTGAGGGCCGTGCCTGGATGGCTCACGCCGAGCGCGATGGCCAGGCGCTCGCTGACCTCGTGCTGGCCTTTGCGGACGCCGGTCCCGGCGGCGAATCGGTCCCCGGTGTGGCTGACGGCGCCAGGGCAGTTGCGCTGACCCGCGCGATACTGGCTGGTGCCGCGTCAGGTCGTACGCAGACGCTGCGCGCCGCCTGACATGGATCGTCTCGGCGTCTACGGCGGCACGTTTGACCCGGTCCACCTGGGGCATCTGGCGGTGGCGCGCAGCGTGCGCGACGCGTATGACCTGAGCCGTTTCCTCTTCATCCCAGCGCGCCAATCGCCGCTCCGCGACTCGCCGCGGGCCTCGGCGCCAGACCGGCTGGCCATGGTTCGACGAGCCATCGAGGGAATACCGGGCTTCGAGGCCTCGGCCATCGACATCGAACGGCCTGGGCCGTCATACATGGTCGACACGTTGCGGGGACTGGCCGTTCGGCACCCGGGCGCCGATCTCTTTCTCGTGCTTGGGGCCGATGCCCTGGGTGAACTTCCGGCGTGGCGGGAAGCCGACCGGATCCTGGCGGCGGCGCAGATCATCGCCGTCCCGCGGCCCGGACACACCGCGGAGATTCCGCCGGAGGTGCTGGCCCTGCATCCCAAGGCCGACCGGCGGATCCACCGACACCGCATGCCGCCGGTGGACATCGCCGCTTCCCGGATTCGGGCTTCCCGTGCCGAGGGGCGCGCCATCGACGCCTGCGTGCCACCGGCCGTGGCCGAATACATCGTCGCTCGCCGTCTCTACAGCAGTGGCGGGCCGGATGGGTCGGGGGCGATATGATTCAGCCGCCTGCCCATATCCCGGTTTGCCTCTGAGCCCGAACGAACTCGCGCGCCACATCGTGGATGCGGTGGCCGCGCGCGGTGCGGCGGACACCCTGTTGCTGGACATCCGCGGCCTCAGCGTCCTGGCGGACTACTTTGTCGTCACCACCGTATCCAGCACGCCCCAGATGCGCGCCGTGCGCGACCTGCTGGACCGCGAGTTGAAGGGCGTGGCAGGACGACGGCCCATGCTCGAAGGCGAGGCGGCGGACGCCTGGGTGCTGGCCGACTTTGGCGACGTTGTGGTTCACGTGTTTTCCGAGGACGGTCGGGCGTACTATCAATTGGAAGAGTTCTGGACGGAAGCGCCCGTCGTGCTGCGGGTTCAGTAGAGTCGCCAATGCGTGGATTCAAGATGCTCCTGCTGGGCGTGGGGCTTGCCTTTCCCGCCGGATTCGCGGCAGGTCTCGCGACCGCCTACGTCCTGACCTCGGAGCAGACCTCCAACTTTCGGCGTGAGGTCGCCCGCAAGGTGTTTGGCGTCGAACCCGGCGTCGACTTCGAGACGCTCCACCAGTAAGCGCGGGTTAGCTCGGGCCCGGAAATCACGGCGGGCGCCGCCTAACTGCGCAGCGTCGCTACCGTCACGCCGTCGCCGCCTTCGTTTAGCGGCGCGGGCGCGTGCCGCCGAACCGAGGCGTGCCCGCTCAGCGCTTCGGCCACCACCGCCCGGAGGGCGCCCGTGCCTTTGCCGTGGATGATGCGCAGCGTGGCGGCGCCCTGGCGCAGCGCCTCGTCCAGGCTTCGCTCCGCTGCGTCCGCCGCCTCGTCGGCCCGCATCCCGCGAATGTCGATTTCCTGCATCCCGCCGCCTCCCGACGCCCTGGGACGACGGCGCGGTGGGCGTGGCGACGCCGGGAACACTCGCTGCAGTCGTGCGCGGTCGAATGTGGCGCGTGCGCTACCTATCGCGACCTCCACGGACTGCTCCGTGATGCCGAGCACCACGGCGCGGCCGGTGAACCCGTCGGCCTCAACCTCGTCCCCCACGCGCACTTCAAGCGGGCCACGCTCGGTGGGTTGGTTCGGCGGCAGTGCTCCAGGTGCCAGCCGTTGTTCCGTTGCGCCGAAGCTCGCACGCGCCGCACGCCGGTCGCCAGGGCGGCCGGTACGGGCCGCGCGCCTCGCCTCCTGGAGAGCCTGCCGTGCGTCGCGCAGCAACTCGCGGGCCTCACGCCGCGCATCGCGCAGCAGTGTGTCGCGGTCGCGCTCCAGTTCGTCGATCTGCTCGTCGAATTCTCGGCGCGAGCGCTCGGCGGCGCTGCGTGCCTGTGCGCTGGCCGTCCGTTCCCGTTCCGCGGCCGCTCGTTCGTTTTGTGCATCGATGATGGCGCGTTCCAGATCCAGCGCCCCTTTCGACATGCGCGCGCGAGCGTCGTCGACAATCGCGGTCTCAAGCCCAAGCCGGTCCGCGATGTCCAGGGCATTGCTGGACCCCGGGATGCCCAGGCGCAAGCGGTAGGTCGGACGCAGGGTGGCGTGGTCGAATTCCACGCTGGCGTTGCGGGTCGCCGGGTGCGATGCGGCAAAGGCCTTGAGCGCCGGGTGATGCGTGGTGGCCACCACCGTCGCGCCGCGTTCCAGCAGCACCGCGATGACCGCCTGCCCCAGCGCGGCGCCTTCGTCCGGGTCGGTGCCCGCGCCGATCTCGTCCGCCAGCGCCAGCGCGCCGGGCCCGGCCGTTTCGACCATGGCCCGCAGGTTGCGCACGTGCGAGGCGAACGTGCTGAGGCTGTGTTCGATACTCTGCGCGTCGCCGATATCCGCCACCACCCGCTCGAAGACAGCCACCCACGATCCGGGTTTCGCGGGGACATGCAGTCCGCAGGCCGCCATCAGGTGTAGCAGGCCAACAGTTTTCAGCGCCACGGTCTTGCCGCCCGTGTTGGCGCCGGTGATTACCAGCGCCCTCGCCTGCGCGCCGTCCAGATGCACGTCGATGGGCACGGGCTTTTCCAGCAGGGGATGCCGCGCCGCCTGCAGGTCGAACGAGGTGTCGTCGCTCACGGCTGGCGCCACCGCCTCGGTGGCGGTCGCATAGCGCGCCGCTGCCAGAGTCCGGTCCAGTTCCGCCAGCGCCTGCACGGCGGCGTTAAGGGTCTTTCGCTCCGCGCCCACCGCCGCGGAAAGTTCCAGCAGGATGCGCTCGACTTCGCGTCGCTCGGCCACCTCCAGCGAGCGAATCTCGTTGCCCGCCTCGATGGCTGCCAGGGGCTCCATGAAAACCGTGGCGCCGCTGGCCGAGACGTCATGCACCACGCCGGGAAAGTCGCGTTGCCGTTCGCGCCGTACCGGCACGGTTAGCCGCCGTCGCCGCTCGGTGACGAGGCGCTCTCGCAATACGTCCGCGGAGACCTGCTGAATCAGGCGTTCCAGCAAGCGCGTCAGCCGTCCGCGCGCCCGCGCCAGCATGCGTCGCAGACGCGCCAGTTCCGCAGAGGCCTCATCTCGCACCTCGGCTTCTTCATCGATTGCCGCCGATATCCGACCCTCGAGATCCGGCGGATCGCTGGCAGCCTCCACTACTGACCAGAGGGCCGGAACCTCGGCCGCCTGCCGGGCTACGGCGGCCACGGCCAGCCGCGTGGCTCGCAGGTGGTCATGCACGTCCAGCAGATCGGTGGGATCCAGGCGGGCGCCGCGCGCGGCTCGTTCGGCCCGGTCGCGCACGTCGCGCGCGCCGCCCACCGTGAACGACGGGCTGACCTCAAGAAACTGGCGGCCTTGGGCAGTGAGTTCCAGCCGTGCGCTCACCATTTCACGGGCGGCGACGGGACGCAGCGCCCGCACCTCGGCTCGCGCGGCCGAAAACGAGGCGAAGTGGGCTATACGCTCAAGAACCGCTGGCAGCTCCAGCAAGCCGCGCGTCTGGCCGTCGGCGACGGCCATCTGCCGGTCAGCGCGTTCCGTGGCCGTCGGCTGTTCAGTTTGCTCAGTCACGGCAGCAAACTTAACCGTCCTCCGCCGGTCCGCAATGGCAGGGTGCATCGCCAAGTCGCGAGCCTGTCCACTTCGGCGGGCGAAACTCGCGCTAGAGGCCCTTGACGTCGAAGAGAGTTTGCGCGTCTAGTCGTACAGGCGAAACGGCGGGTACCGGTCGGTCAGGCTCAGGAAATAGGCGTTCACCCGCAGATTCCAACGAAGGACCCCAACCTGGAAGTCATAGAGGCCACGCGGGTAGTAGCCAACGATCAGGATGGCAATCCAGCCAATCAGCGTCGCGAAATAGGCAACAAATCCAAGAACCGTCAGCACCAGAATGTGCGGAAGTATCAGCAGGATCTTAAAGACGGTGAGCAACCCCGCGAGCGCCAGCAGGCGTGAGCTTTGCTCGGGGTATTCCGCATTAACATCAACCGGGTAGTCATCCATCGCCGCACCTCAACTCCGAGCGCGCGTCCACACTGACGGGCGAGTCTACAGAGCCGGATACCTTGAAGTGATTGCCCGGCTTCGCGGTCTGAACAGTGGCCGTACGAATGAGTCGGCCAGCCTCGAACGCTGAGTTGACGGGAACCGCCGCCGCCTAGTTTCGCCGCGCGTCCAGTTTCTCCTGCAGCCGGCGCAGGGCCTGTTCGATCCGCAGGTCCAGCAGCTCGCGCTCCAGGGCCAGCAGGTCCTCCAGCGAATCGGCCTCCAACAGGCGCTGGGCGCTGCCGGGGCCGGTAGGAACGCCGGCCGCGATGAGATGGGCCAGCTGCATTGGATCAGCCGGCAATTCGAACTCCGGCATGTAGCCGGCCTGGATCTCGATCATCAGCGTCACCAGACGCTCGAACTGCTCGCGAACGTCCTCGGCGGCTTGCAGGGTTGACTCGGTGGCGTCAGTCCGAATCGGCGTCAGCTCCACCTCGCCGACCACGTGCGGTTCCTCGGCGACGATGCGCTCGATTCGGAACCGCGTTTCGCCAACCGCCAGCAAATTGAAGCGCCCGTCGGGCAGGTACTCCACCTTCTCGACACGGGCCGTCGTACCGATCTTGTACGGGATGGCGGCCGGACCGACCTCCTCGCCCTCGGCGATCAGCACGACCCCGAACACGCTCTCGGTCTCGATGCAGCGTCCCAGCATCGCCCGGTAGCGCGGCTCGAAGATGTGCAACGGCAGGCGCATGCCGGGGAAAAGGACGGTGTTGAGGGGAAACAGATCCAGCTGCATGGCGCAGTCTAGGCGGTAGGGAACGGCCGTAGTGTTTGCCACATAGCCGGTGTCCATACGGCTGCTAGAGTGAGTCGCCCAAGCCAAGAGAACCCACCGGACAGCCGCCCGAGGGCGCGAGCGGGGGCTTCCCGGCCGACATGAGCGACACCGCCATCCAGACCTGGGGCCTGACCAAGCATTACGGCGAAGTGCAGGCCCTTACCGACCTGAACCTGGAAGTCCGCTCGGGTGAGATCTTCGGCTACCTCGGCCCCAACGGCGCCGGTAAGACCACTACCATCCGTCTGCTCATGGGGCTCATGCGCCCGACGCGCGGACGCGCCGAGGTCCTGGGGCTCGACGTCCATCGCGACGGCCCCACCGCCCGCAATTCGATGAGCTTCCTGCCCAGCGACAGCAGCCTCTACACGTTCATGAAAGTGGGTCAGTACCTGGAGGCCTTCGGCAATCTGACGAACGCGCCGCGCAAGCGGCGCGACGAATTGACCGAACGGTTGGAGTTGGACACGTCCCGCAAGATCGGCGACCTCTCGATGGGCAACCGCCAGAAGGTCGTCGTCGTGCGGGCCCTGCAGGAAGACGTTCCGGTCTACGTCGTCGACGAGCCCACCCGCGGCCTCGACCCGCTGGTGCAGCAGGAGTTCGGCAAGATCATCAGCGAGCTGCGCGACGAGGGGCGCACGGTGCTGCTCTCCACGCACGTGTTGTCCGAGGCCGAAGCTCTTTGCGACCGCGTCGGCATCCTGCGCCTGGGGCGGCTGGTTCAAGTCGACACCGTCGCCGATCTCAGCGTCGCTCGCATGCGGCGCGTCACCGTCACCTTTGACGGCGAGGCGCCCGCCGATCTGAGCATTCCCGGCGTTAGCGACATCAGCATCGAAGACGGCACCGCGCGCTTCGAAGTCAGCGGATCGATCGATCCGGTCATCAAGGCGCTGGCGCGGTACACGGTGGTCGATCTGGAGACCGACGAGCCCAGCTTTGAGGAATCGTTCCTGCAGCACTACGAGAGCGAGGGTGGCGCATGAGCCTCAGCGTCATCCGCCTGACCCTGCGCACGCGTCGGTTGGCGATCTTCTGGTTTGATTTCGGGATCCTGGCCCTCGGTTTGCTCATCATGGGCCTGTGGCCGTTGTTTGCCGAGAATTGGGACGACCTGACCCAGGCCATGGGCGGGAGCGAGGTCTTTGGCGGGACCCAGGTCGAGGGGGCGTCGGCCCAGCAGAACACGTTCTACAGCTATTTCAGTTCGCAGTACACCAGCACGCTCATGCTGGTCTTGGCCTACTTCGGTGTCTGGTTCGGGGCCGGGCTGATCACGCGCGACTTTGGAACCGGCACGCTGGACGTGTTGCTGGCCGCGCCGATGAGCCGCACACGCTTTCTGCTGTCGCGCATTGCCGCCCTGCTGATCCTCACCACCGTGGTCATTGCCGCGTCATATGTCGCAATCCTGGTCGGCGCGGCCATCTGGGCCAGGGAGGTCGACCTGGGCGCGCTCGAATTGCTGGTGGTCCACTTGCAGATGCTGGTCTTTACGCTGGCTATCGCCGGCTGCGGGCTCCTACTGGCGACGCTGATCCTGCAGCCCGGCCGAACCTACGGCCTGGCTGCCGGCATCATCGTGATCATGTTCGTGCTGCTGATCGTGGCGGACATCGCGTCCAACCTGGAGTGGCTGGAAAAGATCAGCATCTTCGGCTACTGGAACCCGGTGGACCAGCTGGGGCCCGGCGACTTCATCTGGCGCGACACGCTGGTGTTGGGCGTCACCGCGCTGGTGACGTCGGCCATCGCGCTCGCAATCTTCCGGCGTCGCGACATCGTCGCCTGAGGTCCGTCCGCCGCGAACCCGCGGCATTGCGATACTCGGGGTTGCGTCACTCCTCGCGATTCCCCCGAAAGTCCTGTCTTGCCTCGTGCCGAGGGCTCAGAAACGCTTGGGCTCGGAGACCCCGCGCCCCGCTTCACACTGCCGCTGGCTTCGGATCCCGAAAAGCTCTGCGACATTCCGGCCCGTCGCCAGTGGCAGCTGCTGATATTCCTTCGCCATACCTGGTGACCCAACTGCCGGAGATATCTGGCGCAGCTCGCGGGCGAGCTGGAGGAATGGGAGCGGCGCAAGGTCGACATTGTGGGCGTCTACGGCCAGGGGCCGGAAGGCGTGCGGCGCTTCGCCAAAGGCCTGAATCTTCCGTTCCCACTGCTGGCTGATCCCGACCGCGCCGCCATCCGCCGCTATGGCGTCTTCGTCCGTCTCAACTTCGAGTCCTGGAACATCGCCCGCCCCAGCGTGTTCCTGGTCGATCCTATGGGCCGTATCCGCTTCATCAGCGTCGGCGCCCACCAGCGCGACTGGCCGGACTCCGGGGAGCTCTTCGCCATCATCGATAGCGCCGCCTACACCTAGCTGCGGCGTTGCTCGACCAAGAGCGCGTAGTCCTTAAGGCGGATTCGGCAGGTGAGAATTAAGCCGTTCGGGCGATGGCGCGACGCGCGCCGCAGCCTACAGTGAGCCGCGTGAACGACCTACCAGGAGCGCCCAATGTCCAGCATGCGCAGGCGACCCACGCCATGACCGACGTTGTGATCGAGACCAACGCGCTGACCAAGCGCTATGGCCGTGTACTGGCTGTGGACCGGCTCTCCCTGCAGGTGCCGCGCGGCCACGTCTTCGGCCTGCTCGGGCCCAACGGCGCGGGCAAAACCACCGTGATGGGCATGTTGCTGGGGCTGGTACGCCCCACCTCCGGCAGCTTCAGCCTACTGGGGACGAACGGTACCGGCCGCGACGCCCTGCGGCGCATCGGCGCCATCGTCGAGACGCCAGCCTTTTATCCGTATCTGTCCGGCCGCCGGAACCTCGCCTACTTCCAGGGCGTCATGGGTCGCAACGATCCCCGCGAACTGGACCGGCTGCTGGAACTCGTAGGGCTGGCTGGGCGCGCGAACGACGCCTTTCAAACCTACTCGCTGGGCATGAAACAGCGCCTGGGGCTGGCCTACGCGCTGCTGGGCGATCCAGAACTGCTGCTTCTGGACGAACCCACCAACGGCATGGACCCCGCGGGCATGGCCGAAGTTCGAGACCTGATCCGCGACCTGGGATCCGAAGGCCACACGATCCTGCTCTCCAGCCACCTGCTGAACGAAGTCGAGCAGGTCTGCGACAGCGTCGCCATCATTGCCAAGGGCCGGCTGGTGGTGCAGGGCAACGTGGCCGACTTGCTGCGCCCACAGGAGCAGGTGCGGCTGCGGACCACGGACGATGCCAAGGCCCTCACCATCCTCACGGCCGCGGACGAGATCGAGGCCGCCCGCGCCGAGGACGACGCGCTGGTGGTCACGATCGCGCACGAGCGCTCGTCCGAACTGACCGCCCTGCTCAGCAAATCCGAGGTCTACGTCACCGAGATCGCGCCGCTCCAGGTCTCGCTGGAGCAGTACTTCCTGGACGTCACCGGCGAGAACGGAGAACGGTCCGAATGACCAGCCAGGTTTTGTCCCTTACTCGCTGGGAATGGTTCAAGCTCCGCCACCGGCGGCTGCCCTGGATTCTGCTGGGAATCACCGCGCTGCTGGTACAAGTCAACTTCTGGGTCAGCTACGCCCTCTTTCGGGGCGGCAACGTGGCGATGGGCGACGGTAGCGAGTCAGGCACCGTCACGGTTTCGACCAGTGACCAATTCGTCGAAATGTTTGCCTTCCCGACCAGCCTCGCGAACGGCTTCATTGCCGGGCGCGGGTTCGGCGGCATTCTGGTGATGATCCTGGCCGCGTCGCTGATCGGCAGCGAATACGGCTGGGGCGCCCTGCGCACCGTGCTGACCAAGGGCACGGGACGCTGGCCGCTGCTGGCCTCCAAGCTGCTGCTGCTGGCCGGGTTGAGCGTTGGCGCGCTGGTCGTCGCGACCGCCGCGCTGGGCGTCAGCAGCGTGATCGCCCTCACGACGCTGAACACCGACTGGATCGCCGCCTCCGCCGACTGGTCCGGCCTGGGTATCGGGTTCGGCAAGGCCGTCTACGGCATGCTGCCCTACGTGGCGCTGGCCGTCTGCGCTGCGGTGGTGACGTCTTCTACGGGAGCGGCCATTGGGATATCCCTGGGCTACTGGTTCGCGGAGTCGATTCTGATCGGCGTGCTGACGCCATTCGATTGGTTCGAACGAATCGACGTCTTCATCCTGGGTCAGGCCGTCAGCGGCTGGATGGAAAGCTCGGCCGGCGGCCTGTCGTTCGGCTCGGCCGCGCTGCCGGACGCGTCGCAGTCCTTCCTCGTCCTGACGGGCTACGTGGTCGTCCTGACGACCGTAGCCTTGTGGCTGTTCCAGCGCCGCGACATCGCCGGCGCCAGGGGCGAGTAGCGAGCCATGCCGGATGCCATGCGCCGTCGAACATGCCCGGACTGGCGCGTCCTCGACGCCACCGGCGAGAATCGAGAACGCCGCGAATGACCACCCAGGTTCTCTCGCTCACCCGCTGGGAGTGGTACAAGCTCCGCCGCCGCTGGATGCCCTGGATTCTGCTGGCAATCATCGCGGTCCTGCCGCAACTGTCGCTCTGGGGCAGCGTCTCCGGAACCTTTGGATCCGAGACCGAGCAGGCCGTCCGCGGCGCCGCCGACGTGTTCCTGCTCTTCCCGAACAGCGTGGTTGGCGGCCTGCTGGTGGCGCAGGTGTACGGGATCGTCCTCATCATGATCCTGGCCGCGTCGCTCTTGGGCACTGACTACGGCTGGGGGACCCTGCGGACCGTTCTGAGCCGCGGAACGGGACGCTGGCCGTTTCTTGCGTCCAAGCTCCTGCTGCTGGCCCTACTCGGCGCTGCCGGACTTTTCGTTGGGGCCGCCGCGTGGGCTGTCGGCGGCGCGATCGCGATGGTCACCCTGGGCGACGGGACCTGGCTGGCCGAATCCGCCGACTGGATTGAAGTCGTGAAGTGGTCCGGAAAGGCCGTGTTTGGGCTGCTTCCGTATATCGTGCTGGCTGCCTTCGTGGCAGTGCTGACCTCATCGTCCGGCGCGGCCATCGGGATTGCCCTGGGCTACTACATGGTCGAATCGATCCTGGTCGGCGTCCTGTTCAACTTCGACTGGTTCGAGCGTGTTGCCGAGTTCCTGATCGGCCCGGCCGGCTACGGATGGATGGGACTCCCAGGCGGCATGACGTTCTCCTATCCCGCCGAATTGCCGGACGCCGCCCAGTCCTTCGTCGTATTACTGGGATACGTACTCGTCCTGAGCGGCGCGGCCTTCTGGCTGTTCCAGCGCCGCGACATCGCCGGTGCCAGGGGCGAGTAGCGGCCCATGCAGGACAATACGCCCCGCACATCGCCCGAGCGCAGCATCTGGACGCTACCGGTGAGAACGGAGATCGGCCCGAATGATCGCTGAAACCCTGTCCCTCACCCGCTGGGAGTGGTTCAAGCTGCGCCGCCGGCGCCTGCCCTGGATCCTGCTGTTCGTCAGCGTGCTGCTGTTGCAGATCACCTTCTGGAGCGCCTATGCCCTGTTCCGCGTCGGCGATGAAGTGGCGCTGGGCGACGGCGGCGCCGCCAGCGTCAGCGGAGCCTTCCTGGAACTCCTGGCATTTCCAAACAACGCGGTGATCGGGCTCGCCATCTCGCATGGATTCACAATCATCCTCATCATGATCCTGGCCGCCTCGCTCACCGGCACCGAATACGGCTGGGGCACGGTGCGCACGGTGCTGACACGCGGCGCCGGGCGCTGGCAATTGCTGGCGTCCAAGCTCCTGCTCGTCGCGCTGTTGGGCGTGGGCGCGCTGATCGTCGGGGCGCTCAGCATGGCGGTGAGCAGCTTCATCGCCTCGTTGACGTTAGAAGGCGGCAACTGGCTGGCCGAGTCGGCGGAATGGGTCGAGGTGGCGCGCACGTTCGGTAAGGCCATCTTTGGATTGCTGCCCTACGTGGCGCTGGGCTTGTTCTTTGCCGTCCTGACCACCTCATCCGGCACGGCCATCGGGCTGGCGCTTGGCTACGCCGTGGCCGAGGGCATCGTGATCAGCATCCTGGCCAACTTCGACTGGTTCGAGCGATTCTCCGGCTACGTCCTCGGCCAGGCCGTCGGCGGCTGGCTGGGCACGACGGGTGGCGAGCTCTTTGTTGGCGGCGGCGACGATGGCTTCGGCGACGCCGCGGTCATCGGCATGCAGCCCGAAGCCCTGCAGGGCTTCCTGGTCTCGCTGGCCTACATCGTGGTCCTCAGCGGCCTGGCCTTCTGGCTCTTCCAGCGCCGCGACATTGCCGGCGCCAAGGGCGAGTAGCATGCAAACGGGGTAGCAATTGTCGCGCGTTCTAGTCCGAATGTTTCAGATGATTGGCGAGGTCTTAACCCTTACTCGATGGGAATGGTTCAAGCTCCGCCGCCGGCGGGTGCCCTGGATTCTGCTAGCCGTCAGTGTGCTCCTGCTACAGATCGCCTACTGGGTCGCCTACGCCGTGTCTCGCATCGGCGAAGACGTGACGTTTGGCGCAGGCGGGCGAGTCAGCGTTGGAGGCGACTTCCACGAAGTGCTGGCTTTCCCAAACAGCGCGGGCATCGGCCTCGCCTTCTCGCACGGATTCAGCGCCATTCTCATCATGATCCTGGCCGTTTCGCTGACAGGAAGCGAATACGGTTGGGGCACCGTGCGTACTGTGCTCGCTCGAGGTGCCGGGCGCTGGCAGCTCTTGGCCTCGAAGCTCATTCTCGTTTCGATCCTGGGCGCCGCCGCGCTGATCGCCGGAACCCTCGCATTGGCCATCAGCAGCTTGGTGGCCTCGCTGACTGTGGAAAGCTCCGACTGGATCGCCGCGTCGGCCCGGTGGGGCGAGTTCGCCCGCATATTCGGCAAGACCGTCTATGGGCTGCTGCCGTATGTGGTGTTGGCAGTGTTCTTCGCCGTTGTGACAACGTCCTCGGGCGCCGCCATCGGGCTCGGCCTCGGCTACGTCTTGGCTGAGAATATTGTTGTCGGAATCCTGTCCAGCTTCGAGTGGTTCGAGCGCGCCTCCGGCTTCATCCTCGGCCAGGCGGTCGAAGTCTGGCTCGAATCTGCCGATCAAATGTCGTTAGACGCTGTTTCCGCCGGGCAGCCGGACGCGCTGCAAGGTTTCCTAGTCTCGCTGGCCTACATCGTGGTCCTGAGCGGTCTCGCCTTCTGGATCTTCCAGCGCCGCGACATCGCCGGCGCCAAGGGCGAGTAGCCGGCAAGCCGCTCGAAAAGAGTCTTGACCGTCGCAAAGTCGGCGGCGACACTCGCTCCTTGCAGCAAAGGCGTTGACGGAAACGCGTTTGGCGGGTGGCCCGCCGCAGCGAGCCCGGGACGGTGGAAGCCGGGTGGTCAGGGTCCCGCTGGAACATCCTTCCCGAGCCGCCGGTCGAAGGCCCGATGGGGCTGGTAGAACCGGACGGTGTTGCGCTCCGTGATCGGCGCAACGGCATCCGCTTCGCGGCGCGTGCCGGATGAGCGGCGCGGTCTCCTAGGCCGCGCAACGCGGGTGGTACCGCGGGTTGTTTGACCCGTCCCGTTGGGGACGGGTTTTTTCGTTGATGGAGCGATATGGCAACCGAGGCTCTTTTCTACGCCGACAGCTACCTGCGAGATTTCGAAGCTGCCGTCACGGCCGTCAGTCCGGACGGGGTTGCGCTGGACCGCAGCGCCTTCTATCCGCTGGGCGGCGGACAGCCCAGCGACCTGGGCGAACTGCGCGCCCACGGGCAGGTCTGGCCGGTAACGGCCGTGCGTCGCCGGGGCGGCGACATCGTGCACCGGCTCGAAGGCGAGCCGCCCCCGGCCGGAATGGAAGTGACCGGCCACCTGGACTGGGACCTGCGCTACGCCTTCATGCGCCTGCACACCGCCCTGCACGCCCTCTCCGGCGTGGTCTGGACCGGCTGGCAGGCCGACGTGACCGGCAGCCACATCTACGACGACGGCGCCAAGGCCCGCATGGACTTCTCGCTGGAAGGCATTCGCATCAACGACGTGCGCGACCAGATCGAGGAGCGCCTCAACTCAGAACTCGCGGCCGCCCGTCCCGTGCGCGCCTACGAACTGCCCCGCGCCGAAGCCCTGGAACTGCCCGACCTGATCCGCACCCACGTCAACCTCGTGCCTGCCCACATCGCCTACATCCGCATCGTCGAAATCGAGGGCCTGGATCGCCAGGCCGACGGCGGCACGCACGTCGCCAACACCGGCGAGGTCGGCCGCGTCGCCATCATCAACGCCGCCAACAAGGGGCGCATCAACCGCCGCCTCGAAATCGCCCTGACGGACTGACGCCATGAGTGACGACACCGCAGGCACCACGAAGCCCAGGTCCGCGTTCGATCCCCTGCCGGACGAACTGGACTTCCCGTCCATGGAACGGCGGATGCTGGACCTCTGGGCCGCCGAGGACACCTTCGAGCGGCTGCGCAAGAAGAACGCCGACGGCCCGCGCTGGTCGTTCTTCGACGGGCCTATCACCGCCAATAACCCCATGGGCGTGCATCACGCCTGGGGCCGCACCTACAAGGACGTCTACCAGCGCTACCGCGCCATGCGCGGCTATCACCAGCGCTACCAGAACGGCTTCGACTGCCAGGGCCTGTGGTTGGAAGTCGAGGTCGAGAAGGACCTGGGCTTCAACTCCAAGCGCGACATTGAGGAATTCGGCCTGGAAGCCTTCGCCGACGCCTGCCGCGAGCGCGTCGAGAAATTCTCGGGCGTCCAGACCCGCCAGTCCGTCCGCCTGGGCCAGTGGATGGACTGGGACGACTCCTACTTCACCCATTCCGACAACAACATCGAGCACATCTGGCACTTCCTGCGGCGCTGCAACGAGCGCGGCTGGATTGCGGCGGCCCAGCGCGCCATGCCCTGGTGCGCCCGCTGCGGCACCGCCCTCTCCCAGCACGAGCTCATCGATACCTACGAAGAGGTCGAGCACGACGCCGTCTACGTGCGCCTCCCCATCCACGGTCGCGCGGATACCTGGCTCCTCATCTGGACCACCACGCCCTGGACCCTGGCGGCCAACGTGGCGGCGGCGGTTCATCCCGACCTGACCTACGTCGAGGTGGCGGCCGACGACGGCCGCTACCTCCTCGCCGAAGCCGCGATGTCGGCCGTCTTTGGAGAAGGCGCTGAAGTCGTCGCCCGGCACCAGGGCGCCGACCTCCTGGACCTGACCTATGACGGTCCCTTCGATGACCTTCCGGCTGTAAGCCGTGTCACGCACCGCGTCATCCCCTGGACGGATGTCGGCGCCGACGAGGGCACCGGGGTCGTGCACATTGCGCCGGGCGCCGGTGAGGAGGACTTCCTTCTCGGCCAGGACCTTGGCCTCGAAGTCCTGGTGCCCATTGACGAGAACGGCAATTACACGGACGGCTACGACTGGCTGACAGGCCGCGACGCCCGCGAGGTCGCCGACGACGTGGTCGCCCATCTGCGCAGGCGCGGCCTGCTCTATCGCCACCACACCTACACCCACCGTTACCCCCACTGCTGGCGCTGCCACGAGGAACTGGTCTTCCGCGTAGACGACGAGTGGTTCATCCGCGCCGACGAAGTCCGCCAGCCCATGCTGGACGCCGCCGCCACCGTCAACTGGACACCCGAGTACGCCGGCGCCCGCATGGCCGACTGGCTCCGCAACATGGGCGACTGGAACATCTCCCGCCGCCGCTACTGGGGCCTGCCCCTGCCCTTCTATCCCTGCCGGTCCTGCGGACACCTGACGGTCATCGGGTCGAAGGCCCACCTCGAGGAGCGGGCCATCGCGGGCATGGACCAGCTGCGCGAACTGCACCGCCCCTGGATCGACCGCGTGACCATTCGTTGCGAGTCCTGCGAGGCGCCCACCAAGCGCATCGACGCCGTCGGCGACGCCTGGCTGGACGCCGGCATCGTGCCCTTCTCGACCCTGGGCTACCTGCAAAACAGCGAGGAGTTCGAGAACTGGTATCCGGCCGACTTCATCACCGAGATGCGCGAGCAGATCCGGCTCTGGTTTTACTCCATGCTCTTCATGAGCGTCACCATCCAGAACCAGTCGCCGTACCAGTCCGTCTTCGTCTACGAAAAGCTCAACGACGAAACCGGCCGTGCCATGCACAAGAGCTGGGGCAACGCCATCGACTTCGGCGAAGCCGCCGAGCGCATGGGCGCGGACGTGATGCGCTGGCTGTACGCCGGGCACAACCCGCTCTACAACATCAACTTCGGCTACGGCCCGGCCACCGAAGTCAAGCGCCGCATGCTCACGCTCTGGAACGTCTACTCGTTCTTCGTGACCTACGCGCGCCTGGATGGCTTCGACCCCACCGCCCCGCGCATCCCGGTCGCCGAGCGCCCGGACCTGGACCGCTGGGCGCTCTCACGCCTGCAGGGCCTCATCGACACCATGACCGCCTCGCTGGACGACTACCTGGTCTATCGCGGCGTGCAGGCCGCCCAGGAGTTCATCGAAGAGCTGTCCAACTGGTACGTGCGTCGCGGCCGCCGCCGCTACTGGAAGTCCGACTCCGACGACGACAAGCAGGCTGCCTATCAGACCCTCTACGAGCTACTGACCAGCCTGGTGCGCCTGCTGGCCCCGGTCATGCCCTTCTGGACCGACGACATCTACCAGAACCTCGTCCGCCGCGCCGACCCCGACGCGCCGAGCAGCGTCCACCTCACCGAATGGCCCGAAGCCGACGACGCACTGCGCGACTCCGCTTTGGACGCGGCCATGGCGCTGGCCCAGCAGGTCGTACGCGTTGGTCGCGCCGCCCGCAACAGCGCCAACGTCAAGCTCCGCCAACCGCTGGGCTCGGCGCTGGTCCGCGTCGCTGACGATGCCGATTGGGACGCCGTCATGTCGCTGCGGTCTCATGTCCTCGACGAGCTAAACGTCAAGGAACTCCGGCGCATGACCTCCGAGCACGAACTGGTGGACTACCAGGTCCGCCCCAACTACCGCGCCCTCGGCCCGCGCTTCGGCCGCCAGGTGCGCCAGGTCGCCGCCGCGCTTGCCGCATTGGACGCGCCGGCGGCTGTGCGCGAGTTGGACGACCTCGGTTCGCTCCACATCGAGCTCGAAGGCGCAACCGAGACGCTGGAACCCGGCGACCTGGACGTCCGCCGAACCCCCAGGGAAGGCTTCGGCGTCGCCGAACAGGACGGCGTCATCGTCGCCATCGCCACCGAGATCGACGACGAACTGGCCCACGAAGGACTCGCCCGCGAACTCGTCCACGCTACCCAGGGCCTCCGCCGCGACGCCGGCCTCGAAGTCTCCGACCGCATCCACCTCTGGCTCGACGGCCCGGCCCCGCTGCACGAAACCCTGGCCGCACACCGATCCGAAGTCGCCGCCGAGGTCTTAGCCGTGCAGGTCAACAAAGGCGAACCGCCGGAGAGCGCCGCCGAGGCAACCCCTACGCTAAACGGTATTCCCGTGAAGGTACGGCTAACGCGAAGCTGAGTTCGGACCGACCATTGCCGCCGAACGGCTGAGGTTCTGGCACCCTAACCGGCGAACCGGTCCACGGCGACCGCGATTGCAACCGCCGTGGTCACCGAACCAAGCATCAAGCCGATCATCCACTTGATCAGATCGGCCCGCAGGTTGGCGATCTCCGCCTTCATATCGCCGCGCAGATGGGCGATCTCGGTCATAAGCTCGGCGTGCTGATCTGCAAGATCTTCCTTGGTCGCGTAACGCGCAAGGCTGCGGTCCAGTTCCTCACGAAGTTCGGCACCGGTCAGTGCCGCCGCGCTGCTAGTCGGGTCGGCCATGCGGATGCGTCTCCTGTCGAGGTGTCGCCTGACAAGGTTTGCTACGCCGCCCGATGAACGATTGTAACCGTCGCCAGTTGTTCGCACCGCCCGTCGCCGCCGAAAAGCTGGGGTTCCGGCGAGCTAACCCAAAAGCCGGTCTACGGCAGCCGCGATTCCAACAGCCGCCGTCACCGAACCCAGCATGAGCCCGATCATCCACTTGATCAGATCGGCCCGCAGGTTGGCGATCTCGGACTTGAGCTCCCCGCGCAGTTCCGCGAGGTCTGCCTTGGTTGCGTAGTGCGCGAGGCTTCTATCCAGTTCCTCGCGCAACTCGGCGCGTGTCAGCGCAGCAGCGCTTCTACTCGGGTCGGCCATGCGGTCGTGTCTCCTGTCGAGGTGTCCTCTGACTAGGTTCTGCTACGCCGCCCGTAGCGCAATTGTACCGAGCGGTACTCGCAGTGGCCCTTCAGTTGCGCGCTAGTGCTCAGCTCTTGCGCGAAGGCCGCCCGAACATCGCGCAGCGATCGTCTGGATCGTCAGTTCTGGTTGAGGCCAAACTCTCGGCTCATGAGGACTTGCTTCCAGTGAGCTTCCCGACCCAGGACAGTCTCATCCAGCGCATAGGCGGGCAGGTATTCGAGCAGTGCAAAGCGAAAGTGGGCGCGACAGTGGGCGTCGCCTTTCTCCGAGACCAACGCCCTCAGTTCAACGTTTCCGCCATGCACCGTATCGATATAGCTCTTCCACCGTGCCCAGAGCCCATCGTCTCCGTATGCCGACCCGACATAGTGTCTGCGAGTCCTGGCACTGCTATCCGTAATTAGGTAAACGCCTTTTACATGCTCGAGGGCCGTCTTCCAGTCCGGGCGGTCGTTGCGTGCCAACACTTCTAACTCCGAGAAAGAAAGGTCAATCTTCTCGTAGCCCGGAAAGGCACGACCCGAAAAAGGTTCTCGAAGGATCTCAGCCACGGTCATCGGATAGCGCTTAGGAGTTGATTCTCGTACGTAGTGATTCTCGAAATTGACTCTGGTTGCTCGATTGGTATAGGCCGACCACAGCTTTAGTCGACCAATGAATTGTCTGCCGTAATCCGTGAGCTCGACTTCGTAGCGGTCAGCGTGGCGTCGCAGCACCCTGAAGATGCCGCCAAATAGCCAAGTCTGAACTCCGTCAGGATAGAAGTTCATGAGCGAAAATATGTAGCGTCGACTGAACTCGTTCCTCGTCGGCCGGAACTCTTGCCACCCGGTCCATATCGATCTGTCCTTCACCCATTCATCAAGCGGCTGGTCACTACCGTTCCAGCGGGCGAAGTGGACCTTATAGTCCTTCACATTTTCGATTGGCCAAATGTCTGTCAGTAGGATTCGCGGTGGCGAGTCGAGGTTCGTTTCGGTGGCCATGAGATCGCTCCTCGTAGAGTCAGACTAGATTCGGCACAAGAGACTTCGTGCCCGCAGCCAGTAGGAACTCCCAAATCGACGTGTCCTTCGCGTCCCAGCATGGGCGTGCGCCTACTCCGCCAGCGCCACCTCCACCATCCCGTCCGTCACCCGCACCTTGTAGCTGCGCGTGCGGTGGCCGAAGGGTGGGTTGATGACCCAGCCGTCGGTGACGTCGTAGATCCAGCCGTGCAGCGGGCAGGTCAGCTCGCAGCCGACCAATTGCCCGGACGCCAGCGGGTAGCCGGCGTGATCGCACAGGCCGTCCAGCGCGTAGTAGCGCCCATCCACGTTCGCGATCACAATCTCGGCCTTGTCCAGGAAGACCGACGACAGCCGGCCCGGCGGCGGCAGCAGCGACTCGGGACCGACCGGCTTGAAGTCCGGTTCCTCAGCCGAGGTCACGCCGCATCACCGTCACGTCCGCGCGACCCTCGCCCAAATCCAGGGCGGCCGGCTGAACGACTTCCTCAACGAACCCCGCCTCGCGCAGCACCGCCAGCCGTCCATCCGAAACCCCGCAGGCGCGTACCGCTCGAACGTCGTGAGCCGCGGCGTGTTTCAGCGCCGCCTCGATCACCGCGCCCGCACGGTCCACGTAGGCCGGCGCCGCCTGGAACTCCATCGTCGCGTTCGCTCGAACCGGCGCATGACCCGGCGCCCACAGGTTGGCCGAGGCCACCATCCGCCCAAGGTCGTTGATCAGCACCTTCCAGGCATTCGCCTCGCTCGCGGTGTGCCTCGTCATCGAGTTGAAAAACGGCCGCAAGCACCCGCTGGCCTGCACCGCCGGCGGCGCGTAGAACATGGCCTCCGTGAAGTCGCGCACCAGCCACTCCGCTGGCTCCAGCAGCATCACCAGGCCGGTATACGCCCCGATGTCGCCCATCCGCATGTCACGAACCGCTCCATCGCCCGCCCGGCCAAAGAACTCTTCGTCAAACGTGTCCGCGTCCGTCCCCGGGCGCAGCGCCCGATACGTCAGCCCGTTGTAGTGCCGGTAGCCGTGCTTCTCGTAGATGTGCTGAGCCACCGGGTTCACCGTGCCCAGGTAGCTCACCTGGCCGCCGACCTTCCAGAACCCTTGGATCGACAGCTCCGTCAGCCGCTGTGCGATTCCCTTGCCGCGCTGCTCGGGTTCCGTGAACACGAACCCATAGCCACCCATCTCGGGCAGGTCTCGGCTCGTCCCATGCCACGCCGTGCCCACGACCGTTCCGTCGATCCGCCCGACCAGCATCGTGTCGGCCAGCGACGGGTCGTGGGTCCCCGCCAGGAACTCCGCCAGGAATCCGCCCTCCGCCGGAACCATCCACGGATCGAACGGCCGCGTCAGAAAGCTGTAGGTCTCCTGTTGAGCCGCGCCCGTCCCTCGGCCTTCGCCCGGCCCCAGCACGCTCGCCACCAGTTCCTCGCCGTTCGGCAGCGCGAATACCTTTTCCATGCCGTCAGTTCTCCGGGTGCGCGTTCCTGGGTGCCACAATAGCCGCTCCGACACGGAATTGAAGGAGCAGGACGTATGTCGCTACAGGGCAAGGCCGCACTGGTCACCGGCGGCGGAACCGGCGTTGGCCGCGCCACGGCGCTCATGCTGGCCGAACGCGGCGCCAACGTGGCCGTCAACTACTCGCGTTCGGCCGACGAAGCCGCCCAGACCGCCGGCGATATCCAGGCGCACGGCGTGGAGGGGCTGGCCATTCAGGCCGACGTCGCCTCGGATGCCGCGGTCGTGGCCATGGTGGAGCAGACCGTCGCCGCCTTCGGCCGCCTGGACATCGTGGTCAACAGCGCCGGCACCACGTTCTTCGTCGACTACGACGACCTGGACGGCATGAAGGACGAGTACTGGGACCGCATCCTGGCCGTCAACCTCAAGGGCCCCTTCTTCGTCAGCCGCGCCGCCGCGCCCCACCTGAAGGCTAGCGGAGCCGGCGTGATCGTCAGCGTCTCATCACTGTCGGGCATTACCGGCACTGGCTCCTCAATCGCCTACGCGGCCTCCAAGGGCGCGCTGAACACCATCACCAAGTCCCTGGCCCGCACCCTGGCGCCCGAGATTCGCGTCAACAGCGTGGCCCCCGGCCCCATCGACACCCGTTGGATGATCGGGCACGAGGATTTCCTGCAACGGGCCGTCGACCGCAGTCCCGTCAATCGCGCGGCCACGCCTGAAGACATCGCCGCCGGCATCCTCCTGCTTGTCGAAAACCCCATCATGACCGGCGAAGTGCTGGTGATGGACAGCGGCTGCGGCCTCTAACGTCCAGCTACGGGCGGTTCTATAACGCCCGCAAACAACCGGAACCCCCGCCATGGCGGGGGTTCCGTTCATCACCGTGCGTCCACGGGACTACTGCTGGAGCGGCGTCCTACTCCTGGGTGTGCCCCGTGCCCCGGCAAAGGGAGCAGGTGCGCCAGAATGCCGTCTCGCCGTAAAACGCGCGGCTTACATGGCGCCCGGTGGGGGCGTAGCGCAGCGAACCGCGCCCACCGCAGCGTACGCACGATTCGTGCCCGCTCGGCGCGGTGTAGGTGGCCCGTGGGCCGACGTAGTGAGTCATCGGTTCCCTCCTCATTGCGGGAACTTCCGCCAGATCTCCACGATCCGGTCTTCGGGCTGACGCCGTTGTCAGCAATTCCACTCTACACCAAGGCCGTGTCTCGTCAAGCTATGAACCCTTCGGGCGCCGAACCACTGAGGGACCGCACCCTTAAACCCCGAGGGGCGCCGGGTGTCCCCCGACGCCCCTCGCTATGGGCAGCGGACGAGCGAGCTATCGGCTCGGAGCCGTGCGCAGGAAGTAAACGACCTTCCAGAGTTCTTCCTCGGTCATGCCGCCGGTCTCCTGCGGCTGGTCGGCGCCCTCGATGCACTGCGAGCGAATCTTCTCGCGAACCTGGGACGCCGCCTTGAACTCAGTGTGCGGGGCGCCCAGTTCCGCCGGAATGCTGTGCGGCACGTCGCCCTGGTCGTCTTCACCGATCGCCGTGTTGCCGTGCCAGGCCTTCAGGAAGATGGCGCCCGGGTCACTCGCCAATTGCGCCTGGAACTCTTCCGCCTTGAAGCTGGCCGGTCGCGGCGAATACAGCTGATATTGCGGACCGAACCCATCGGCCGCGTAGCCGTGGCAGGTGGCGCAGACCGTCAGATAGAGCTGCTCGCCATCCTTCATCACGTCCTCGGTGTCGGGGCAGGGGTTTGCAGGACAGGTGCCCGTGGCGGCGCATGCCGGTTCCGGGAATTCCGTGGTCCCGGGTGGTTCACACGCCGCAAGTACGACGAGCGCGACGAGCGCGACCGCCAGAGCGCCGATCAATCCTCGGCGCAGCGACATCTTCATACTCCGTCCCCCAGGGTTGGCCGTTGGTTGCTGGCTTCGAGCAGTCAATGTAACGCGCCGCCTTCCCCACGCGCCACCAAGCGGCCGCACCACCGGCTTCAGACCATCGCTCTCGCCCGAAGCGTTACTCTTACCTCGCGTGCGGCCCGGAGGCCCGGCCATGCGAGCGGCGCTTCACACCCTTATGTTCGGCGGCTATCCGCTCGAACCCGTGGCGCCCGTCGCCCGCGAAATTGGCTACACGGGCGTCGCCCTCATGTGCCGCCCCCCGCACCTCGACCTCGACAACCCCGGCCCCTCCGCCCGCGCTGGCTCCCGAGTCCTCACGGAATCCGGCCTCCAGGTCGTCGGGCTCGCATCCGGCCTTGGCCGTCCCGAGTCCTTCACCGGCGCACCCGCCGAGGCCGAACTGGACGGCGTGCGCCGTGCCCTCGAGGCCGCCAACATCCTGGACGCTGGCTTGCTGCGACTCTGGGGCGGCGCCGACGGCATGTCGGTCGACAACGCCGACGAGCTCTCCGCCGCCGCTTCCTGGTACGGCCGCGCGGCCTCCGTTGCCGCCGACGCCGGCGTTCGCGTCACCATTGAAGTCCACTCGCAGGGCTTGGCCTCCAGCACCTCGGCCACCTGCAGCCTGGTCGACGCCATCGACCACCCCAACCTCGGCGCGGCCCTGGATACTGGCAACCTGCACGCCGCCGCCACGTCCGTCGGCGCGGACGATGTCGCCCAACTCGGTGCCCGCATCTTCGACGTCCACGTCAAGGACATGCGCCGCCTGCCGGACGCGGAGGGTCACACCCTCGAAGTGGATGGCCGCTACTACGTCCACGTACCGCTCGGCGAGGGCGACGTACGCAACGGCGAGACGCTCGGCCAGCTCGCCGCCGGCGGCTACACCGGCTGGATCGCCAACGAATCCGAATGCGCCTGGCCGGACTGGGACACCTCGGTATCGGCGGCCAAGCACGAATACGCCGAATTGGACAGCCTGATCCGGGCCGCCCATGCCTGACGTCGCTGCGCGAACCGCGGACCGGCCGCACCTCCTGCCTGAGAGCACCTAGCCATGCGTGTCGCCTTCAGCTGGGATCCAAGCCTCTTCAGCTACCGCAACATGCTCGGCAATCCCTACGGCGGCCTGCTGGTCGAGGCCCTCCAGCGCCACGGCTACTCCTTCGAACTCATCAGCCTCAATCCCACAGGGGACATCGAAGGCGTAACGCCAGGCTGGGTGTGGCGCAATCGCGGTCGCGTCCACGGCATCCACCTGCACTGGCTGCAGGGCGTCACCAATACGGAAACCGCCACCAAAGCCTGGCTCCAGATGGGCGCCTTTACCTTCGCCCTGCTGCTGGCGCGGGTGCTGGGCTACCGCGTCATCTGGACGCTCCACAACATGCTGCCCCACGAACGCCCGCACTGGGGCGTCGACGTGGTGGGCCGCTACGTCATGGCCCTGCTGGCCAACTCCATCATCTGCCACTGCGAGTACGCCGCCCGCGCCTACACCCGCCGTTTCATCCGCCGCCGCAACCTCTTCGTCATCCCGCACGGCGACTTCCGCAACGCCTACCCTGCCGACGTCACCCGCCAGGAAGCTCGCCGCGAACTCGGCATTCCCGAGGACGCCTTCGTCTACACCTCCTTCGGCAACATCCGCGGCTACAAGGGCCACGACGACATGCTGGAGGCCTTCAAGGGCCTGCAGGGCGACCACTTGCGTCTCGTCGTCGCCGGGCAGCGCCACCAGTTCTACGAGGGCGTCGTCGGCAACGATCCGGTGGGCGACCCTCGCGTCCTGATGCACGAGGGCAAGGTCCCCATCGACAAGCTCCAGGTCTACTTCCACGCCGGCGACGTGGCCGTCTTCCCCTACCGCGACGCCCTCACTAGCGGCGCCATCATCACCGCCCTCGGCTTCGGCTGCCCCATCATCGCCACCCGCGTCGGCTGCATTCCGGAGCTGCTCGACGACACCGGCGCCGGCGTCCTGGTACCACCGGCCAACATCCCGGACCTGCGTGCCGCGATGCGGGATGCCCAGGACTGGAACCTGACCGAGCGAACCCGGGCCGCCCACGCCGTTGCCGACACTCTCGGCTGGGACCGCATTGCCCTGCAGACCATGGAGGCCTACGGCCCACCGCGCACCGGGTGAGGCGCCGGCGCGCGCGAGGACTGTCGGCATTCGGCACAGCCGGTTTTGGAGTGCTGACAGTCGGGAGTCATCGTCTCGCGCCGGTTGAACGCGGGTCTTAAACTCGCAGAGAGGATTCTGGGCGGTTCTGCCATATCAAAGGATTCCGTGAAAGCTATGAAGAGTCTGGTTTCTCGGCGTCTCCGGGCTACAGGGCCCAGTGGACAGCCACGCCGTATCGCGGCCGTTGTTTTTATGTCCCTGCTGGCCTTCGCTGCATTTGCGGCTCCTGTCGTGGCCGATCAGCACGACGAGGACGAAATGGCGAGCGGCGGCCTCGCTGCCGTGGTGCAGCGGTCGGCGTTCCTCCAACCCGACGCGACCCTCGGCCACAACATTCCCGACCTTCTGGTAACCGCCAGCGGTGTCGAGGTGGCCTGTGACTTCCTGACGTTCTACCGGGCGACCGGCGACGTGACGCGCTGGGGTTATCCGACGTCCGAAGTGATCGCTGAACACCCCGGCGGCCTGACCCAGTACTACCAGCGCGGCATCGTGGACTGCCAGCAGCGCGATGGCGGCTGGCAGATTGAGCGTCGGCTGGTCTGGGACGATCTCGGCGGCATGGGCGGCGAACGCAGCCTGCGGAGCGAGCGGCCGGGCCTGCCCTTAGGTCCCTGGGGCCACCAGGTATCCAACCTGGCGGTCGACGGCTCGCCAACCGGGTTCCTCGACTTCTTTAACGCCATGGGCGGCTTGGAAGCGTTTGGGCACCCGAAGACGGCTGCCCGCCCGGACGACGCACCCGGTGCGGTGTTCGGTATCGACGGCAGCGCCCCCGGCGTGATTCGCCAGTACTTCCAGGCGGCGGTCTTCGAACACCGGCCCGGCAGCCCCGAGCCGGTGCATCTGCGCTTCCTGGGCGACGACGCCCGCGACGCGCGCTACCCGTTTCAGATTCACCAGGCCTTCCAGAGCTTCCGCGCCGCCGAACCGCTCGAGGATGGCCAGACGTTCGTTGCCGAGGGAATCGCGGGTCGCGACGCGCTGATTGCGCAGTACTACGCCGATCGCGACGCGCTGGTGGCGGTCTACCACGCCACGAACGGCGACAGTTGGAACCTCAACACCAACTGGCTGAGCGGCGCGCCTGTGAGCGAGTGGTACGGCGTCACGACCAAAGCGGGCCGCGTTGTCGAGTTGGACCTCTCACAGAACCAGTTGAGCGGCCAGATCCCGTCGGCGATCGGCCAACTGACCGGCCTGACGGAATTGGACCTCTTTGGGAACCAGCTCACGGGCGAGATTCCGCCGGCGATCGGCGACCTTGACAAGGTGACCCGACTCTCTCTCTGGGCCAATCAGTTGAGCGGGTCCATCCCCGCCGAGCTGGGCGACATGGAGAGCCTGGCCTGGGTGGCGCTCGGCATTAACGAGTTGACCGGTGCGATTCCTGCCGAGTTGGGCAACCTCGCCACCCTCACCCACATGGACTTCACCTTGAACCAGCTCAGCGGCCCGATTCCCGCTGAACTGGGCAATCTCCCCAACGTGGTCTGGATCGGGCTCTGGTCCAACCAGTTGACCGGTGCGATTCCGGCCGAGTTGGGCAACCTCACCGGTCTCACCCAACTGGACCTCGATCACAACCGCCTGAGCGGCCCGATCCCGGCCGAGTTGGGCAACCTGGTCAACCTGGACGAGCTCTGGCTCAGGCATAACCGCTTGAGCGGCGCGATACCTCCGGAACTGGGCAACCTCGGCAGCCTGACGGTGTTGGGCGTCGAGCAAAACCAGCTAACCGGCGAGATTCCGGCCGAGTTGGGCAGTCTTGCCAATCTGAGCAGGATCTACCTGTTGGGGAACGACTTCACCGGCTGCGTTCCAGCGGCGTTGGCGGAGATTCCCAGGAACGACGTCGGCCAGCTCGGCTTGCCGCTCTGTGAAGCTGCGGACCAGGAGGGAGCGCCAGGGGAGGCCTAGCTTTCCAGACGGCGCTCCCCGCCGCAGTTCACTGTGTGAGAGGGCCCGCACCTGGTTTCCAGGTGACGGGCCCTTTCAGTTGACCGCGTGAAGCGCCCCAGTCGAGGCTGGCTGGAGCGGGGAGCCCAGGGCGCATTCGGCGTTCTGTGGTCCGCTAGGTCCAGTCCAGGTCGCGGCCCCAGGTTCGACCCGGACGTCGCCGCGATGCTTGCCCGCGTCACAGGCCGGCTGGGCCTTTTCTCGGGAGTTCAGCCGCGACTTTACGAGCCCGGATTTCGAGCAATGAGCAGGACGGAGCCGAGGAGGCGGCGGATGGTGGGGAGGTCGTCGCCGAAGCGCCAGGTGGCGGTGCTGGGGAACTCCTGGAGGCTCTCGATACGGAGGCCGGCGCGGGCGACGCTGGTGACGATGTCGCCAAGGGTCCAGCTGAACTCCCACCTGGGTTCGGGGGCGTCTTCGGCGCCGGCGAAGTGGCGCCAGCCGGTGGTGCGGTGGGGCTGGCGGTCGAAGTAGTCGCCGACGATGGCGATGGAGCCGTCGCAAACCTCGAGGTTGCCGAGTTGCGGGTGTTCCTCGTTGAGGATCAGGCGGCCGGTGGGCTTGAGTAGCTCGTGGATGGAGGCGGCCCAGGTGTCGAGATCCGGAAGCCACCCCACGGCGCCGCCGCCGGTGTAGACGATGTCGAAGGACACGGGAGCCAGCGCCTCCGGGCGGCTGCTGACGTCGGCGGCCAGGAACTCTGCGGTGATTCCGGCGGCCTCAGCCTTGCGCTTCGCCAGTTCGATCTGCCTGGGGCTGATGTCGACACCGGTGACCGCGGCGCCGGCGTTGGCCCAGGAGAGGGTCTCCTCGCCGCTGCCGCACTGCAAGTGGCAGAGACGCAGGCCGCTGACGTCGCCGGCTGCTTCGAGTTCGTGGTCGCGCAGCAGCGATCCGCCGCGGGCAAAGAAGTCCGCCGACGGCCAGATGCCGTGTCGTTTCTCGGCGATGGCGTCCCAGGCGTCGCGGTTGGCGGCGGTGTAGTCGTTCACGGGGTTTCCGGGTTGCGGTGGTTGGGCGGCGACGGTCCATTGTGACCGTTTGCGCGCCCTGGCTGGACGGGCTGACGACGGGGATTCAGGCTAGGGTGAGACGCCGCGCGGGGAATCCACGATGAGGAACGAGGGTCTGAGATGAGCGCGGATGGGCCGCGGGTGATGCGGCTGGACGAGCGGCAGGACCTGATCGACCACGTCAACCGGGTCATGCGCGAGGAGGTGGGCAGCGATCCCACCTACGGCGAAGACTGGCCGCACGTGCACCAGCCGGAGAACGTGCCGAACATCTTTGTGGTCCGCGAAGACGACCAGATCGTGGCGTCCACGGCGATCTATCCGCACGACACGCGGCTGGGCGACGTGGAGTTGCGGATCGGCGGGATCAACGGGGTCTCCACCGACGTGCCGTACCGGCGCCGCGGTTACGCCACGCGCGTGCTGGACGCCTGCATCGAGCGGATGGCGGAGCTGGGTTCCCACGTCAGCCTGTTGTCGACGGGCGTGCCCAGCTGGTACCGCAAGCAGGGCTGGGAGTACGGCGGGACGGTTCGGGTGTATCGGTTTGACCGGGGGAATCGGCTGTTCCTGCCGAGCGAGCCGGTGCCTGAGGTTCGGCAGGCGACGGACGAAGACTTCGAGGCGCTGTCCGAAATCAACGAGGCACGGGCCTGGGGCGCGGTGCGTCCGCCCGACCACATGCGGGCCATGTTGCAGCGACGCAGCTCGACGGTGTGGGTGGCCGAGCGCGATGGCCGCGCCGGCGCGTACGTCTTTGCGCGCGGGACGTCGATGGCTGAATACGGCGGCCCGGCCGATCTGGTGGTGCCGATGATCGCACGGCTGCTGGCGGAGTGGGACGACCCGGCGGTGAAGACTTCCACCCAGTCGGTCGCCGAGCGCCAGGCCGGGCAGAGTCCGACGGTGCACGCCACGCTGGCGGCGCCGGCGCGGGCGGACGATGTGACGGACGTTTTGGATGCGGTTGGAATCATGCGGTCGGCCGACTACATCGGGATGATCCGCATCGAGGACCCGGTGGGACTGGTGCGGGCCTACGGGCGCGCAGACCTGGATCCGGTGGACGAGGGCAACTCGATTTCGATGACCCTAGGCAGCCAGCGCACACGGCTGAGTCGAAACGATGCGGTCAAGCTGCTGTTTGGCCCCGAGCGGCCGCCGGGCATCAACGATCCGGGCTTGCCGCTGGCGTTTCACGAGTGGTCCGCCGACCGGGTCTGAGCGAGCTTCCGCGGCTCTTTCCTCCTCTACTCCCAGCCCCCTGGGTGTCCACCCTGACGCCGACACCGTGAACACATCAGCGAAAAAACTGAACACATAAGGCGGAAAAGTGAACACATTTGGCCATTAGCTGAACACATTCGGCGAAAAAGTGAACGCATCGCCCAGGACGCAGTGAACACGTGCGTGACCGCCAGGGCTCCCCGTCGGCGTTCCCCCGGGCTGCCACCGAGAGCCGCTGCCCATCCCACCACGCAGGCGCCGGCGGCCCCCTCGGGCCGGAGAACTCTTGCGTGTCGTAGTCAGATAGAGTACAATAGGCCTGTTCCCCGCCCCTCAAGGCCCCCGTGCTCACCCCGCCGATCCCCAGCTCGCTGCCTTCCCCAACCCCTGGCGCCGTCTCTCTTGCGGCGCGCTTCCTCCCATACCTCCGGCGCCTGCTCATGGCCACGGTATGCCGGTTCGCGCACGTCGTGAGCCTGTGCACGCTCGTGGTGAGCCTGTCGAACCACGCCCTCCGATCCGCCACCGGTCCCACCAACATTCGAATCCGCTCTAAAAATCCGCCCAAAACCGTCTCTCGCCCCGCCCCCCCCCCAGGGGGGGGGGGGGGGGGGTTGCCACGGTTCCCCCCTTCACCCCCAACCGACAACGCTCCTCGCCGCCTCGCGCCAAGCCACGTTTGGAATGCTGGCGCACGCCTCCCGTTTCTTCGTAGAATCTGCACACCTACCTGCGCGGGGAATACAGGTAGGCTTACAACCCGGCCGCAAAGGCGGCGCGTGGAGGCCAGGCATGGCAGTAACTGAACGAAGAGACACGGCAGGGCACGTGATTGAGATCCTCGACGAGGAATTCGAGGACTTCACCACCGAGGCCCGGGCCTACCTGGCCGGTCAGCGCGTCGAAGAAAAGTTCATCGGCTACCGGCTGAAGCAAGGCGTCTACGGGCAGCGCCAGCCGAACGTGCAGATGCTGCGGGTGAAGCTGCCCATGGGCGGTGTCACCGCCGACCAGTTGGACGCCTTTGCCGAGGTGACCGAGCGGTTTGCTCCGCTGAAGAAGGGTCACATCACCACGCGCGAGAACGTCCAGATACACCACATCCCGCTGCCGCTGGCCTGGGATGCGTTGCGGGTGCTGGGTCGCGCGGGACTGTCGACGCGGGAAGCCTGCGGAAACACCGTGCGCAACGTGACCGGCGACCCCTGGGCGGGCGTTGCCGCCGACGAAACCTTTGACGCCACGCCGTATGCCGGGGCATTTGTGCGCTACTTCGTGCGCAACCCGCTGACGCAGTTGCTGCCGCGGAAGTTCAAGGTTTCCTTCAGCGGATCCGACACCGACCGCACGATCGGCGAGATTCACGACCTGGCGTTCTTCTCCACCATCAAGATGGTGGACGGCAAGGAAGAGCGCGGGTTCCGGATGCTGACCGGCGGCGGGCTGTCGATCATGCCCAAGCACGCGTTCGAGTTGTACGACTTCGTACCGCTGAGCGACTACCTGCGGGTATCCGAGGCCGTGCTGCGGATCTTCAACCGGTCCGACGAATTGCGGCGCAACCGGGCCAAGGCCCGCATCAAGTTCCTGGTGCACCGGGTCGGCATCGAGAAGTTCCGCGAAATGGTGGAGGCCGAGCTGACCGGCGCCTGGGCGCAGCGCGAATACGACCTGGACGACCTGGTGTTCATCGACAACGAAGAGGCGGACGCGCCGGAGTTGCCGGCCGAGGCGCCGACGATCGCGGAAGAACACGCCGATCTATTCGAGCGCTTCTGCTCAACGAACGTGGCGCCGCAGGTGCAGGCCGGGTACTCGACCATGGAAGTGAAGGTGAACCAGGGCGACCTGAGTCCCGAGCAATTCCGTGGTCTGGCGGACATCCTGCGTCGGCACGGCGCCAGCCGGGCGCGCACGACCCACTGGCAGAACATCGTGCTGCGCTGGATTCCCGACAACAGCGTCTACCCGGTGTGGCGCGAGCTGCGCGCGCTGGGGCTGGGGAATCCGGGCGCGTACGAGATCAACGACGTGGTGTCCTGCCCCGGCACGGACAGTTGCAAGCTGGGGATCACCTCGTCGATGGGCCTCAACAAGGCCATCCAGGCCAAGGTCGAGGAAATGCACATCCAGGATCCGCTGACGCGGCAGATCCTGATCAACATGAGCGGCTGCCCCAACTCCTGCGGGATGCACCACGTCGGCAACATCGGATTCCACGGCGCGGCCATCAAGACCGGCGGGCGCCAGGTTCCCGCGTACCACACGTTCATCGGCGGCAACCGCCGCTATGGATCGCCGATGCGGCTGGGCCTGTTGCTGCGCACGCGGGTGCCGGCCAAGCGCGCGCCGGCCGTAGTTGAGCGGTTGATCCTCGACTACGAGGAGAATCGCGAGAGCGACGACGAATCCTTCAACGAGTACGTGGACCGGTACGACCGGCTGTACTTCGACGGTCTCCTCAAGGACCTGGCGCTGCCGCCCGAATACGACGACGAACCCGAGCACTTCGTGGACTGGGACCGCGACCGGCTGTACGTGCTGGAACGCGGCGAGGGCGAATGCGCGGTCTGACTCCAGACATACCGTCCGACCTATCGCCGACGCAGCGCGGCCAGCGGCTGTATGCGTCGGCGGTCATTGTTTCGATTCTTCTCGCGCGTGGCAGCGCGTGCTGTTGTTGCCACTGCACCTGCGCCTGTATACGGGGCGTGGTGGTCTAGGCCTCTCACGCCCGCCAAGTCCTGGTCATGCCAGGCACGTCTCGACGCCGGCCGGGCGTTCACGCCCGGGCCGCGTGATCGGTCCCGACTGACCACGCCCTAGAACGGCGTCGAGCACCTGAAATAGAGCGAGGGGCGCAATCCGCCCCGTGCCATTGGAGGTTTTCTCTCAATCGTGAACATGCAACTTGCTGAAATCGACCTGCGGCGCGAAGGCCCGCGGCTGCGGGGCCAGCCGGCCGAGGAGGTGCTGCGCGAAGTCGTGCGCGCCTACGCCCCGGACGTGGCGCTCTCGTGCTCCTTCGGCGGGCCCAGCGGCATGGTGCTGGTGGACATGCTGGCGCGGCAGGACCTGCTGAACGACGTCGAGGTCTATTACCTGGACACCGGCCTGCTGTTCGAGGCTGCGCACGAAGTGCGCGAGGAGATCGAGCAGCGGTACGGGTTCGAGGCCACGGCGTATCTGCCGGACTTGTCGGTGGCCGAACAGGCGGAGCTATACGGCGACGCGCTGTGGGATCGCGACCCAGACGCCTGTTGCGGGATCCGCAAGGTCGGGCCGAACGCGCGGGCGCTGGCCGACAAGCGGGCCTGGATTACGGGCGTGCGGCGCGACCAGTCGGCGCAAAGAGCGGCGACGGCGGTGATCGAGTGGAACGCGAAGTTCGGGCTAGTGAAGGTGGCGCCGCTGAGCGGTTGGACCGAAGCCGAGATCTGGGACTACATCCGACGCCACGACGTGCCCTACAACCGGCTGCACGACGAGGGATACCCGAGCCTGGGCTGCAATACGCGCTGCACCTCGCGCCCGCTGCCGGGCGAGTCGCTACGGAGCGGCCGATGGCGAGGACTCGACAAGACCGAATGCGGTCTGCACGGAAACACCTAGGGATGGTCAAGTCAATGGACTGCAATGGGTTTGCCGCCTACGGGCGGCCGGAGCCGGCCGGGGTCACGATCTGGCTGACGGGTCTGTCGGGCGCGGGCAAGACGACGCTGGCGGAGCGGCTGACGCCGGAACTGGAGTGTCGAGGGCACCGCGTGGAGTCGCTGGACGGCGACGTGGTGCGCACGCACCTGAGCAAGGGGCTGGGGTTCACGCGCGAGGACCGCGACGAGAACATCCGGCGCATTGCGTGGGTAGCGGCGCTGGGGACGCGGCACGGCGCGACGATGCTGGTGTCGGCGATCTCGCCCTATACGGAAGGTCGACGCGAAGCGCGGGACCAGATTGGCCAATTCGTTGAGGTTTACGTGAAGTGCTCGCTTGACGAGTTGATCGAGCGCGACCCCAAGGGGCTGTACGCGAAGGCGCTGGCCGGTGAGATCGAGAACTTCACCGGGGTCAACGATCCGTACGAAGCGCCGGTGAGCCCGGAGATCGTGGTGGAAACGGACATGGAGTCGGTAGAGCAAAGCGCGGCCAAGATCCTGGAAGGCCTGGAACGCCTGGGCTACCTGGCGCCCGTGACCGACTGCGTGGCGGCGGCCTGATGGCGGCCGTGACAGCGCCCGTGGCGATCAAGCTCTCGCCGCGGCAGCTGGCGGACCTGGAGCTGTTTCGCGTGGGTGGCTACCGCCCGCTCACTGGGTTTATGACGCAGCCGGAGTACGCGGCCGTGCTGAAGGACATGCACCTGCCGGACGGACAGCCCTGGCCACTGCCGATCACGCTGGCGGTGGACGCGGAGACGGCCGCGCTGGTGCGCGAGGGCGACCGGCTGGATCTGCTGGACGGCGCGGGCCGGCCTCGCGGCGAGCTGGAAGTGCACCAGCGCTTCCACTACGACAAGACGGCGGAGGCGCAAGCCGTATACCGAACGACCGACGCCGAACATCCCGGCGTGGCCGCGCTGTATGCACAGGGAGAGGTTCTGCTGGGCGGGCCGGTGACCTGTTTCGGCGAATCGACGGACCAGGCCGAGGATCCACGGCACCTGACGCCGACGCAGTTGCGCGACCGGTTTGACGCGCTGGGTTGGCGGACGGTGGTTGGGTTCCAGACGCGTAACCCAATTCACCGGGCGCACGAATACATCCAGAAGGCCGCATTGGAGATGGTGGACGGGCTGCTGGTGCATCCGCTGGTGGGCGTCACCAAGGAGGACGACGTGCCGGCGGAGGTGCGCTGGCGCTGCTACGAGGTGCTGCTGGACGGCTACTTCCCGCGCGACCGGGTGGTGCTGGCTGCGTTGCCGGCGGCGATGCGATACGCCGGGCCGCGCGAGGCGGTGTTTCACGCGCTGGTGCGGCGGAACTACGGCTGCACACACTTCATCGTCGGCCGCGACCACGCGGGCGTGGGGGATTACTACGGCCCGCACGACGCGCAGCACATCTTTCACGAATTCGACGCCGGCGAACTGGGTATTACCCCGCTGTTCTTCGAGCACGCCTTCTGGTGCACGGAGTGCGCGGGGATGGGCTCGGCGAAGACCTGTCCGCACGACGGGGCCAACCACGTGTTCCTCAGCGGCACGCGGCTTCGGGGGCTGCTGAGCGAAGGGCGGCGACCGCCGGCGGAGTTCACGCGTCCGGAGGTCGCAGCCGTGCTGGCGGAGGCCTACGCCCAGCGCTGAGCGACGGGGCGTAGGCTTTAGCGGCTGGCGCAAGCGGCGGGACCGAGGTGCGGCGGTGAAGGCTCGCATCGCGACACGCCGTTCGCCGCTGGCTCGAGCACAGGCGGCGCTGGTGGCCGATCTGCTGATTGCGGCGAGTCCCGGGCTGCGCATTGAGTTCGTGCTGGTGGACACGGCGGGCGACCTGGACCGCAGCCGGGCAATCGAGACGCTGGGCGAGCGGGGCGTGTTTTCCCGCGGCGTGCAGGCGGCGCTCCTCGACGGACGCGCCGACATCGCGGTGCACAGCTACAAGGACTTGCCGACGGAACCATTGGCTGGTCTAGGGATTGCGGCCATTCCGGTCAGAGCCGATCCGCGCGACGCGCTCGTGAGTGGGAGCGGCAAGGGATTGGCCGACCTTTCGGAAGGCGCCGCGGTTGGCACCGGCAGCGCCCGGCGGTCGGCCCAGGTCCTGGCAGCCCGCCCCGACCTGCGCGTGCAACCCCTGCGCGGCAACGTGGGTACGCGCGTTGAACGCGTGCGGGCCGGACAGCTCGACGCGGCGGTTCTAGCGGTGGCGGGACTGGAACGGGCGGGTCTGGCCGGCGACATCGCCGAGATCCTGGAACCGCCGGAGTTTCTGCCGGCGCCGGCGCAGGGCGCGCTGGCGGTGGAGGTTCGCACGGACAAGCCGGACGTTGAGAATCTAGTGAAGCGAATTGACGACGCGGATTCTCGGGCGGCAGTGACGGCCGAGCGGGCCTTTCTGCGCGACCTGCGCGGCGGTTGCAATGTGGCGGCTGGAGCGCTGGCGACCCTGGACGGCGCCGACCTGACGCTGACGGCGGGGCTGTTCGGCGAGGGCGAAGCGCAGCCGCTGACGCTTCAAGGGCGCGTGCGCGATGCCGACGCGCTGGGCCGGCAGGCAGCCGCCCGCGTGCTGGCGGCGCGGGATCAGGCGACGCAGTGAAGGCGCACGCGGGAACCATCTACCTGGTCGGTGCGGGTCCCGGAGATCCGAAGTTGATTACCGTGCATGGCCGCGAAGTCCTGGAGTCGGCGGACGCCGTGGTGCACGACCGGCTGATATCGCCTGAGCTGTTGAAGCTGGCGCGGGTCGGCGCGCGGATCGTGGACGTCGGCAAGGCGCCGGGTCGGGCCTCGCGGAGCCAGGATGAGATCAATGACTTGCTGATTGCACTGGCTCGCGAGGGGCTCTCGGTCTGCCGGCTCAAGGGCGGGGACCCGTTCGTCTTCGGTCGTGGCGGCGAGGAAGTGCTGGCGGCGCGGGCCGCCGGAATACCGGTTGTCGTGGTGCCCGGAATCTCGTCGGCGCTGGCCGGGCCCACCGCGGCGGACGTGCCCGTAACGCATCGAGGTGTGGAGTCAAGCTTCACGGTCGTGACCGGTCACGACGCACGTTCGGCTGGTGATGCCGGAGTGGACTGGCAACGCATAGCCGGCACGCCGGGGTCCATCGTGGTGTTGATGGGCGTCGGGAACCTGGGGGCGATTGCGGGGAAGCTGATCGAGGGCGGACGCCCGCCCGACGAGCCGGTGCGTGTGGTGGAGCGCGCCACGCTGCCCGGGCAACGCGTGCTTTCGGGGACGCTCGCGACCATCGAACCGCGTGCGCGGGAGGCGGGACTCACGGCCCCCGCGGTGATCGTCGTGGGACCTGTCGTCGGAGTGCTGAACGACAGCGAGACCTCGTGAAGCGGCCGCGAGTCGTGGTGACGCGGCCGTCGAATGGGCCCGATCGGCTGACCGAACGGCTGCAGGCGTTGGGTTGCGAGGTGGTGGCGGCACCGGCGATCCGAATCGGCCCGCCGCGCAGCTACGAGGCGCTGGACGCCCTGGTGCGAGCGCCGGGCAGGTTTGACTATCTGCTGTTCATGAGCCGCAACGCCGTGCGGTACTACGTGCAGCGCGCGCGTCGTTTTCGGCGCGGCGGTCCACCCGTGCCAACCGGCGCTCAGGTCGGCGTCGTCGGAGCCGCCACCCACGCTGTGGCCGAACGGGCGGGCATTGACGTGACCATTCGATCGAATGGTCGAACCGGGGTCGACCTCTCGGCGGCTGTGGCCGCCGACGCCGCGACGGGGGCACGGGTGGCCGTGGTCCAGGCAGAGGATGGACTCGAGGAACCGGCCGAGCGCCTGCGGTCCGCCGGGCTGTCGGTCACTCGCGTGCCGGCTTACCGGACGCGGCCGGCAGCGGTGCCTCGGGAGATTGCGGCCGCCGTGCGGAACGGTGAGGTTGACGCACTGGCGTTTGCCAGCCCCTCCAGCGCGGTGAGTTTTGCGGTGGCACTGGGTGGCTTGGGGACGGTTCCAGAAAGCGTCGCGGTGGCGGCTATCGGGCCGACGACGGCGGCGGCGTGTGCTCGGGCGGGGCGGGCGCCGGACGTGGTGGCGGGGGACTCAAGCGCGGAGGCGTTGGCGGAAGCGGTAGTGGGTCACGTGAAACACCCGGAAGGTGCCAGCACGGCCTAGCGAGCATGCGAACCACCGTGCCTGCGCCGGATGGCCAGCCGGGACCCAGACTTAGAATGGCCTTCCCGATCTGGAGGGCGTGAGGAAATGCGCGAGCGTCTGATTGGGGCGGTGACGGCGACTGACGAGGTGGGTGCGATACGGCCGCGGCGGTTGCGGCGGTTGGCGGGGTTGCGGCGGTTGGTGCGGGAGACGCGGCTGTCGGTGGACCAGTTGCTCTACCCGATGTTCGTGGTGCCGGGCGAGGGCGTGGAGACCGAGATTGGGTCGCTGCCGGGGCAGATGCAGCGGTCGGTGGACCGGATGGGTGCGGCGGCCCGCGAGGTGGCTGCGGCCGGGATCCAAGGTGTGTTGCTGTTTGGTCAGGCGGCGGTGAAGTCGCCGGAGGGCGATGAGGCGTCCTCGGCTGACGGGGCGGTGCAGCGGGCGATTGGGGAGATCAAAGAGACAAGCCCGGAACTGGTGGTGTTCACGGACGTGTGCCTGTGCGCCTATACGGATCACGGACACTGCGGGGTGCTGGACGGCCAGTCCATCGACAACGACGCCTCGGTGGAGCGGATTGCGGAGGTGGCAATCTCGCACGCGCAGGCCGGCGCGGACGTGGTAGCGCCCTCGGACATGATGGACGGGCGCGTGGGCGCGATCCGGTCGATGCTGGACGCGGAGGGTTTCAGCGAGACCGCGATCATGGCGTACGCCGCGAAGTACGCCAGCGCGTTCTATGGGCCGTTTCGCGAAGCCTCCGGTTCGGCCCCCGCGTTCGGAGACCGGCGCGGGTACCAGATGGATCCCGGCAACGCGCGCGAGGCGCTGTGGGAGGTTGGGCTGGACCTCGAGGAAGGCGCGGACATCGTGATGGTGAAGCCCGCGCTGACCTACCTGGACGTGGTGGCGCGGGTTCGCGCCGAATACGACGCGCCGCTGGCGGCCTACCTGGTGAGTGGCGAGTACGCGGCGATCAAGGCCGGCGCGGCGCGCGGCTGGCTGGACGAACGCGCGGCGGCCTTGGAGGCGCTGACGGCGGTGGCGCGGGCGGGCGCCGACATCATCATCACCTACTGGGCGCCTGAGGCTGCGGGCTGGCTGGACGAGGGACCGACGCACTGACGCAGGGCACGCGCCGCGCGGTTGTGCTGAGCGCGGCGGCGGCGGCGGCGTTTTCGTTGGGTGCGCCGCTGTCGCGGCTGGCGGCGCCGGTGAGCGCGGCGGAAGTGACGCTGTGGCGGCTGGGGCTGGCGACGCTCGTGGCGTTCGGGCTAGCCCGGGTGTCGGGAGTCTCGCTGGCGCACATTCGCGAGCGGCGAACGGCCGTTTTGGGCGCGACTCTCTATGCGCATTTCCTGCTGTTCACGCTGGCGGCGCAGACGACGACCACCGCGCACACGCTGGCGCTGGTGTACGGCTCGCCGGCGCTGGTGGCGCTGGGTTCCGCGCTGATCCTGCGGGAACCACCGCGGCCCATGCAGATCGTCGGCGTGCTGGCGGCGGTGGGCGGAATCGCGATCCTGGTTGGGTTCGAGCCGGCCGAGAGCGGGGCGACGCTGGGCGGGGACTTGGCGGCGGCAGGGTCCGGCGCGGCATTGGCGGCGTACGTGCTGGCGGGGCGCTATTACCGCGGCGCCATGCCGCTATCGGCCTACGTGTTCGCGGTCTACGGGTGGGCGGCGCTGCTGGCGCTGCCCTACGCGGTCTTCTCCTTCGAGCCAGCTTCGTACGACGGGGGACGCATCCTGGTCCTGGTGATCCTGGGGGTGGTGCCGCTGGGGCTGGGTCACACACTGCTCAACGCGGCGCTGCGGCGGGCGCGGGCGACGATTCCCAACGTGATCACCACGCAGGAGGTCACCGGCGGTGTGATTCTGGCGGCGCTGCTCTACGGCGAAATCCCGGGTCCCAGCGCTGTGCTGGGGGCGCTGCTGGCGCTGGCCGGGGTAGTCACTGCAGTGGTATTCGGGCGCGGCGAGCGCCAGGCGCCGGTGGGTTCCTAGGGGCGAAAGCGCAGGGTTGCGACCGCGCCGGGCGCGTCCTGGCGCGGGGCGATGTCGAAGTCGCCATCCAGATTGCGCTCCACCAGGTTGCGAACGATCGTGAGGCCCAGCCCCTGATCGCGCATTAGGCTGAAGCCTTCGGGCAGCCCGATGCCGTCGTCCTCAATCGCAATGGCTAGCCGACCGTTGTGCGCGGAGGCGTCAACGTGAATGCGGCCGGTGGTTCTTCCAGCCATGCCGTGCTCCACGGCGTTCCACAGCAATTCGTTGATCACGAGGGCAAAGACGGTGGCCTTCTCGGATTGGATGCGGCCGGGCCGGGCCTCCACGGTGATATCGATGCGGCGGCCGCTGGCGGTGAGGTCGCCGCGCAGCATGTCGGCCATCGAGTCGATGATCTGATGCACCGTGGTCTGTCCGATGGCGTCCTGCGAGAGCAGGTCGTGGACGCGGGCCATGCCGCCGATGCGTCCGGCGCTGAGCTTCAGCAGGGTGGAGGCTTCCTGGGTCTCGGTGCGCCGCGCCTGCATCTCCAGCAGCGAGGCGATGGTCTGCATGTTGTTCTTGACGCGGTGGTGCATCTCCTGCAGCAGGATGGACTTGGTCTCCAGTCCCTGCCGCACCTCCTCGAAGAGGCGAGCGTTTTCGATGGCAATGGCCGCGTGGTTGGCGAAGGTGAAGGCCAGGTCCACCTGTTCCCGGGTGTACTCGTGGGGCGCCGGGCTGTAGAGGCTGATGGCGCCCACGGCTCGGTCACGCAGGATCAGCGGCACGCTGAACAGGGCCCGGTAGCCCTCCGTGGCGATCAATTCGCGGGTGGCAACCAGCCGCTCGTCATTTAGCGCGTCGTTGACGACCACCGGCGCACGGGTGGCAACGGCCCTCCCGACCACACCGTCGCCAATGCCGAGGCTGTGTCGACGGTAGGCGTCGCCGAGGTTGTGGGAGGCCACGATGCGCATACGCTTCCCGTCCGCGTCCACCTGCCAGATTGCCGCCTTGTCCACGTCGATGAGATGCGCGGCGGTCTGCGCGATCTGGGCCAACACGGACTCGGGTTCCAGGTCCGTGGTAAGCGTTCGGGCGAGATTCTGGACGGTGGTGAGCTGCTCGATCTTGCCGTGCAGGGCGTCGTCGGTCTGGCCGTGGAGGCGGGCGTTTTCGACGGCAATGGCGAGCTGGCCGGCAGTAATTTCGGCGAAGCGGACTTCCTCGTCGGTGAAGTCGCGGAACTCCGGGCTGGCCATGCTCAGGACGCCGATCAGGCGTTCGACGGTGAAGAGGACGATGGGGACGACGAGGAAGCTGCGCAGATCCTCCTCGCCGAGGCCGGGGACGTATTTGAAGCGGGGGTCGCTCCAGGCGTCACGTACGGCCACGGGCTGACCGACCTGGGCTGCCCAGCCGATGATGCCTTCGCCCAGGGCCAGCGTGGTTTGGCCCACGGCTTCCGGGTTGAAGGCGCGGGTAGCGCTGAGGATCAGGCGGCCGATGGCCTCGTCGTAGAGGTAGATGGTGACCTCGGAGACGCCCAGGTGGTCAGAGACGGACTCGACCGTGGCCAGCAGGACCTCGTTCAACTCCAGGGAGGAGTTGATGACGCTGTTGATCCGGTCCAGCGCGCGGACCGTGTTGTCGAGCAGCCGTTCGCGTTCGGTCGGCGTGGCGTTGATGGGAACGATGGCGTCATAACCGCGCACAAGCGCCTGAACGGCGGCCGTCTGCAACTGGACGAGTTCGTCGACGACTGCTTCGTGCTGCGATGGCGGTGCGTTGCGCAGCACCGCGGTGCCCAACGCGCCCATGCGCTCGAGCGCGGTGGCCAGCAGGCCCGAGAGGGAGCCGCCACGTTCGGCCACGGTGGTGCCTGTGCTCTCGATGTGGCGCAGAAAAGCGCGGTTGGCGCGCAACTGCAACAGGAGCCGGCCGGCGTCCAGCATTGAGGCGTCCAGCCCGGCATCGGCCTGGTCCGCCAGCCAGCGGGCGAACTGCCGGCCTTGCTCAGTCCCGTCTCGAACCTGGGTCACACGTCGGACCTTCCGTCAGCCGCGGTCAGCCCGCGGCGCCCCTGCGTGAAGAGCTTAGGACGGCGAGCGGCGACGCAAAAAGGCGGGCACATCGACCTGATCGTCCGCCAGGCTTTCGCGGCGCGTCGTGCGCGTGGCGCGGGCGCTCTGGCCTCGGCCACGCCCCGGCCGGGCAACGTCCGGCGAACTCGAGGCCTCGAACCCGGTCGCGATCAGCGTGACCCGGATCGCCTGGCCCATGCGCGGGTCGACCACCGTGCCAAAGATGATGTTGGCATCCGCCGCAGCGACCGCGGTCACGTGCTCGGCGGCGGCGTTGATCTCGGCAATCGCAACGTCGTCCGAGGCGGTGATGTTGATCAGCACGCCGCGGGCATCGTCGATGGAGGTCTCAAGCAGCGGGCTCTCCATGGCCTGACGCACCGCCCGCAGCGCGCGCTCTTCGCCGGCGGCTTCGCCGACGCCCATCATGGCGGTGCCGGAGTCGCGCATCACCGAGCGAACGTCGGCAAAGTCCACGTTGACCAGGCCCGTGGAGGTAATCAGGTCGGTGACGCCCTGCACGCCACGATGCAGCATCTCGTCAGCCATCACGAAGGCGTCGGAGAACGCGGTGTCGGCGCTGGCGTGTTCGAGCAGCTTGTCGTTGTGAACGGTGATGAGGGCGTCCACCCGGCTTTCGACTTCAGCCAGACCCTGCCGGGCGACCTGGACGCGGCGCGAGCCTTCGAAGGTGAAGGGCACCGTGACGACGGCGACAGTGAGGGACCCGGCCTGCATGGCGCGGTCAGCCAGGATCGGGGTGGCGCCGGTGCCGGTGCCGCCGCCCATGCCGGCGGTGATGAACACCATATCGGCGCCATCGACCAGGTCGGCCAGCTCGTCGCTGCTCTCGCTGGCGGCGCGCTCGCCGAGGCGCGGATCGCCGCCCGAGCCCAGATGGTCGGTGGCCCGGCTGCCGATCAGGAGACGGCGGTGCGCATTCGAGGAGGCGAGGTCCTGGGCGTCGGTGTTGACGGCGATGAACTCCACGCCGTCGAGTTCGGCGGCAACCATGCGGTTGACGGCGTTGTTGCCCGCGCCGCCAACGCCGATGACGCGAATGTCGGTGAGGCCGGGTACCGACTCCCTCGACTCCGGGTCGGGGTTGTTGCGGAGGATGCGCGGCACCAGGTTGCCGGGCCGCTGCAGGTCGTCCAGGCGGTCGGGATCGAACCCGCCGCGGTCGCTAGGCGGCACGGGAACGCACCTCCTCCGCCAGCGTCTCGTAGGCTAGGACCGCGCGGCGGGCGCCTCGGTTGGCGCTGCCGGCGGCAAATATCGAAACCCCGGTGCTGGCGGCTTCCAGGATCTTGCTATTGGTCGGAATGTCGGACTCGAACACGTTGGCGCCCCAGCGTTCGCGCAGATATTCGGCCACGGTCTTCTCTTCGCGCAGCCGGCGGTCGAACTTGCTGAGCACGATGCCCAGCACCTTCAGGCGCGGATTCAGGAACGTGACTTCCTCGATGCTCTCATTCAGCATCTGCAGCCCTTGCAGCGAGAAGAAGCGGGCCTCGGTGGGAATGATCACCCACTCGGCCGCCACCAGCGCATTGATGGTGAGCACGCCCAGCGACGGCGGGGTATCGAAGAGGATGTAATCGTAGTCCTTGTCCACCCGCAGCACGTGCTCGCGCAGGCGAAGCTCGCGTCCCAGCTTGGTCTGCAGTGCCGACTCCACCCGGGCCAGTTCGGGCGAAGCCGGGACGACGTCCACGATGCCGCCGGCCGGATCGCTGACCCGATAACGAGGCAGTTCGACGTCGCGATTCATCAGGGCGTCGGCCAGGGTGGCGTCCATCACGCGCTCAACCCCGAACGAGGCGGTGAGATTGGACTGTGGGTCGCAGTCGATCACGAGCAGACGTGAGCCGGCCCGCGCCAGGGTGGACGCCAGGTTGGATGTGGTGGTCGTCTTGCCAACGCCGCCCTTTTGGTTGGCAATGGCGATGGTCACGGCCATGGGGAGCCTCCACGGAAGCGTCGCCCACCGGCCCCCACGGCGACGATCTGAGTAGGAATGCTAAGCCAGTGGGTTTCTCGTAGTCAACATAAGTTTAGACGGCGGGTGCGCCGATGCCTCATGCTAGCCTCGGTTTCGTGCGGCCGGACGCGTGAGGGCGATGGCTTCAAAGGGCGCTGTGGCGGTGCCATCGCTCGCGGTGAATCTGGCGCCAGGCCATCCGCGCGGCCTGCGGCTGCGCGCGCCCGTGCTCACCGCCTCGGGCACGTTTGGATTCGGCGATGAGTACCGCGACATCGTGAACCTGGCCGCGCTTGGCGCCATCGTCACGAAAACGGTGACGCCCGAGCCTCGTGAGGGGAACCCGACCCCACGCACGATCGAGACGCCGGCCGGGATGCTGAATTCGATCGGCCTGCCGAACCCGGGCGGCGAGGGCGCCGTGCGGGAGAAGGCGCCGATCTGGAGAGACCTGCCCTGCCCCGTCGTCGTAAGCATCGCGGCGCACGATCCCCAGAGCTGGTCCGCGCTGGCGGCGCGCTTCGATGGCCTGGACAACGTGGTGGCGATCGAGGCCAATTTGTCCTGCCCCAACGTGGCCGGCGGGCTGGACTACTCGACCGACCCCGGTACCGCGGCCGCCACCGTGCGGGCCGTCCGCCGCGAGGTGTCGCTTCCGGTGATCGCCAAGCTCTCGCCCAACGTCACGGACCTGCGGCCAATCGCGCGCGCCGCCCAGGACGCCGGGGCCGACGCGCTGTCGCTGATCAACACCCTGCTGGGCATGGTGATCGACACCGACGCGGCCCTGCCGTTTCTGGGCGCCGGCGTGGGCGGTCTTTCGGGTCCGGCCATCCGGCCGCTGGCGGTGCGCTGCGTGTATGACGTGGCGGGGACGGTCTCGATCCCGGTCATCGGCATGGGCGGCGTCGTGACTACGGACGACGCCTTGCAGCTCCTCATGGCCGGAGCTTCCGCTGTGCAGGTGGGTACGGCGACGTTTCGGGAGCCGCGCACGGCGGAGCGCATCGTTGATGGCTTGGGCTCATACCTGGAGAGCCGTGGATTTGCATCCGTTTCCGACGTCGTCGGGCTGGCTCGGCCGGAACGGCTCAGCGGCTGAAATGAACCTGGATCACCTCGGCGTCTGAGACCAGGTAGTCGCGACCGACGCGGCGGATCTGGCCGCGATCGCGCAGGGCGGCCATCGAGCCAGCCGCGATGAGGTCGTTCGCCGCCACCGCGTCGGCTCGAATGAAGCCCGCGGCCAGGTCGGTGTGGATGGCAGCGGCCGCATCCAGGGCGGTCGCCCCGCGCGGCAACAGCCAGGCGTTCACCGAGCGAGAGTTGCCGGTGTAGAAGGTGATGTAGTCGAGCCCGCGGCGGAGCGCCTGGCCCAGGCGCTGCGAGGCCAAGCCAGGCAGACCCAGATCGGCCCTGAATTCGGCGGCGTCCTGCTCGGAGAGATCGTCAAGTTCGGCTTCGGTGGCGGCGGCGACCACGCACCAGTCGTCGTGGTGCGCGGCGGCGCGCTGCGCGTCAATGGCGGCGGCTTCGTCGTCGGGGGCGTTGCAGGCCACGGCACAGGGTTTGGCACCGAGCAGCCCGAAGCCGCGCAGGCTGGCGGCTTCGCGAGGCGAGAGTCCCTCGAGTAGGGGGCGTTCCGCTTCCAGGGACTCGCGGGCGCGGGTGACGATCGCCAGTTGCTCGCCGGCCTCGCGACGGTCGACGCGTGGGCCGCTGGTCACCCGCTCTTCGAGCCGCTGCTGCGCGGGTTCGAGGATCGCCAGATCCAGCACGGCCAGTTCGGTCCGGAGATCGGAGGCACGTTGGGCGGCGGCTTCGAGGCCACCCTGACCCGAGACGGCCAGCAGGAGCGCGTCGGCGGTTCGCAGACGCCCAATCCATTCGCCGTTGGGTGGCTCGCCGGCCGCCAGCGCCTGGCCGGGCGCGTGCCAGAGAGTGAACGACACCGGGACGGTCTGAGCCGCGTTGAAGACGGACTGGAGGGGCCGGAGCCGCGGATCGGGGAGGGGCATGACGCCGGTCTGGAGGCTCAGCCGTCCCTGGGGTGTGTCGACAACATGCCGTCCGATGGCCGCGGCGAAGACTGCCTCGACGCCGGACTCGAAGTCGCCGGCGAGGGCGATTTCGGGCACGTCAGACGACTCCCGACGGAACTCTCATCAAACGTTCATTTGGAGGGCCCGTGAGGCGAAGTTTCGCGCCAATTCGTCCTGGGATCGGGCATACGGTCGAAGTGACTCCGGAACGAACGGAGTGACCCATGGGACAAAGGAGTTCCACGGTGAAGAGGAGTCTGCGCAGCGTTGCGCTGGTTATTGCTCTGTTTGCCATATTTGTCGGCGGCGCGTCGGCGCACGACCGCTGCGACGGAGCGAATCTCAAGTTCGCCCAGGAGTTCGCCGAGCTTAAGGCGATGCTCGGCGAGACGATGGGCGAGCCGCTGGACTGCCACGAGCATGCGGTGAACGGCGATGTCATTCAGCACACCACCACCGGCAAGGCCTTCATCCGGCCGAGCGTGGGGATTGCCACGTTCACGGACGGCTGGCGGCACTGGGAACTGACGAGTGACGGCATTCGCATGTCGTCGAAGACCACGGCCTACGACGTCACGATCACGAACCTGACGGTTACGCAGCCGTTCACGCCGGCGGTGGTCGCCACGCACCGGGCGGACGCGCAGCTGTTCGCAACCGGCGAAGCGGCGAGTCCCGAGATTCAGGACCTGGCGGAGAATGGCGCGGTTCCGGGTCTGGTTCAGTGGTGGCACGACAACCCTGACGCGTCGCACGTGGCGGTGGCGTTTGGCGCCGGTGAGCATCCGCCCATCATGCCGGGTGAGTCGTCGACGATCACCATCGTCGCCGATCGGGGCGCGAACCACCTGTCGGTGGCCTCAATGCTGATCTGCACGAATGACGGCTTCACCGGTGGAGCCGGGCTGGCGCTGCCGGCGGTGCTGGGCGAGACCGCGACGTACATGGCGCGCGCCTACGACGCCGGGACTGAGCGGAACACCGAGGACTTCGCGGACCTGGTTCCGCCGTGTCAGCCGCTGCGCGGCGTGTCGTCCGACGACGCGGGCACGGGCATGAGCAACCCGGACCTGGCCGAGGACGGGGTGATTGCCCGCCACGGCGGCGTGCACGGTGACCTGCCGATGAGCGACCTGACGATGGAAGCCCACGGTTGGGACATCGACGCGCCGGTGATGCAGATCACGGTGACGCAGGTCGGCCTGGTTCCGACGTACGAAGTCGCGATCGAAAACCTGACCGGCACTCAGCCGTTGACTCCGGCGGTTGTGGCGACGCACGGAAGCTCGCTCAAGCTCTTCGGGCGCGGCGAAGCGGTAATCCCGGAACTGCAGGACCTGGCCGAGAACGGCGGGGTTCCCGGTCTGCACGCGGCGCTGAGCGACCACGCGGATGTGGTTGACGTGACGGTGGCCGCGGCCGGCGGTCCTCCGCCGATCATGCCGGGCGCCTCCGTGACGGCGACGATAACGGGCGGTTCCGGCGCTACGCACCTGTCTGCGGCGGCAATGCTGATCTGCACGAACGACGGCTTCACCGGCGTGGCCGGTCTGCCGTTGCCGAACATGATTGGCGAGTCGGCTGTGCACACGGCGGTCGCATACGACGCCGGGACAGAGCGCAACACCGAGGACTTTGCGGACCTGGTTCCGCCTTGCCAGGGGCTGCGCGGCGTGTCGTCCGACGACGCCGGCACGGGGATGAGCAACCCTGAATTGGCCGAGGGCGGCGTGGTTGTGCACCACGTGGGCATCGACGGCGGCCTGCCCACCAGCGACCTCACGATTGAGGCGCACGGGTGGGACACCGACGCGCCCGTGGTGGAGATCACGGTGACCCGCATTCGCTAACGCAGCGAGTCCGTGGAGGGGGGGCGGGGGGGGGCCCCCCCCCGCGGGGGGGGATGGGGGGGGGGGGGCGCCCCCCCCCCCCGCCCCCCCCCCCCCCCCCCCCCCCGGGGGGGGGGGCGCGCCCCCCCCCCCCCCCCCCCCCCCCCTCTGGGCTTAATCGAGGTCGGTCGCACTCGAACAAAGTGCGGGCGGTCGCCGTCAGCGGATTGTGAGGCTTGCCCTGGCGAACGTCGGCCGTGGCGAGCCGCCGGTGCTATCCTCGGGCTCTACCCGTGACCGGAACCTCATTGAACCGTGCCTTCACCTAAAGAAGTCGTCCGTCAGCATCGCCGCGCCAAGCAAGTGCGCCGGCAGCGGTTTCTACGCGCCCGCAACGTAAGCGCGCGCTCGTCGGTGCGAACCTTCGTCAGGCGCGCCCGCGAGGCGATTGAGGCCGGCGATTCCGAAGCAGCCGAGGCGGCGATCCGCGACGCGCAGAGCCGCCTGGATAGGGCCGCGCGCAAGGGCGTTATTCACCGCCGCAAGGCGGCGCGCAGTGTTGCCCGCCTGGTTCGGCAACTGCGGGCGGCGAACGCCGCCTAAGCGCGCGCGTCGGCCGGCCGCGTGGCCAGCCGGGCGGTCAGGATTTCCAGCAGTGCGTCCTTGTCGCCGCCGGTTGACTTGAGGGCGCCGTCGGTACGGACGACCTCCGCGTACATGCGGGCGATCAGCCGGTCGGATATGCGACGTGCCTGCTGGGCGAGGTAGCGTCCGCGACCGGGCGGGGCACCGGCGGCCCGCGCGACTTGCTGGTAGTTACCGCCCTCCGCGACAACCTGGCGAGCCGCCGCCAGCTGCCGTAGCGAGCGCGTGATATCGGCCAGGATCATTTCGTGAGGCGTGCGCAGCGCCAGCATGTCGTGAAGGACGGCCAGCGCGTCCGAGCCGCGCCGGTCCGCGAGGGCGTTTACGTAGTCCCAGCGCGCGTGTTCGCCGATGGTGGCGCACGCGGCATTCACGTCGCGCTCGCTGATCTCGCCGCTGAATCCCACATAGGCTGCCAGCTTCTCGATTTCGCTTGCGAGCAGCCCGGCGTCCGCCGTCATGAGTTCCACGAGGCGCGCGGCGGCGTCCTCGGCCATGCTCACACCCGCGCGGCGCGCCTCGGCGCGCACGAATCTCACGGCCTCGGCGTCCCGTAGCGGCCCGAACTGCTGAACCTTCGCGCCGTGCCGGGTCAGGGTGTTGAACGGCTTCACCCGAGCAGCCGTGCGGCGATCCCCCAGGTCCAGGTAGACCGACACGGCCAGATCGCAGGTGTCCGCGGTGGGGTCGTTCTTCCGGGCGTCACCGAACGCGGCCAGCCACTGGATGAGCTTGCGAGCCTGCGGCCCGCTGGCGGGGGCGCCGTCCAGAAAGACCTTGCGCCGCTCACCGAACATCGACACCGCTCCACACGCGGCGTTCAGTTCATTGGGGCCCGCCCGCGCGCCGTCCAAGTGTGCATAGGCCAGATCATTCGGCGCCGGATGCCCCAGCACCGCGTCAACCGCGTTCCGCAAGCGCGGGTCACGCCCGCCCAAGAAGATGAAGAGCACGGGGCTTAGGGTACGACCGTCGTATTAAGACTTGTCGTCTCGACTCGAAGTTCGCGGCCCATCAAGAAGCTCGAAGAATCTCTGCCGCGACATGCCGGCTGTTCGCATGTTGCTCTTGATGATGTCAAGCCCGACCGTCCTGTATTGCGGTATCACAACGGGTCGGCCCACGCCGCGCTTCGTCAGGACGATGTGCGACCCGCGTCTTCGCTCCTCCTGGAATCCGTCCGCCTCGAAAACCCTGACAAGCTCACGCCAATGGAGCGGTGTAAGCCTCCTCGACACCCTTCTGCCTTAGGGGGATTTCGACCCGGAGTGATTCCTCGGCCGGCACCGTTGCGCCGTGGACCGGCTCGAACCCACAGTCCTTCAACACTTGGACCAGGGTGCCGCGCTCGAAGCAGGACAACAGGAAGAGGTCCAGTGCCTCGTGAAGGTTATCGACCGCTCCTTGCTTCGTGGCACCCTGACTGAAGACGTCGAGCGACGGGCATCCAGCAACGTAGCCCACCTCATCAGGGCGGACTTGGATGGGCACGTCGAACTTGAAGCCGATCCCGGCAGCCATCGTGATTCCCGTCGGCGTCTTTACGCCGATGCATGAGCGTATCGACCACTTTCACGGTATCACGAAGGGAGGTTGCTCGATGCGACTTGGCGCTGGACAAGGACGCACCGCTCAAGCGGCTGTCTCTCGTGGTCCGGCCTGCGCTGATCGAGTGGCAACGCGGGCTGTCCGCCATTCCCCGGCCGCGCGCGTTGACATGGCGCACTGGCACACTCAATCCTGTAAGCCAGCCTGAACGCCCCCGCCGTCGCGGGTTCCGTCCTTTGTCATTGGAGGTTAGTTATGGGCGGCGACTCCGCCAACGGCGCCATCGAGCAGTCGTTCACATCACAACACGCCGGTTCGGGCGCGCTGCGCGCGCGAGCCTGCCAGGCGCTGGCCGGTGGCGTGGCGCACGACACCCGCATACAGGCGCCCTTTCCCATCATGACCGCCCGCGCCAAAGGCGCCCGCAAGTGGGACGTGGACGGCAACGAGTTCGTGGACTACACCATGGGCCACGGCGCGTTGATCCTGGGGCACGGGCACCCGGTGGCCGTGGACGCGGCGCGGGAGCAATTGGAAATCGGCACCCACTACGGGGCCGGGCACGAGCTCGAGATTCGCTGGGCGGAGCAGATCAAGCGCCTCGTGCCCAGCATCGAGCGCGTCCGCTTCCATTCCTCCGGCACCGAGGCCACCCACATGGCCATGCGCCTGGCGCGCGCCCACACGGGCCGCGACCGGATCGTCAAGTTCCAGGGCCACTTCCACGGCTGGCACGACTACGCGACGGTCGGGGTCGAAGATCCCTACGACATCCCGACCTCCGCCGGCGTTCCAGAGGCGACGCAGGGAACCATCACGGCCCTGCCAACGGACCTGGACTGCGTACGCGAGGAACTGGCGAAGGGCGACGTGGCAGCCGTGATCGTGGAGCCCAGCGGCGCCAGCTGGGGCGCCCTGCCCATCGACCCGCCGTTCATTCACGGCCTCCGAGACCTGACGAACGAACACGACGCGGTGTTCATCCTGGACGAAGTCGTTACCGGCTTCCGTATGTCACCCGGCGGCTTCCAGGCAATGGCCGGCGTGACGCCGGACCTGACCACCATGGCCAAGATCGTGGCCGGCGGCCTGCCAGGGGCGGCTGTGGGCGGCCGCGCCGAGATCATGGACCGGCTGGAGAAGCGCGGCGACCCGGCCTGGGACCGCGGCCAACGGATCGCCCACCCAGGGACCTATAACGCCAATCCCGTCTCAGCCGCGGCCGGGGCGGCCGTGCTGGACTTCCTGGCCGACGGCCACGTGCATGCGCACATTGATGCGCTCGGCGAGCAGCTGCGCCAGGGCCTGCAAGAGGCGTTCGACCGCCATGACGTCGGCGCCCTGGTCTACGGCGAGACCTCGTACTTCCACATCAGCCTGAGCGGTCAGCCCGCCAAGAGCGGTGTCGGCGGGGCCGCCGGCGACGCGCTGGGCCAGGCGCTCATCAACGAAGGCGTGCACCTCATCTCCGGCGGCGGATTCACCAGCGCCACCCACACCGAAGCTGACATCGAGCAGACCGTGGCGGCCTTCGACTCGGCCATTGGCTCCGTGGCCGCCGAAGGACTGTTTGGCGACTGAGCCTGAAAGGGAACCCTCACGCATGAAAATCGAAGGCAAGCTGGCGGATCTCGGCATCGAGTTGCCGTCCCCGTCGATTCCGCCCACCGCTCCGCTCAAGCCTTGGAACATCAGCGGCAACCTGGTCTACCTCTCGGGCGCCGGTCCAGTCGACGCCACGGGCGCCACCCCGGTCGGCAAGGTCGGGCGCGATTTCGACACGGCGGAGGCGGCCGAGTTCGCGCGCTCCATCGCCGTGGCGCACCTTGGCGCGCTGAAGGATGCGCTGGGCGACCTGGACCGGATACTCCAGGTAGTCAAGGTGCTGGGCATGGTGAATTGCACGGACGACTACACCGACCAGCCGGCCGTGATCAACGGCTATTCGGAGCTGTTCGTGGAGCTCTGGGGCGAAAATGGCCGCCACGCGCGCTCGGCTGTCGGTATGGCGCAACTCCCCGGAGGCATGCCGGTCGAAATCGAGGTGATCCTCGAGTTCATGTAGGGACTGACGCCCGGATCTACAGGTTGGTCGGGAGGCTAGCGAGGGCCGCGGGTGAACGCGTCGTCGCGGGCCCAGTCCACCGCCACCTCCGCGGGGACCTGTGATCGACTCCGGCGCAAATTCGGCACTGGCACCAGCACATAGCCGTTGTCGACGCCAAACTCCAGGATGCGCTTGGTCAATTCAACGTCCCGGGCGCAATAGTCGATGACGCGTTGGCGGTCGTCCGGTCGCCCGGTTCGCCACAAGTGGACCGCCTCGGTGCCGTCGCTGAGCGACTTGGCCTCCCCGAACATGGCGCCGGCAATGTCCTGCAAGCGCATGCCCTTGCGGCGGCCGGTAACCGATTGCAGTTCCATCAGCACGTCGAACGACCGCTCGCGCAGCACCGACACGTCGCCATAGGCCGACAGCACCGTCAGGTCGAAGCGCCGCGAGTTGAACCCGACCACGCGCGGATGCTCCGCCAGGTAATCGATCAAATCCTGCGCGTCCGGCTCCTGCCAGACGTGCTGCCGGCCGTGTTCGTCAATCGTGACCCCCACGGCCAGCCCAAAGTCCCGGATGTTCCGCCAGCCGCCCCGCACCTCATGGCTCAGGTACAGCGTCTCCAGGTCAAAGACCACATAGCGACCGTCGGGCGAATACTGATCGGGCCGGCTGCGCATTGCGCATTATGCGCAGGCGTCCGCGCAAGAGCGCCAGTCGCCGCTCCGCAGCCAAGAAAACCTGCGCCCTGGAAATCTCTTGCCGCAGTCACCGGGCGTTGTTACCGTTGCGCTGTGCGCATTGGGCGCTTGGCTAGTCGTGCCTGTCGCGACTCCGAGGGACGATGCGCACAACGCAAAGGCGTTGAAGGGGAGGAGTAGGCCTCCCGAGAACCCCGAGCGAGCCGGAAATGGTGTGAGCCGGCGGGTTCTCCAGGCCGAAGGTCGCCCCCGAGCCGACCGGTTGAAGGAAGTTGCTGGTAGGCCGGTCCGGTGCCCGCCGTAATCGGGTAACGAAGCGGTTCGGTCGTCCGGCCGGGCAAGCGGGGTGGTACCGCGGGTTACAGCCCGTCCCTGTGAGGGACGGGTTTTTTGTTGCCGGAGAGCCGGCCGACGCGAAGGATACGGAGCGATGAGACGCAACACGCAGAGGCGTGACGTTGCGCGCGCTCAGGTCTACGCGGTCGCGGTACCCGACGGAGACGCCGCCTAGCCGCCGTCTCCGCGTTTCCCCCCAGCAGACACGACGACACCTCTTTCCACGACTCTTCAGGAGACCCACGACATGTCCGCAATCAACGGCCAATCCAGCAACGGTTCCACCGCCGCGCCTGGGACCCCGCGTACCGGCGGCGAAGTGGTGTGCGACGCCATGCTCGCCGCCGGCGTCGACGTCATATTCGGGATGCCGGGCGGGGCCTCGCTGCCGTTCTACGACTCCCTCTACCACTATCAGGACCGCATCCGCCATGTGCTGATCCGGCACGAGCAGGCCGCCGGCTTCGCCGCCAATGGCTACGCGCGGGCCACCGGCAAGGTCGGCGTGGCTACCAGCACATCCGGCCCGGGCGCCACCAACATGGTCACCTGCATGGCCAACGACATCATGGACTCGGTGGGCGTGGTCTACATCACCGGCCAGGTGGCCCGTCCGGCCATCGGTTCCGACGCCTTCCAGGAAGCCGACGTCACCGGCATTTCCATTCCGATTACCAAGCACAGCTACCTGGTGATGGACGTCGACGACTTGCCGCGCGTGATGTCGGAAGCCTTCCACCTGGCCTCCACTGGCCGCCCTGGCCCGGTCCACGTCGACATTCCCAAGGACGTATTCCTGGAAACCACCACCGAGACCGCGCCCGACCAGGTGAACCTGCGCGGCTATCGGCCGTCCAAGGTCGGCAACGCCCGCATGGTCCGCAAGGCGGCCGAGGTCATCAACGCCTCCGAGCGCCCGATCATCATGGCCGGCCACGGCATTGACATCTCGGGTGCCGCCGAGGAGTTGCTGTTGCTCGCCACGCGCGGCAGCATCCCGGTCGTCAGCACCCTGCACGGTGTGGGCACCTTCCCCGAGACCCATCCGCTGTCCTTCGGGATGCTGGGCATGCACGGCCTGGCCTACGCGAACTTCGCGATGCGCCAGACCGACTGCATCATCGGCCTCGGCACCCGCTTCGACGACCGGGCCGTGGGCAAGGAAGACGAGTTCGGGCCGGGCGCCAAGGTCGTGCACATCGACATCGACCCGGCCGAGATCGGCAAGGTCCTGGAGACCGACGTGCCGATCGTCGGCGACCTGAAGCTCACCCTGCAGAAGCTGTTGCCCCTGATCGAATCGCGCGACCGTACGCCCTGGCTGGACCAGATGAACGGCTGGCGGCGCGACCACCCGTCGCTGAAGATCCCCGACAGCCCCGACTCCGTGCTGCCGCAGGAAGTCGTGCGGGCGATCTACGACATCTCCGGCGGCGAGGCGCGCGTCATCGCCGACGTCGGTCAGAACCAGATGTGGGCATCGCAGCACTTCTGGTACGAGCGCCCGCGCATGTTCTTCAGCGCCGGCGGCCTGGGGCCGATGGGCTACGCCCTGCCCGCCGCCATGGGCGTCAAGCTGGCGGACGAGTCGCAGGACGTCTGGTGCGTCACCGGCGACGGCGGCTTGCTGATCAACATCCAGGAGTTCAACACGTTGGCGGCCGAGGGCATCAACGTCAAGGTCGCGGTGCTCAACAACGCGCACCTGGGCATGATTCGCCAGTGGCAGGAGTTCTTCTACGAAGGCCGCTACATGGGCGCCTTCCTGGACAACCCCGACTTCGCCAAGGTCGCCCAGGCCTTCGGGCTGCACGGCGTGGGCACGAGCTCGCGCGACGAGATGCACGACGCCATCGCCATGGCCCACGAATACGACGGGCCCGTGGTGCTGGACCTGCACGTGGACCGGGTGGAGAACGTCTACCCGATGATCGTGCCGGGCACCGGCGTCAACAGCGTGATCGAGGACCCGCGATGAACGGGACTGAAACCCACACGCTGGTGGCCACCGTCGCCGACCATCCGGGTGTCCTGACCCGCGTGGCCAGCCTCTTTCGCCGCCGCGGTTTCAACATCGCCAGCCTGGCCGTCGGGCATTCCGAGGAGCCGGGCTATTCGCGCATGACGATCGCCGTCGAGGGCTCGGCGGAGGAAGTCAAGCAGTGCGAGAAGCAGCTCTATAAGCTGGTTGAGGTCGTCTCCGTCCGTAACCTGACCGGCGCGCCGGCGGTCACCCGCGAACTGGCCATGATCAAGGTGCGCGCCAAGGCCACCGAACGCCCGGGCCTGGCCGAGATCACCGATATCTTCCGCGGCGAGATCGTGGACGTGAGCAAGTCGTCCATGATCGTGCAGATGACCGGCGCTCAGTCCAAGATCGACCGGTTTCTGGACGTGATTACCGAATACCCGATCGAGGAAATCTCCCGAACCGGCGTCATCGCCATCGCGCGCGACGACGTCGGCCCCCGGAATGGACGTGCGCGTGGATAGCAAGGTTCTCTACGAGGCCGACATCACGGCCGACGAGTTGCAGGGCAAGCGGGTCGCGGTTCTGGGCTACGGCAGCCAGGGGCACGCCCATGCGCTGAACCTGCGCGACTCCGACGCAGACGTGGTCGTCGGCCTGCGCCCGGGCAGCCCCTCGCGCGCCCGCGCCGAGTCGGAGGACCTGCTGGTCCTCGACGTCGCCGAAGCCGTGGACGCTTCCGAAGCCGTGATGCTGGCCCTGCCGGATCAGGATCAGCCGCAGGTCTACGAGGAGCAGATCGCGCCGGTCCTGCGGCCCGGTCACATGATTCTTTTTGCGCACGGCTTCAACATCCACTACGGCCAGATCAATCCGCCCGCTGAGGTGGACGTGGCCATGGTCGCGCCCAAGGGTCCGGGGCACGTCCTGCGCGACTTGTTCGTCGAAGGCGTAGGGGTTCCGGGACTGGTGGCGATCCACCAGGACGCCACCGGCCGCGCGCGTGACGTGGCGCTGTCCTACGCCAAGAGCATCGGCTGCGCCAAGGCCGGCCTGATCGAAACCACCTTCAAGGACGAGACCGAAACCGACCTGTTCGGCGAACAGGCCGTGTTGTGCGGCGGCACCACCGCGCTCATCAAGACTGCCTTTGAGACCCTGGTGGACGCCGGGTACGACCCTCGCCTCGCCTATTTCGAGTGCCTGCACGAGCTCAAGCTGATCGTGGACCTGATCTATCAGGGCGGGATCAGCTACATGCGCTACTCGATCAGCGACACGGCCGAGTTCGGCGACCTGGTCTCGGGTCCGCGCGTGGTCGACGACAACTCGCGGAAAGCCATGCAGGGCATCCTGGAGGATGTCCAGAACGGCGAGTTCGCGCGCCGCTGGATTCTCGAGAACCAGGCCGGACGTCCCGCGTATAATGCGCTTCGGAACCGCGACCTTGAACACCCGGTTGAGGTGGTGGGCCGCGAGCTCCGCAGCATGATGGATTGGCTCCCCAAGACGCGCGAATGAACCGCAGGTGACGCACGACCGATGCGAACGTTCCTGGTGACTTTCCGGCTCGCGCTTCCCGGCCCCTCCCACTAGCGGAGGGGAACCCCGGGATATCCCGCGGCCGCCTCCGCGGCCGCCCATGACCTAGCTGAGGAAGCTGTCACCATGCGGAACGTCCGCATCTTCGACACCACCCTGCGCGACGGCGAGCAAGCTGCCGGCGGCGCGCTGACCATCGACGAGAAGCTGGAAATCGGGCGTCAACTGGCCCGCTTGAACGTTGACGTCATCGAGGCCGGGTTTCCATTCACCTCGCCCGGCGACTTCCGGGCCGTCGACCTGCTGGCCCGCGAACTTCGCAACGTCGAAATCGCCGGACTGAGCGGTTTCAAGCGCGAACAGATCGACACGACCTGGGACGCGCTGAAAGACGCCGCACGTCCCCTGCTGCACATCGTCATCTCGACCAGCGACATCCACCTGCAACACCAGCTGCATGAGCGTCGCGAGGTCGTGCTGGACCTGACCCGCGAAAGCGTGGGCCACGCGCGCACCCTGACCGATCACATCGAGTTTTCGGCCATGGACGCTACCCGGTCCGACCTTGACTTCGTCAGCGAAGTCTTCAGCGCCGCCATCGAATCCGGCGCGACGGTCGTGAACTTCCCCGACACGGTCGGCTACGCCCAGCCGGCGGAGTTCGCGGAAATGGTCAAGTACGTCATGAACCAGACGCGCGGCATTGAGGATGTCGTGCTGTCGGTGCACTGCCACGACGATCTGGGCCAGGCGGTGGCCAACTCGCTGGCGGCCGTCAAGGAGGGCGCGGCGCAGGTCGAATGCACGATCAACGGCGTGGGCGAGCGCGCCGGCAACGCCTCGCTGGAAGAAATCGTGATGGCGCTGCGCACGCGCGGCGACTACTTCGACGCCGACACCCGGCTGGTCAGCACCGAACTGGCACGCAGCAGCCGCCTGGTGTCCAACTACATGGGCATGGTGGTGCCGCCCAACAAGGCCGTCATCGGCGCCAACGCCTTTGCGCATGCGTCCGGCCTGCACCAGGACGGGATGCTGAAGGAGCGCACCACCTACGAAATCATGGATCCGTCCGACGTCGGCTTGGACGAGAGCAGCATCGTCCTGGGCAAGACCTCGGGCCGACACGCGTTTCGCGACCGCCTGAAGCGGATGGGATACCGGCTGGCCGACGATGAGTTCCAGGCCGCCTTCCAGGCCTTCAAGGAGATTGCCGACCGCAAGAAGACGATCACGGATCGAGATCTCGAAGCGATCGTGCAGAACGAGCAGCGCCGCGCGTTCCACCAGACGTTCGAGCTGCTGCACGTTCAGGTCAGCACCGGCACGGGCGCCATGCCGACCGCGACGGTGCAGCTGCGGTCGGATGACGGAGAAGAGCACGTCGACGCCGGCATCGGCACCGGTCCCGTGGATGCGATCTACCAGGCGATCAATCGCCTGGTGAAGGTGCCGAACCAGCTCACGGAGTTCTCGATCAACTCCGTAACCGAAGGCATCGACGCTATCGGCGAGGTAACCATCCGCATCGAGAGCAACGGTAAGACCTTCAGCGGGCACGGCGCCGACACCGACATCCTGGTCGCCAGCGCCCAGGCCTACGTCAACGCGCTGAACCGCCTGATGGCCGGACTCGGCAAGGGCTGGTCGACAACCCCTGAGGCCACGCTGCTGGCCGACGCTTCGGGCGTTCCCGGAATCTAGGAGGCGACATGGGCCAAACGCTGCTCGACAAAGTCTGGGACGCCCACACGGTTCGGGAACTGCCGAACGGGCAGTCCCAACTATTCATCGGCCTGCACCTGGTGCACGAGGTCACGAGTCCCCAGGCCTTCCAGATGCTGGCCGAGCGCGGGCTATCCGTACGCTATCCCGGCCTCACCTTCGCCACCGTGGACCACATCATCCCCACGGACGGGTCCACCCGCCCCTACGTGGATGGGATGGCCGAGCAGATGTTTGTAGCGATCGAGCGCAACATCGAACAGACCGGAATCCCCTTCTTCGACCGCTCCACCGGCCGCCAGGGCATCGTGCACGTGATCGGGCCGGAACTGGGCCTTACGCAGCCAGGTATGACGATCGCCTGCGGCGACAGCCACACCAGCACGCACGGCGCGTTTGGGGCCATTGCCTTCGGTATCGGCACGTCGCAGGTTCGCGACGTGCTGGCCACGCAGACCATCTCCGTGGCCAAGCCGCAATGCCGGCGCATCACCGTTGACGGGAAGCTCGCCGACGGGGTGTTCGCCAAGGACGTGATCCTGGCCATCATCGGGCGGCTGGGCGTGCAGGGCGGGGTCGGCTATGCCTACGAGTACGCCGGCGACGTCTTCGACGCGATGTCCATGGACGAGCGCATGACGGTCTGCAACATGTCCATCGAGGGCGGCGCGCGCGTGGGCTACGTCAACCCCGACGAGACCGCCTACGCCTACCTGCAAGGCCGCGAATACGCCCCGAAAGGCGACGACTTCGACAGCGCCCGCCACTGGTGGAGCGATGTGGCCTCCGACGCCGACGCCACCTACGACGACCAGGTCGACATCGCAGGCGAGTCGATCGCGCCGATGGTGACCTGGGGCGTCAACCCGGGTCAGGTCTTGGGCGTGGACGAATTGATCCCATCCCCGGAGGCGGTCGAGGGGCTGGAACGCCGCTCCATCGAGGACGCGCTGGACCACATGAAGCTCACGCCGGGCGCACCGATTGCCGGGACGCCGATCGACGTGGCCTTCGTCGGCTCCTGCACCAATAGCCGCATCTCCGACCTGCGCGAAGCCGCCCGCGTCGCCGAGGGCGGACGCGTGCCCGCGCACGTCAAGGCCCTGGTGGTGCCGGGCTCACAGCAGGTAAAGACCGAGGCAGAGGCCGAGGGCCTGGACGACATTTTCCGCGCCGCCGGCTTCGAGTGGCGCGACGCCGGCTGTTCCATGTGCCTGGCCATGAACCCGGACAAGCTGGTGAACGACCAGGTCTGCGCCTCGTCCAGCAACCGCAACTTCAAGGGCCGCCAGGGCAGCCCGCTGGGCCGGACGCTGCTGATGAGCCCGGCCATGGTCGCCGCCGCCGCGGTGGCCGGTGAGGTGACCGACGTGCGCGCGCTGGCCGCGGGCTGAGGGGGCGACCATGACTGACGACGGACGCATCACCCACGTCGCCGGGACCGGCGTGCCCGTGCGCGGCAACGATATCGACACCGACCGGATCATCCCGGCGCGCTATCTGCGCGAGATCACGTTCGAGACGCTCGGTCCCCACGCCTTCGAGGACGAACGCCGGCAGCTCAACGGCAAGCACCCGTTCGACGATGCTCGCTTTACCGGCGCCAGCGTCCTGGTGGTCAATCGCAATTTCGGCTCCGGCTCCAGCCGCGAGCACGCGCCGCAAGCGCTCATGCGCAGGGGTATCAAGGCCATCGTCGGCGAAGGCTTTGCCGAGATCTTCTTCGGCAACTGCACCACCATCGGCATTCCCTGCCTGACCCTGCCCGCCACCCAGATCGAGTCTCTCCAGAGCCTGATCGAAGAGGCGCCCGAGACCGCGCTGGCGATTGACGTGGGCAGGGGAGCGATCACGGCCGGGCAGGCCACCTACCAGGCCGAGTTGCCGGCCCCCGTCCGGGAGGCCTTTGTCAGCGGGGAGTGGGACGCATTGTCTTCTCTGCTCGAATCCGACGATGCCATTAGCGCCGTCCACGACCGCTTGCCCTACATCGCCGGCTGGTCCGCTCGGTGAAGAACTGGCGCATCGTCGTCACTCCCGGCGACGGCATCGGGCCGGAGGTGATGGCGGCCGGCGCTGAGGTGCTGGACCACGCGGCCTCACGCTTCGGCGTTGGCGTCACGCAGTTGGAGCGCCCGCTCGGCGGCAACAGCATCGACCGCTTCGGCGAGCCCTGTACCGACGAGGTGTTTCAGGACGCCCTCGACGCGGACGCCGTGTTGCTCGCGGCGGTCGGCGGTCCGAAGTGGGAGGACCCGCACGCCGAGTTCACCCCGGAGGAAGGCGTATTGCGGCTGCGCAAGGGCCTGGAACTCTACGCCAACGTTCGACCTGTGCTGGTGTACGACGCCCTGGTCGACCAGTCGCCGTTGCGTCCCGAGGTGGTTCGCGGGACCGACATGGTCATCCTGCGCGAGCTGATCGGCGGGCTGTACTTCGGCCAGCCAAAGGAAATGCGCTTCATCGGCGGCGAGCGCGGCGCCGTGGACACCCTGGCCTATCGCGAGAGCGAAGTCCGCCGGATTGTCGAGCGTGCCTTCGAATGGGCAGCCGGCCGTCGGCGCAAAGTGCTTTCCGTGGACAAGTTCAACGTGCTGGTCACCGGGCGCTTCTGGCGCGACATCGCCAACGACGTGGCGGCCCAATACCCGGACATCGAGTACGACACCATGCTGGCGGACGCGTTTGCCGCGGCGTTGGTTCGTCAGCCGACCGAATATGACGTCGTCGTTACCGAAAACACGTTTGGCGATCTGCTGAGCGACGAGGCTGGCGTCTTCACCGGCTCGCTCGGCATGTTGCCCTCGGCCAGCCTGGGCGACGAAGGGCGCGCGCTCTACGAGCCCGTCCACGGCAGCGCGCCGGACATCGCCGGTCAGGGTATTGCCAACCCGTTGGGTACAATCCTCAGCGTGGCGATGCTGTTTCGCCATACGTTCGACCAGCCACAGGCGGCCGCGGCTATCGAGACGGCCGTCGAACACACGCTCAACGACGGGTTCCGAACGCCCGATATCGGCGAGGAGGGTGCGCGCCTCGTGGACACAACGTCCATGACCGCGGCGGTCATTGCCCGGATCGAGGGGCCCGCCGCCGGCTGACAGGCGTTTCAACGTCTCGCGGGGAGCCGGCGAGCCGACCCGCGCGTAACCGATCTTTTTCCCGCCGAGGCTTGACCGATTCCGATGCAACTCTCGCTATACGACACGACCCTGCGCGATGGCGCGCAGACGGAAGGCATCTCGTTCTCGACCGAGGACAAGCTGCGAATCGCCCAGCGGCTGGACGCCTATGGCGTCCACTACATCGAGGGCGGCTTCCCCGGATCCAACCCCAAGGACCGCGATTTCTTCCGCCGCGCCGCCGAAATCTCCTGGAAGCAGGCCCGCATCAGCGCCTTTGGCGCCACGCGCTACAAGGACCGCGACGTAGCCGACGATCCCACCGTGGCCGCGCTTCTGGCTTGCGAGACACCCGCCGTCACCATCGTCGCCAAGTTCTCGCGCTTCCAGGTGGAGTCCGTGCTGGAAACCAGTACCGACGAAAACCTGGCGATGATCCGCGATACGGTTGCCCACCTGAAAGCCGCCGGGCGCGAGGTGCTCGTCGACGCCGAGCACTTCTACGACGGCTTCACCCAGGACCCCGTCTATTCGCACGCCTGCGTCCAGGCCGCCACCGAGGCTGGTGCAGACTGGATCATCTGCTGCGACACCAACGGTGGAGCCTTGCCGGCCCAGGTCGCCGAGGCCACCCGAGCGGCGCGCGCGTGGACGACTGTCCCCATCGGCGTCCACATGCACAACGACGCCGATCTGGCCGCCGCCAACACGTTGGCCGGCGTGGCGGCGGGCGCCCTGCAGATTCAGGGCACCGTCAACGGCTTCGGCGAGCGCTGCGGCAACGCCAACCTCACGACGCTCATCCCTACCCTGCAGCTCAAGCTCGGCCACCAATGCGTGACCGAGGAGCAACTGCGGCAGACGACGGAGCTCTCCCGCTACGTCGGCGAGCTTGCCAACACCCCGCCCAGCGCCTTCATGCCGTATGTCGGCCTCAGCGCCTTCGCGCACAAGGCCGGCTACCACGGCAGCGGCATGCGTAAACACGCCCAGGCCTACCAGCACATCGACCCGGCCACCGTCGGTAACGAGCGCCGCATCCTGATTTCCGAACTGGCCGGCCGCAGCAACATCGCCGAACGCGCGCGCGGCCTGGGCTTGAGCACCGACGACGCCGGCGTCAGCGAGGCGCTGGCAAAGGTCAAGGACCTCGAAGAACGTGGGTACCAGTTCGAGGGCGCCGAGGCCTCCTTCGAGCTACTCCTTCGCCGCCTGCGCGCCGATTACCGCTCGCCGTTCGAGTTCGTGGACTTCCTGGTGCTGGCCGAAACCCGCGGCGGCCGCGAGATGCTCTCGGAAGCCATGGTCAAGATTCGCGTCGGCGACGAGATCTTTCACACCGCCGCCGAAGGCAACGGCCCGGTCAGCGCACTGGACCACGCCGCCCGCAAGGCGCTGGAACGCTTCTTTCCGGCCCTGCAGGAGATGCACCTCGCCGACTACAAGGTCCGCATCCTCGACTCCGCCTCGGCCACCGATGCCAGCGTGCGCGTGCTCATCCAATCCACCGACGGCGCACGGGAATGGGGCACCGTGGGCAGCTCCACCAACATCATCGAAGCCTCCTGGCTGGCCCTCAAGGACAGCTACGAGTACGCCCTGCTGGAGAACGGCACGAACATCGCAAGCTGATACCCGCGCGCCATCGGGCTAAGATTGCGCTCGTGATCCTTCGTTCATAGTCGGGCGGGTCAGGAGTCAACGGCGTGACGCCGGACTTGATCGGAATTCTGAGCGTCGGCATTGCGCTGGCGGCGCTGATCGTCGGTGCGACGATTCGGCTCAGCGGCCGCATGGACCGGCTCGAAGCACAGCAATCGGCCTTTGGTGCGGATCTTGCGACGCTAGCGGCGCGAACCAAGGCATTGGAAGTGCAGGTGATGTCGCTGCAGACAGCAATCGGAAGTCTGGATACGCGGCTTGCGGCAGTGGAGACGCAGATTGCGGGTTTGCAGGCGGAGATCGTGGCGTTGAGAGCGCAGACCGAGGCTTTGGAAGCAGGTAGCGCGGCCGTCGAACAACGGCTTGCCTCTCTAGACCGAGGTCAAGCCCGCCTCGAAGGCGTGCTGGAAGGCCTGATCGTCGGCATGCGAAACGGACCGCAACAAAAGGAGGCGGCGGCCTAGTCCGCCGACCACCCGTACGACCCGCCAGCGGCGGGTCGTTCCGCTCACGGGTCAGGCCAGCCGAATCAGCTCCGTCGTCACCTGCGTGATTGCCCGCAACTGGTCGTGCGGCATGAACTCGCGCACCGAGTGCACGTCGATATACCCCATCCCCAGGCAGACCGAGGTGATGCCTTTCTCGTTGAACTCGTGCGCGTCGCTGCCGCCGCCCGTGCTCACGTGTTGCGGCTCGATTCCCGCGGCTGCAATCGCGGCGTCCGCCAGTTCCACCGCTGGAATTCCTTCGTCCAGCTGGTACGCCGTGTAAAACGTGTGCGTCTCGATATCCACCTCGCCGCCAAAGTCCGCTGCAGCCTGCTCCGCCGCGCCCACGATGTCCGCCACCTGCAGCTCCAGCCGCTCCTCGGAGAGGCTGCGAGTCTCCACCGTCACGTTGGCCTCCGGCGCCACAATGTTGTACGCCTCGCCGCCGGAGATGATTCCCACGTTGGCCGTGGTGATCTCGTCCACCCGACCCAGCGGCATCCGGTCGATCGCGCGCGCCGCCATGCCGATGGCGCTTACGCCCAACTCCGGCTCCACCCCGGCGTGCGCCGCCCTGCCCCGAAACGTGAAGTTGAATCGCCGCTGCCCCGGCGCCCGCATCACCACGTTGCCCACCGGTCCGCCCGCGTCCAGCACGTAGCAGCGACGCCCAACCACGTCATTCGCGTCGAACGCCTTCGAACCGATGTGCCCCACGTCTTCGCCCGTGGTGAACAGCAGCTCCACCGGCCCGTGCGGCTCACCCGACTCGTGATAGGCCCGCACCGCTTCCATGATCGCGGCCACGCCCGCCTTGTCGTCCGCGCCCAGGACCGACGAGCCGTCCGAATACACCCCGTCGTCCTTCACCACCGGCGTCATCACCGGCGTCGGCCGCACCGTATCCATGTGCGCGTTCAGGATGATCGGCTCGCCGTCCCGCCCCCGCGCCGGCCACTCGCCGATCAGGTTCCCGTGCGGATCCGACCGCCACGTAATCCCCAGCCCCTCCATCCGCGGCTTGATCACCGCCACCACCCGCTCCTCGTCCCCGTAATAGCTGTCCACGGACAACAAAGCCACAAACGTGTCCAGCAAACGCTCAAACTCGATCTCAATCGGACGGGTGGTCGTGCTCATGGGCCGGGTTGCCTCCGGGAGTCTGAATTGAGCGCATTCTTACGCATTTC
>JAPPLN010000102.1 GCA_028874175.1 Chloroflexota bacterium
CGACGGGTCGGTGACGGCGACGGTGGACGCGGGCAGCGGCTACACGGTGTCCTCGACCCAGGGCGCGGCCACGGTCGGCGTGGCCGACAACGACGACGCCCCCACGCCGGAGGTGAGCGTCACCGCGGGCAGCGGGGTGACCGAGGGCGGGGACGCCGTCTTCACGGTGACGGCCAGCCCGGCGCCGGCGGCGGACCTGGCGGTGAGCGTGACGGTGTCGCAGAGCGGCGACTACGGCGCGACCACGGGCCAGCGGACGGTGACCGTCCCGACTTCGGGCAGCGTCACCCTCACCGTGGGCACCACCGACGACAGCGCCGACGAGACCGACGGGTCGGTGACGGCGACGGTGGACGCGGGCAGCGGCTACACGGTGTCCTCGACCCAGGGCGCGGCCACGGTCGGCGTGGCCGACAACGACGACGCCCCCACGCCGGAGGTGAGCGTCACCGCGGGCAGCGGGGTGACCGAGGGCGGGGACGCCGTCTTCACGGTGACGGCCAGCCCGGCGCCGGCGGCGGACCTGGCGGTGAGCGTCACGGTGTCGCAGAGCGGCGACTACGGCGCGGCCACGGGCCAGCGCACGGTGACCGTTCCCACCACGGGCAGCGTCACCCTCACCGTGGGCACCACCGACGACAATGCCGACGAGACCGACGGGTCGGTGACGGCGACGGTGGACGCGGGCAGCGGCTACACGGTGTCCTCGACCCAGGGCGCGGCCACGGTCGGCGTGGCCGACAACGACGACGCCCCCACGCCGGAGGTGAGCGTCACCGCGGGCAGCGGGGTGACCGAGGGCGGGGACGCCGTCTTCACGGTGACGGCCAGCCCGGCGCCGGCGGCGGACCTGGCGGTGAGCGTGACGGTGTCGCAGAGCGGCGACTACGGCGCGACCACGGGCCAGCGCACGGTGACCGTTCCCACCACGGGCAGCGTCACCCTCACCGTGGGCACCACCGACGACAATGCCGACGAGACCGACGGGTCGGTGACGGCGACGGTGGACGCGGGCAGCGGCTACACGGTGTCCTCGACCCAGGGCGCGGCCACGGTCGGCGTCTCGGATAACGACGATACTGCGCCGGAGGTGGAGATAACCGTCACCGTCGAGGCCGCGTCGGCGGTGGAGGGCGACGTGCTGGAGTTCCGGGTGCGGCTGTCCGAGGCGTCCACCGAGGAGATCAGGATCAGATGGAACACCGCGCCTGCGTACCACCTGCTGGACGACCGGGCGCACATGACCGACTATCAGTACACGGAGGGTGAGCTGGTGTTCGCGCCGGGGGTGACGGAGCTGACGGCGGAGGTGTGGCTGGAGCAGGACGACGGTGAGGAGCCGGACGAGTACTTCGCGGTGGAGGCGTTCCTGCCCGGGACCCTCTACCCGCCCGACGCCGTGGGAACCATGACGATCATAGACGACGACTAGTCCGGCCCAGCCGGACCGGCAAGAGGATGCAAGGGGGCCTGCGGCAATGATGCAGGCCCCCTTGCACCACGGGGCGGGTGATGGGCAGGTCCTGAGGAGGCACCCGGTTTAGCGGAGGTGAAGGCATTGCAGATGGGCAGGATGGTGGAGCGATTCGCAACCTGGCGAATGACGGTCGCAGCCCTGATTGGCGTCGTCGGTTGTGTGGCGGGACTCGCTTGGCGGCAGGCGCGGCTGGGAGGGCTGGACCTGCTCGACGGTCGGGGCTGGTACACACCCGCAGAGGCGGCGGCCCTGTTCGACGCCCTGGACCGGCTCGACGCCAGCGCAAGGGTCGTCTATGCGACCACCGCGCTCACCGTCGACATGCTCTTTCCGGCCTCGTACGGCCTGCTATTCGCGATTCTGCTGTTCCGGCTCTTTCGAGGCGGGGCGCCGCTGTATCTGCTGCCGCTGGCCCTCGCCCTTGCGGATGTGCTGGAGAATACAACCGTCGCTGTGCTGGCCCTGAGCTATGGCGGCGAGCCTTCTCCGCTGGCCTGGCTGGCCGCCGGGTTCACCCTGGTAAAGACGGGCCTGATCGTGGCCACGCTGGCGGCGGTAAGCGCCGGCGGGATGCTCCGGCTGTGGGCAAGAATCCGTCAATCACGCTGACCATGGCATGTCACCTTTGCTGCACCGCGTACGGCTCACGGGCGCTTCCCGGTTTGAATCGTCACGGGTCTGGAAGACTACAGCGCCACCTCTCAACGGAAAGTTCGCAATTCGGTTCGCTTTGGCCCCGCCCGGTGCCACTGGGTGGGGCGTCGGCTCCGCCGCCACGTCGGCATGGAGCCGACGTGATTGGGTGAACGGCCGGCAATGGGGGCAAGCGGACCGGATGCCGTGCGATAGCATCCGGCGCGCTCGAACCACCGCACCGGGCGCTCGCGGGCTGGAGGTTCCGCCGCCCACCGAATCCACGCGCACGGCGACCGAACAAGGATTCTCGAGTCACGTCGATCCTCCTCAGCGTGATTGCCGTCTCGCTGGCGGTGTTGGCCATACGGTTCGCCATCTACGTGGCGGGGTCACTTGAAGCGACGGAAGGAGATGCGCGTGAGGTCTTGAAGCGCCGGACAGACCTCACTTGATCACACTTGCCTACCACCCACGCGTCTGCCCCGTTGACGCGCGTGGGCGTTTGCCGCCCGAAGCGCCGTGCACCCGAGGCAGCGGGTCCAGCCTGCCAGTCCCTGACGGTTGTGGCGATGGCAGGATAACGCAGGGATCGTCAGGAAGGGGTTGCGATGGCGAACCGGATGGAACTCGACCAACGGATCGGAGACTTAGGCCGAGTCCTGAGCGATGCGGATCTTGCGGAGGCGCTCCTGACGCTCATGGTGCGTCGGGGTCGCGATGGCGGAGACGTGCTGACACGTCTCGCCGCCGAGTGGCCAGCGGAGGAATCCGTCCTGCTCGACGCCGCGGCGTCGCTCGCCGCCCGCCACCATGCCCTGCAAGGCGCTGAGTCCCGACTTCGAAGTTGGCTGGGGCTGCTCACGCTCCGCAGCGACCTCGCGCGACAACTTGGCGGGACGCCGCATCGCGTGCTTGACGAGACCGAGCATACGGTGCTGGCACAGGCCACCATCCAAGGGGAGGCCATGCGAACGATCTGGCGCGAGCCCATGCTTGAGCCGAGAGACACCGCCGTCGCCCTCGGGGCGCGAGGGACGAATCGTGAGAATGTCAGAACGTATCGCAAGCGTTCGTGGCTGCTGGGGCTGCCGGCTGGTCGCGGCTACGTGTATCCGGCGCTCCAGTTCGACGCCGAGTGGCGCGATGTCTTTCCTGAGGTGCGCGCGGTGAACGAACGGCTGGACGCCGCCGGCGATCCGTGGGGCGTCGCGTCCTGGTGGATCTTCCGTCACGCGCGCCTTGATGCTCGGCCAGTCGAGCTCGTCGGAACCGACCGGGCGGATGACCTCGCCAGGGTCGCGGAGGCGGCGATCGAGCTGGTCGGGTAGCGGAGGTGTCGCCGAACCGGGCGCCCCCGGCCCGCGACGCGAGCACGCCGCGCCGCTTGCTGCTGCCGGCGGGAACCACCCTGACGCGCGTGCACAGCGCCGCCTTCCGCGTCACCGAGTTCAATCCGACGTTGGCTCGATGCAATGGCCTGGGCGGCCGCTTCGACGCGACGCCGGGATCCGTATGCGCTCCTGTACGCCGCTGCGGACGATGCGACCGCCGTCTCGGAAACGCTGCTCCGCGATCTCCCGATTGACGAACGCGGCGCGCGCCTGCTCCGGCGGGCCGGGCTCGCGAAGCTGCGGATCAGCTGGCTGCGCCCGACGCTCGATCTGGAGCTGGTGAGCCTTCGCTCGGGCCGGGACCTCGCGGCGGTGGGGCAGGACCCATGGCTCACGATCGCGCCGGCGGCCGAGTTCGCGATGACGCGGCGCTGGTCCTCGGCGCTCAGGGCCTGGGCGCCGTGGGCCGCTGGCCTCACGTGGCGCTCGCACCGCGAGCCCGAGGGTTTCGTCTACGTTTTCTTTGACGACCATTGTCCGGACGGGTGCTTCGCGGAACTGACCGACGGTCGGCTTGTCCCGTCCGATGACCGGAACCTCGATACCGGGGCCGGCCGGCTTTACGTCGAGGGGATTCTGGCGTCCTATCGCGTCGCGCTCATGTAAGCGTGCGCTCCCGAGCTGGGGCGAACGCGTCTCTGGATGTCGGATGTCGAGCCTTTCGTACGCCGGGTGGGGACCGGCGGGAGGAGTTGGCCCGCGGTTCTGAGTTGTACCCGGGCGTTGATAGAGCCATCCTTCCCCCTAGGCGCGGGTTTCCTTGCTCTCCTACATAATTCCCAATAGCACAATCACATCCCATGACATGATGAGCTCACCGAGATTATCCGTCCATGAGCTTGGGCATTTGGTAGCCGCGAAAGCTAATGCGGTGGAGGATGGTGGATGGCTCAACCGAGGCTGGCACAGAGTCGGTTGACTCCAGAACAATTCACTAGGCTCAGAACCGACGCCAATGCCTTTTTTCTGGCTAGCAGGCACATGTCAGATGAGCTTGACCGGACTCAACGGGCCCCGCTGTCCACCGCGTGGCTAAGCCTGACCACGGCTTGTATGGTCAACGCGGGGCTCACCCTGTAATTTCAGCTCAAGGCCGCGACAGCTCTCGCAGGACACTCCCATCCTTGGGGCCACGACTTGGCAAAGTTGTACGCGGCGATTCAAGACGATACGAAGGCTCGGCTCGACAAAATGTATCAGTCGTCGATATGCAAATTGTTGCCGCCAGGCGGCAACGTAGCTAGAGCCTTCGTTCTGCGATCACGGCCGCCGTCGGTTCCAGATTCCATAACTCACGACCTAGGGGACCTAGCCGGCATGTTCCAGTGGTTTGCTGGCCATGCACTCTTTAGTCGTCGCTACAGCTTTGAGACGTTCTCCACCGATGCGTGGCAGACCGAGATTCATCGACCCTTTCGGCTGGGGTTTATCGATAGGGTGACGCGTTGGCTCAATGACGAACAGATCCGTTTTGAGTTTACAGGGTGCTAGGGTCTGCGGGTGCCCCGGGAGGTCAGCACAGAACCAGCCTCCTGGAATCAAGTTACTTTGGTGGGCGGTGCGGGACGATCTGGGCGGCTCATGGCCGAAAGTAAGGAAATGGGCCGGATGCGTGCGGACAGAGGGAAGCGTCGGAGCGCGAGGGTGGAAAGGTGGGAGCCCGGCTACTCGTTGGCCCGGATGACGACACGACCGCCGTCCTCAACTTCCACGTACAAGCTATGGCTGTCCAGCAAGGCCATGCCCACGAGGGGCGTGCTGCCGACGGCATCAGCCTCAATATGTCGCAGCTTGCCGCCCCAATGCGCGGTCACACGGTGCAGACGGAAGCCAACTTCGGTATCGTCAGCCAAGATCGCCTTGCTGCTGAACACGTAGGGCAACGCTAATTCCGTGACCAGACGTGGAGGAAGGGTCAACGAGCCGCTGTAGCCGGTGTCTATCACGGCGTTCACTTCCCGTGTCCGTCCCTCCGGGCCACGGAGTGAAACGATCACTACGGCTTCGCGATTGGCGCTTACGAAGCCTTCTATCATCCGGTCCTCTGCAGGGAACTGCCCCCGAAGGTGCGCAGCGTCGGATACCCGACCCTCACCGCCCAAACATCAAGGGCGGGACGCCGTTCTCGCAGAGCGTCCGCTGCGACAAGGGCCGTGTCGGCGATGGCGTAGTCACCGGTGTCCACGTCTATTGCCACGACTTCCCCGTGGTGGTCGACCTCGACCTGCCGCCGGATGTCCCGTTCGTATATCTCGTCGCCCAAGCGGGCGGTCTCTTCCAACGGGAGGGTCGGTACGGCTGGCTTGGGCACTGGGGTTTCCGTGCCTCTCATGCGTCCCCCTTCACGGCGTGCTTCGCCACTTCCGATTCTACCAACTTGTACGAATGTGAGACATAGGAATAGGCTATACATGGGTACGGACATCCTGCACCGCAAGAGCGTCGTCCGAGAAGAGATTCAAAAGCTAGTTCTGCTCCAACTCCAGTAAGTGCTCGATTGTCTCTATTACGGTCCGCGCTTTGTGCACGATGCCCAGGTCAAGCATTTCCGAAGACACCACTACGTTGGTTGGCTGCGCAAGCAGCAGCCCGCCGTTTGTCCGCTGATAGCCCGAACCTAGAATACCAAGGAAAAAGACTCGGGGTGCGCCCCCAAATGATAGACCGCTATCCGCCCTCCGTCGCATGCCGAGTGGATCATAGAGATACACTGGGCTACCGCTGCTTCCCGGAAATACGGAGGCATCGATCAAGAACCGTGGTTTTGCTTCATAGTCCACCGCGTAAGGGGTAGCGGTTATTCCTCGCCTTACAACTGGCAGATTATTCACCTGGTCATAAATGCCGTTAGGATAACCCACCATCCACACTTCTTCGACAGCATCCATATCTCTCGTCTGTTCGTCCATGAGCACTAGGTCTCTGGATACCGTGCAGTAGTAGACGTTATGCCCTTGGCGTCTAATGTTGTCGACAGCGAGCTTAATAGAGATGGCAGCCACATCTACTTCCGCATCTGGATGCCCAGTCCACTGCCACGCCTTCTCACGACAATGCAGTTTATAGCTATGGTCAGACACCGGTTGTCCATTAGCGTCCGCGAGCGAGAAGGTAAGAGCCCCATGAAGCGAATCTGTTACGACATGCTTGTTAGTAACGAGAAAGGAGCCTTCGCCGCCCTCGGAAAACGGATAGCTGCAAATCACCCCCGTGCCCACGCGACCATCGTCGGTTGCAATACGGAGGGTAGTGAATAGAAGCCTTGAAGCTATGGTATCAGTGCGCATCATTATCGCCATTGTCATCGACGAACGTCGCCGCTCAGCCAACTCAATCTATTTTACACTATTGGAGGATTCCAAGATGGGTGTTGGGGCATCTGGGATGCATCCCACTATGCTCGCCTGCATTCGTTCGGAGGGTGAGATGCGAAAAAGTCACAGTGATCCTAGCAACGTCGCAAAGTCGCCGGAATCTGCCGTATGCGGTGGCAAAGATGGAGATCCTCCTGTATCCCAACCGGGACATGTCGAAGGATCGGATGGCACCAGAGAGACCGCCGGCTCGCTGACCCGTCAACCGCCTCCGTCCGACTTTCCGTCTCGTTGGTGGCCCGTCGCCGGGCGGGTCGCAACAGGGTGGCATCTACCCCGTACCTTCGGGGAAACGTCGCTGGACATCGACTAGGCCGAGCCGATCACGAGGCTCTCCCCGAGCCTGCAGGGAACCGGAAGGCTGATTCGAGAACTTGCTGGAAACGAGCAAGGGGACGTTCAAGACCATTGCCACAGGCCTGAGTTGGTGGAAGGCACAACTCCTCAAAGGGCATACCTTCTTGCGCTTAGCATTACCTTGGCCTATATTGCAAGGGCTCCGTTGCACAGTGCCGCCGTTGCAGAAGTGCCGTAGAGGAGTGATTGCCATGTTCGAATCCAGCATTACCATCAAGGGTCAGACCACGTTGCCCAAGGCCGTCAGAGACTCGTTGGCGGTAAAGGCAGGCGATAAGGTCCGCTATGTCATCGTGGACGAGGGAGTGCTGGTTATACCGGTACGACCTACCGGCCGTCTTTTCCGGAGCTTGAAGTATGACGGACCTCCTGTGAGCGTGGAAGAGATGGACAGGGCTGTCGCAGAAGGGGCAATTGAAAGATGGAAGCAGTCGACGCGAATGTAATCCTGCGGTACCTCGCCGGTGACAACCCTGAACAGGAGACGGCGGCCCGCACCTTGATGGACGGGCTGACGCCGGGAAATCCGGGCTTCATCTGCCGGGAGGTCATTATTGAGGTGGCATGGGTACTAGAGCGGAGCTACCGCTTGTCGCGAGCCCAGGTCGCTGGGGCACTGATAGATCTAACAGCCTCAGACAGTCTGGTGGTGGAGAATTCGGATGACGTGGCCGCTGCCGCGCACCGCTACCAACAAGGAGGCATTGGCTTGTCAGACCTCATGATCCTTTCGGCGGCTGAGCGGCAAGGAGCTATTCCCTTGCACACCTTCGACCGCAGACTTGCCAAGATGCAGGGAGCAATCTTGGTGAAGATCCCAGGAGATAACTCGTCATGAAGGACTCACAGACACCCGCAGCAAATATGGTGATATTAGCAATCTATAACGCAAGATATCGTCCGTCCTAATTGTGCCATGAGCACGAACATTTGCCAGGACGATTGATGCCACGTCAAACGGAGGCAGACGCCAAAAGTGCTTTGGGTGGCCTGCTTCAGACCATGCTGCCCAAGAGTCACGTGCGTTCGGAGAATATGAAGGCAGTCGCCGAACTTCCGGGCTCGCGGCCCGGCATTCCGATTACCGAACCCGACCGCGCTCGCGTTGTGTTAGTGGCCGAGTACCTGGCCGCCCCGTCGGTGGATCCCGAAGGCAGAGAATGGCTCGGTCTGGAGGTGGCGGCCAGCGGGCGCATCCTCAAAGCTGCCATCGCGCTTCGCTACCCTGAGAGTGTCAGCGAGGCCCACAACCTTCCGGGCAGCTTCGTCCAAAGCTAACTTATCACTCTGTGTCTTCACGGAAAGTACAGCCGAAGCCAACCGCTTCCCACAGTCTGGCTGGCTGGAGCGTTCGCTCGACGACCTTGCTGACATGATCCGCTTGGTGTCTGTGCCAGAGCGCGCGGTAGACGATGCGACTACCACACTTCAGGAGGGTATCGGCGGGGCGGCGAAGGTGCTGGACGAGATGAAGGAGATTCGCCCTCGCATCACCACAGCCATTGCCCGGTTTCTTTGCATGCTAAATGTGCGTCAGACCCGCCGAGTGACCTGCGCCATTGTCGCCGACGGCTCGGTGTTCCACGAGCGCATTGCTGGGGATGAGCGAGTGGGTCAATGTCAAGCCTCTGGCGTTGGTATGCGGCGAAAGTGTATCGGTCCTTTGCCTCCGCAGACTGATCGAGTAGCACTTGCGTACCTGTGAATCCATCTTTCACGACCTGAAGGACCAGGTGATCAAACACGTCTACCGCGCAGACGCCGGCCCAACCGCGCCCTGCAAGACTGGTGTGTCGCCTGGGATCTTTTGGCCTTCGGTCAAGACAACCAGGCTTCAGTGCAACGCCTCGTTGCAAGGTGGCGCGGGAACCGACGGTGAACAGTGGAAGTGTATGACTAAGGGGTTATCAATTGGTAAGCTACAAAGGCCGGGCGTTTTACAATGACACTAGTTGCATCACATTTCGAACGCGTCAAGCGGCGGCTACAAGCCGAGGGACATGCGGCACGATCTTTCAAACATGGATTGAATAGAGGGCAGATTAGAGAGGCCTTTGCCAGGGAGTTTCTGGCCCAGAATATGTCCTCTTTGTGGGACATAGGAACAGGAGAGATTATCCACAAAGACGCAACACCAGAGGAAGACAGGCCGCAGATCGATATTGTAGTATACAACAAGAAATTTCCTAAGCTATCCTTGGCTGTCGATATCGATTTGTTCTTTGTTGAGGCAGTCTCATCGTTTATAGAGATTAAGTCAAGATTGACCAAAGATAATTTGAGAACAAGTGCAGCGTCGGCAAAGAAGGTCAAGAGCCTAGCCAAGCTTTCCAGCCAGGGGATTAATCCGGCAGGACTAGTGGATCAGCCCAGACCATATTCCTTTGTCTTCGCATATGATGGTCCTCGAAGAATTGAGACCGTCCACAACTGGCTTAAGGATGTAGCAGCTGAGGCTGACTATGGTATTGACTCCCTTAGAGAGTGTACACCAGCTGAGCGATCTTTTTTCGACCATCGCTTCATAGATGGTGTTTTTGTTCTTGGACGAGGCTTTGTGTTTCTCGATTCACTTCCGTTCGAGAGCAAGATTCATCAGGCGATTGATATGGGGTACAACATTTCCCCAAGAGAAGTATGGATTTACGCTCGTGAACGAGAATTGCTCATGTTGTGGGCGATAGTTAACGAGATAAACCGTCGCCTGCTTTGGAGCGAGTCAGATTTGACCGACTATTTTGGAATCGTTAACTTCATGCTCGACAACGCTGAGCGCAGCAGGGTGATTGAACCTGAAAGCGGTTTTCCTTAGGATAGAGTTGATTTCTCTACTTTGAGAGACGAACTCAGACTTTGGGAAGTCTGCTCTGCATCCAGGGAATTACTGCTGTCAATGGCCAGGAACGGCAAGTAGGACACTACGGACCGCTGACAGTGGCCACCGGCATCTACTTGGCCTGAAGAGCGCTGACGGCCTCCCAGCTGCCGGGCGTGCGCCAGACGTGCCCGAGCGGCCCCTGCGCGGCCACCGCCGGCGCGTGGGTGATCCACAGGGGGACGTCGACCCCGGACCGGTCCAGCTCCGTCCGGGCCACGCGCAGGAAGTGGATGGCCGCCAGATCGTCATGGGCGACGATGAGCACGGCGGGCGGCGCCCCAAGGTCGTCCGTGGGTCGGGACGACGCGTAGTAGCGCAGGTAGGGCGCCAGCCGAGCCGTCATGGTGGCGGGCCGTACGGCGCGGCGCTCCCATTCGATGAAGAAGGCCCAGGTCGTCGCATCGCGCCGCAGGACGCCGAAGGCGTCGGGATGCACGGCGCGCCGCGAATGACCGTGCCGGAAATATCGTGACGCCCGGTGGGGCGGGTCAAGCTGCCCGAACTCCCATCCCAGGGCGCGCGCCTGCCGGGCCATGGTCGCGACGAAGGCGTGCACGGCAGCGGTGTGCGCGACGTTGCGGAGCAACTGGCGGCTCCGCGCGCCGGTGACGGTGCGCCAGGTCAGGGGGCGAGCCGCGTTCAAGGGCGCGGCGCTCCAGCGCTTCCTGGCGGCGCCCACGGCGGCACGGTCCCGCCGGGCCAGCAGCGCCAGTCCCCGGTCGGTAACAACCAAGCGGCGGCCGTCGATAGGCGCACGGGTCGCCAAGCCGAACCCTTCAAGTCTGGTCAGCACCTGCGACACCCGCGCTTGCGAGACGCCCAGCAGCCCCCGCAGGTCGTCCCGGCTGATCCAGGGCCAGTCGGCAAGCAGGTCGAGGGCGCGCGTCTCGGCGGGTCGCAACCGGACCGGCAGGAGCCAGTCCGGCGCGTCCCGGCCCGGCGCGTGGCGCTCGATGTCCTCCGGCAAGGTCGCGCGCGCCGGCACCGGCTCCGCGGGCAGCGTGCCGCCCGGGTCCAGGGCAGCGAGGGCCGACGGCAGGTCGACGATGGCGTTGATCCTGGGCGGGCGCCACGCGCGATGGTCGGGACCGCCCCAGATCGCGTCCCGCTCCAGGGCCAGGAAGGCCGCCAGCGGGGCGTCCGCCAGCCGTCGGCGGGCGTCGCGCAGCCGCACCTCGTCGGGCATGAGCAGCAGGACGCCGCCGGGGCGCGGTCCCTCCCGGAGTCGCCAGAGGCGCTTGGCAAAGCCGGTGCGGTCGGCGGTGCGGCCCTGCCGGACGATGCCGACGGTGCGCCCGCCGGGGAGGATGACGGCAGCATCGAGGGGCTGCGCCCGGTACCAGCGAACCGCCACGGGGCCCACGAGCGCCGCGATGGACGCCGCGAGCCGGTAGCCGACCGCCACGGTGTCGAGGCGCGCCAGCAGGAGGCGCTGCCACTGGGCGGAGACCGGACGCTGGCGGAGCAGGTCACGCACGGCGGTACCGTCCGCCCTGGCCACCACGCGCAATCCGGCGGCCGTTGGGTAGCAGCGCCGCGTCGTCCGCAGCAGATCGGTGGCGTGGGCGAGCGACGCCACCAGGCCCTGGCGTTCCAAATCGGCCACGATGTGATACGCGGCGCGGTCGGCCATCCCCGCAACGGCGGCCAGTTCCAACCGGTCGAGGTAGGGCATCGCGACCAGTCGCCGCAGCGTCTGGACCCGGCGGTCGCCTGGACTCACGAATCGTCGCGGCCGGGGTCAGCGGCGCCGGCCGCCTTCCGCTGCCGCCGGGTGCGGACGCGACGCGAGCGCCGCCGCGGCGCCTGCGGTGGGGCGGGTGCCGTCGCCGGAGCCTCGCCGGCCGTGATGGCCGTGAGTTCCTTGCGAAACACCTCCACCCGCTGCTGCGACGCCGCCTCCCCGGCAGCGATCTCCGTGGCGCTGGTGGTGTAGCCCGCCGCGGCGGCCCGGATGCGGGCGGCGATGTCGGCGTTGCCGGGCTGAGGCTTGCGCACCAGCATCGAGAAGGCGGGCATGCGCTCCGTGCCCACGGTGGCGCGGACATAGCAGTGATGCACGGGCAGCGACGTGATGTCGTCTTCGGACACCCGGTCCTTGCCCAACTCCCAGACCAACTGGCGGGCGTCGGCGCCGGCCACCTGGAACACCGCGAGGCACCCCACGTTGGCCAGCAGGGTGTCGCGCAGCGTGGGCGAGAGGTCGTCCAGCTTGGCCAGGCTTTGGGTAGCCAGCACGAAACTGGCTCCGAACTTGCCCAGCTCACTGAGCATCGACTCGTAGTCCACGCCGGGCATGGCCTGCAGCTCGTCCACGACCACCAACACGCCGCGGCGCTGGTCGGGCGGACGGCCGCCCTGCTCGCGGATGACGGCGTCCACCAGGTTGAGGAGGGACGCCCCGACCAGGGCGGCCACGTCGCGGCCCGCCGCGCCCTGCGCGGTCGAGACCAACAGCACCCCGCCGTCCAGGATGACGCGGCGCAGGTTGATGGTGGAGCGGGACTGGCCCAGGATGGCGCGGGCGCGCTTGGACGAGGCGTAGTAGGAGAGGCGGGTCTGGACCGGAGCCAGCGCCTCGGCCCGGTATTGGCGGTGCCAGGAGGCAAAGTCCCGCGCCCACCACTCGAGCAGATAGGGGTCGCTGACCTTGCCCAGCACGCCCCCACGGAACTTCCCGTCCGCGAGCAGCCGCAGCCCGTCGAGGATGGTGTACTGGTCGCCCGCCTCCGTGTCGGGGTGCGCGTTGGCCTCGTGCAGGCTCTTGACCATCTGCTCCAGGATGGATTGCATCCGGGGCCCCCACTGGTCCCAGAGGCCGCGCGCGACGCGCACCACCGAGTCCGCCGTGCGGTCGCGGTCGGCAAAGACGCGGGTGTCGAGGAGGTTGATGCCGGGCGCGCCCGTGGCGTCGCCCACATCGACGAGCCGCACCGTATCCACGAGGTCCCCAGGAACCTGCGCCGCCAGGGCGTCCACGAGGTCGGCGTGGGGATCGACCACGACGATGGCGTCGCCGTCGCGCCCGGCGGCCTTCTCGCGCAGTTTGTGGGCGACGAGGTGGTGCATGAGGGTGGACTTGCCCATGCGGGTGCGCGCCACGTAGAGGTGATGCCGGCGCAGCAGGTCGGCGGGGAAGTGGATGGCGCGGGGAGGGCCCGCGGTGGTGGGGGCCCAGTGGGGGGCCCCCCCGACCCCCCCCCGGGGGGGGGGGGGGGCCCCGGCCCCCCCCCCCCCCCCCCCGGGGGGGGGGGGCCCCCCGCCCCGCGGGGGGGCCCGCCCCCC
>JAPPLN010000021.1 GCA_028874175.1 Chloroflexota bacterium
CGGGGGTGATCATTACGCTGGGGATGCAGAACACGGCGCGGGCGCTGACGGCGGCCGGCGCGCAGTTGCCGTCGATCGACCTGGCGCGTCCGGCTCGGCTGGTGGGGACGGAGACCACAGGATCCATGCAATCCGGGGTGTATTGGGGGTACGTGCGGATGGTGCGCGGGCTGATCGAGCAGTTGCAGTCCGAACTGGGCGCCGACTACCGGGCCATCGCTACGGGCGGTCAGGCGCCGGTTGTGGTGGAGGACGTGGGGCTGTTTGAGATCGTGGACCTGGATTTGACGCTGCGCGGGCTGTGGCTGATCCAGCAGGCGGAGGCGGCGGCGTGAGCGTGCTGCAAGGCGCGCGGGTGGTGCTGTACGTCACCGGGGGCATCGCGGCGTACAAGGCCTCGGACCTGGCCAGCAAGCTGACGCAGGCGGGCACGGAAGTGGATGTGGTGCTGTCGCGGGCGGCTGAGAACTTTGTGGGTCGGTTGACCTTCCAGGCGCTGACGCAGCGCACGGTCTACCGGGCTGACGACGCCATGACGGCCGACAACGAGATTGCGCACGTCCGACTGGCCGCGGACGCGGACGTGCTGGTGGTTGCGCCGGCCACGGCCAACGCGATTGCTCGGCTGACGCACGGGCAGGCCGACGACCTGGGGTCGGCCGTCGTCCTTTCCACCCAGGCGCCGATCGTGGTCGCGCCGGCCATGGAGCCCGGCATGTACGCCAACCCGGCCACGCAGGACAACCTGGCCACGCTGCGGCGGCGCGGCGTGGGAGTGATCGAGCCGGACAGCGGCCGGCTGGCCTCGGGCGCGGAGGGCCAGGGGCGGCTGCCGGAGACGCCGGTGCTGCTGGACGTGATCCGCCAGACGCTGGGGCGTGACGGCCCGCTGAAAGATCGGGTTCTTGTGGTTTCGGCGGGTGGCACGCGGGAGTACATGGACCCGGTGCGGTTTATCGGGAACCCGGCGAGTGGCCGCCAGGGAGTGGAGCTGGCGCGGGCGGCCATCGAGCGTGGGGCCACGACGCGACTGGTGCTGGGATCCGGGACCGTGGAGCCGCCGGCGGGCGTCGAGACTACGCGTGTCGAGTCCGCCGAGGAGATGCTGGACGCGCTGCGCGAGGCTGTGAACGGCTGCGACGCGCTGATCATGAACGCCGCCGTCGGCGATTATCGTCCGGCCAGTACCTCCGACGTGAAGCTGAAGCGCGGCGGCGAGGCGTCTGGCATCGACCTGATCGAAAATCCGGACCTGTTGCAGTCACTACAGGGCGACTTCCTTCGAGTCGGATTCGCGGCGGAGACCAACGACCATCTCGAGAACGCCCGGAGCAAGCTGCTTGGCAAGGAGCTGGACGCCCTGATCGTCAACGACGTGGCCGGGTCGGACACGGGGTTCGCCGCGGAGACCAACGCCGTCACGATCCTCCGGCCGGAGCATCCGGACCTCGAGATTCCGCTGACCAGCAAGGCCGGCGTGGCGTCCGCCGTGCTGGACGTGGTGGTTGAGATGATCGGCGGTCGCTGACGACTGCGGCGGAGCCGCGGCTGAAGGGATGGCCGGCGGACCGGACGGCGGGATCCATGGCCTTTCACGCGCTGCAGGCGGCGCTGGCGGCGATGGGGATCGAGCGGTCGCTCGACTCGCTGGTTACGCGCTCGGGCGAGGCGTTCTGGGTGCCGTGGAGCGAGACGGCCGACGCCGAGACGATGCGGTACACCCGAATGATGTCGACGCTGTTTCGAGCCAGCGACCTGGCGAAGGTCAGGCTGGAGACTGGGGCCGAGGACGAAGCTGGCGGCGCCATTACCGCGCTGCGGGAGCACACGGCCGCCGGCCGGCTGGTCATCGCGCCTGTCTTCAGCGAATCGCGATTTGGCGTAATCCAGTCCGTCGATGCCAACGGCGTGGCCCGCGCCGTCGGTCCGGGCCATTTGGAGCCCGGCTCAATCGACCTGACTGGCGGCTGGAGCGGGTCGTTTCCCGCTTATCCGCCGGTGAAGTGCATCTATGGCGCGATACGGCGGGGCCGGCGGATTAAACCGGTTGGGATTCCGGTGCCCGACCTCGCGGGGATCCTGTTCGTGCCCCTCGGAAATGACATCGAAATCAGCGGCGTTCGGTTCGGGATCGAGGCCGTGCGCGGGGCTTGCGAAGCCGTCCGCGCCGGGGCGCCATTGCTCGACACCGCAGCGCTCGAGCGCCTGTTGGTGACCTTCGAACAGGCGGAGTTCGGCTTCGGGTGCGCCGAGCGCTGGCTGGCGTCGAAGGAGGCCGACCACCTGTGGGACGCGCCCGACCTGGCGCGCCTGGCGCGGAGTATGCGCGCGGCGTCGGGAGAACTGGCCGAGCGTCTGTGGGACTCCACGGGTACGGCTTCGGCGCTCGCGCTGGGACAAGCCGTGAAGGGGAGAAAGTCGGCGGTGTTCGAACTCCCCGCCGGCCTTGACCGCGAGCCACCGGGTCGCGTGGTGGAGCTGCCCCGGGGCCGCGCAGTGATCGTCGATACGCGCAGCCGCCGCGCGGCGCTGGCGCGCCTGGCCGACGTGGTTGAGCGTGCGGCCATGGCGTTTGCGAGAGCGGTGGACAGCGTCGGTGCGCTTTCCCGATAGCACCTCTCCAAGCTGATCGAAACCAGGCCGGCTGTAGCCACGCCCATGCCAGATCAGGGCCGTTGGGCGTGGAAGCGCACGGACGTCGCGCGGCTTTGGCGCGGCTGACGCAGGGCGTCGAGAACGCCGTGGCCGCGTTTGGGGCGATTGTTGGTTCGGACGACTGGAAGGCCTGACCTAGGGGCCGGGTGTGCCGACGGGCGGCGACAGCGGCTCGGGTTCTGGCTGTGCGGGCCGAGAGCGCACGAGCGTCAGCCCAATCAGGGTGGAGACGACGAACGAAGCGGCCACAGCGATGCCCACGACGCCGAAGCCCTGGACGGCCAACAGCAGCGTGATCAGCGGGGCCACCGCCAGTGCGGCCAGATCAACGCTGAGGTGCATGATCCCGATGCTGCGGCCAACGGTGGTGCGCGGCATGCGCTCGGCGATCAGCACGGCCGGCAGGGGCGTTACCAGTCCGCTGGGCGCGAAGAGCACCGCCACCAGGATGTACCAGGCCAGTCCGGCTGGGAACAACAGCAGCAGGGCCGCCGCCACGCTGAAACCGCCGGTCGCAATCAAGGCGCGCCGATCGCCAAGGCGATCCATCACCGGTCCGGTCTTGTAGGTAACCAGCGTGCGCAAGGCGTTGGCCAACGTGAGCACGAGGCCGACGCGGGCCGGGTCGAAGTCGAGACCCACGCTGCCGTAGAGGGGCAACAAGATCTGCTTGATGGCGAACGTACCGGCCCCAAGAATGAGAACGGAGAAGCCCACCACGGGTAGCAGGGAGGGGCTCAGCCCCAGCCGAGCGAGCCTGGGAATCGGCGCGCTTCCTGACTCCGGCGCTGGCTGGGGCGCTCGCACGAACAGCAACGGCAGAAGCGCGGCGATGCCGCCAACCAGGGCGCCCAGGGCAAAGGCGGCCCGCCAGCCAAACATGCTGGCAGCCACGCCGGAGAGAATGGGCGCGAGGAGGGCACCCATCTGAACAGCGGCCAGGATCCGACCTGCCGTGTGACTACGGTCGCTCCCCTCACTTGAACGCACGGTATGGGCGAGTCCGGTGGTGTAGACGAGGGCCGTGCCCAGCCCGGTCACCAGCACGCCCGCCAGCAGCACGCGGTAGTCCAGGGCGAGCGCGCTGATCGCACAGCCGACGGCGGTGCAGAGCGTGCCGGCGGTCAGTGGCGTGTGAGGCGGCAGCCGGTCGGCCAGGAAGCCGGCGGGCACGATAGCCACGGCGCGAGCCACGGCTTGCATGGACAGCAGCAAGCCCAGCACCGGCAGTGAAACGTCGAATTCGGCTTGCAGTTCGCCCAGGATCGGTCCAATCAAGTTGACGTTGAACGCCATGACGGTGAGCAGGACGAAAATTGCGCCAAGGCTGGACGATGCAGGCTGGCGAATCATGGAGCCAGTTGGGAAAGCTAGCCGTCTATGTAGTTGGGGCGGATGGTAGCCTCGCTCATGCCTGACGCGGGCTCCTGGCTGAACGCCCGACACATTGGGGCAGACCTTGGCCGCGGGTCATTTGCGCCCGCGCGTGGCGCCCAGCCGGCGGGAGTCCAGCGGCCGTGAGTCGCCAGAAGCCAGTCATCGAGCCGATCTCACCCGATCCGGCGTCGCTGCGACGTCAGGAGACGCCGAGAGCGGCGCAACCGTCGGCGCCTGGCGGCAGCGGCATGTGGCTGCTGGTGGCGATTGTGATCGGCGTGGCCGTCGGCGCCGCCATCGGCGCGGGCGTCGGCCTGTACGTATTCGGCTGGGTGGGCTAGAGCGCGGGCATCTCGCTCAGCGGCACGCGTCGGGAGTCGGAGGTTGCCGAGCGCTCCGCCGCCGCCACCACGCGAATCACGTCTACCATTTCCGCGTCGCTGATCGGTCGTTCGCCGGTCTCTAGCATCGCCAGAAACTGCTTGATGCTCTCCAGGTACATGCGCGGGAAGCCGTCGATCGTGTCATCCCCGGGCATGTCGGCGTGGGTCCAGCCCTTCTCGCCGAGGGCGACGCAGAGCATGCCCATCCAGGCCTCGCGCGCCTGGTTGGCAATGCCGACCTGGCCGTGGGGCCAGCGAATGGTCACCACGTCGCCCAATTCTCCTCGAACGGACGTGACGTCCTCCGCACCGACGCCGAACACCGCGTGCATCACGTCAACGGCGTGGACGCCGTAGAGCTGCCAGTTCTGGGGCAGGGTGAACATGATCGAGCGCGTGCGGCCCAGGTCGGGCAGGCGCTCCAACAGCTGGCGGATGGCGCGGTCGTAGCGCACGGCGGACGCGGACGTCAGCGGCACGCCGGCGGCGGCGGCCGCTCGGACCAGCGTGACGGCCTCCTGCGGGTCGTCACACAGCGGCTTGTCAACGAACAGGGGCAGGCCAAGGTCGACCGCCTGCATGGCGGGCGCGAAGTGATCGGGGCCCCAACGGTTGAGCACCAGCACGGCGTCGACGTCCTGCATGGCCTGCTCGGGTGCGTCGACCACCTCGTCAATACCGGTTTCCAGGGCCTTGGCGTGGGCCTGATCGGGATTGGCGCCCCAGAGCCTGGTGACTCGCAAGCCGGGGCCGGCCAGTCCACGGTTGATGATGCCGGCGAAGTTTTCGGTATGCGTGCTATCGGCGCCGATTATCGCGAGATTCATGCAGCCGCTCCCAGCGCGGGCCAGTCGGCAGCAGGGTATCGCGCCGGACGCGGGCGACTGGTTAGGCTGGCGCCGTGGCTGACACCCGCGACGATCCCAGGCGCAGTCTCACCGGGGCGGTGTGGGACATCGCGCCACGCGCGCCCGCCGCGCTGTTTGCCGCGGTGGACGAACTTCCGCCGCTGGCGGTCCAAGTGCTCCACAACCGCGGGCACGACACGGCCGAGAAACTGCACGAGTTCCTGCTGGGCCCGCTGCCGCCGCACGACCCGTACCTGCTGGACGAGATGCATCTGGCGGTGGCGCGTATCGGGCAGGCGATGCAGCAACGCGAGCGCGTCTGCATCTACGGCGATTACGACGTAGACGGCGTCAGCGCCACGGCGATGCTGCTGGAAACCGCCGAGGCGTTGGGGCTGGACGCCTTCCCGTACATCCCGGAGCGACTGACCGAGGGCTATGGGCTCAATGCCGGCGCGATCGACGCTGTCGCGCAGGAACGCGCGAGGCTGATCATCACGGCCGACTGCGGGGCCACGGCGCACGAAGAGATCGACCGAGCGGCCGAGGCCGGCATGGACGTGATTGCGACCGATCATCATCCAACCGAGTCCCGCCCCCCGAGGGCCGTGGCGCTGTTGAACCCCAATGCGCCGGGATCGGGGTACCCATTTGGTGGGCTGTCCGGGGTAGGCGTGGCCTACAAGCTGGTGCAGGCGCTGGCCGACGAGTTTCCGGAGCAAATCCCGGACCCCGAACGCTTCCTGGACCTGGTGGCGCTGGGCACGGTGGCCGACGTTGCGCCGCTGACGGACGAGAACCGCGCGTATGTGATGGAAGGTTTGGAGTGGATGCGGGCCTCGCCGCGCCCCGGGCTGCGCGCGCTGGCCGAGGCGGCTCGGCGCACGCCGGAGGCGATCAGGTCGGACGACATTGCCTTCGCGCTGGCGCCGCGACTGAATGCGGCCGGTCGGATTGCCAGCCCACAACTGGCCCTGGAATTGCTGCAGGCCCGGCACCCGGTGCGGGCTGCAGAACTCGCGGATGAACTGAACGAACTCAACGCCGAGCGGCGCCGGTTGACCCAGGACGTCGTGGACGCGGCGCGGGCGATGGTCAACGGCAGCCCCGTCGTACTTGCCGCCGATCCGGGATTTGCACCGGGCGTGGTTGGGCTGGCCGCCTCGCGCCTGAGCGAGGAGTTTGGCGCGCCGGCATTTATCGGCGCCGAGATTGACGGGCTGGTGCACGGCTCGGCGCGAGCGCCCGACGGATTCAACCTCCGCGATCTGCTGAAGCGGCAAGCCGACTGGCTGGAAAGCTGGGGCGGTCACGCCGGCGCCGCGGGCTTCTCGGTGCTGCCGCAGAACGTCGAAGCGCTGCGACGCGGCCTGGCGCAGGCCATCGCAAGCCTCGAACTGCCTGAATTCACGGGGCCGCGCCTGCGCGCGGACGGCCGCGTGTATTCGCGAACCATCTCCTGGGAGACCTACCAGGCGCTGGATTCGCTTGGTCCCTGGGGACAGGAACATGAAGAGCCGCGCCTAGTCGTAGAGAATGTACGCATCCAAAACACCCGGCTGGTGGGTGAGGATCACGTGGTACTGCAATTCGAGGAACTGGCGCGCAATGTGGAGGCCATCTGGTTCCGCCATGGTGACCAGCAGCCTGTGCTTGGACACGGACGGTCCGTGGATGTGGCGTTCAGGTTGAGCCTGCGCAGCTTCCGCGGCGAGACTCGGTTGCAGATGCTGGTGGACGACATCCGGCTGCGGTCGGCGTAACGGCGGATTAAGGAGTCATCGTGCCCTCATCGGTCACGGCCACGCTGGCGCCCATGGTTGGCGCAGGCCGGACGGAGACTACGCTCGACGACCTGCTCGACGAGGTGCGCTCCTACACGCCAGCCGATGACGTGCCGGCTGCCGAGCGCCTGATCCGCAGGGCGGCCGAGTTGGCCGAGCGGGCCCACGATGGGCAGCGGCGACTCACCGGCGAACCATTCGTCCAGCATCCCATCAGCGTGGCCCTGATGCTGGCCAACCTGCACCTGGATCCCGACACCGTGGCCGCCGCCCTGCTGCACGACTGCGTGGAAGACACCAGCGTGGATATCGGGACGATTCGGTCCAGGTTCGGCTCAGGCGTGGCGGAGTTGGTCGACGGCGTGACCAAGCTGGACGACATCACGGTCGTAAGCCTGGACGATCGCCAGGCTCAGAATTTGCGCAAGGTCTTCCTGGCGATGGCCCGGGATATCCGCGTCGTGCTGATCAAGCTGGCCGACCGCCTGCACAACCTGCAGACCGCGCACGTCTATCGACCTGACAAACGGGAACGCTACGCCAGCGACACGCTGGAAATCTTCGCGCCCTTGGCGGGTCGTCTGGGCATCGAGGAGTGGCGATGGCGGCTTGAGGACCACGCGTTCAAGCTGCTGCAGCCCGAGCGCTACCGCGAGATTGCCAGCTGGCTCCTGGCCGAGCGGGCGGCCCGCGAGGACGTGGTACAGGCGGTGACCGGCGCGCTGCGCGAGGCGCTGGACGCCGGCGGCACGGACGCGCTGATTCAGAGCCGAATCAAGCACGTATACAGCATCGAGCAAAAGACGCAGCGCAAGAACGTTCCGCTGGACGAGGTCTACGACATCCTGGCCGTGCGGGTGATCGTTGACGACGTGCACGACTGCTATTCGGCGCTGGGCGTGGTGCACGGCGCCTGGCGGCATATTCCGGCCGAGTTTGACGACTACATCTCGGCACCCAAGGAGAACGGCTACCGCTCCCTGCACACGGCCGTGCTGGGGCCGGACGCGCGGCCGATCGAAATCCAGATTCGAACCCACGAGATGCACGCGGCGGCCGAATACGGCGTGGCGGCGCACTGGCGCTACAAGGCAGAGGATCACGACGGCGAAGGGGACTTCTCGGAAAAGCTGGCCTGGGTGCGACAAATTCTGACGTGGCAGGCCGACGAGGAGACCGCCGGGTCGTTCGTGGACGCGGTAAAGACCGACTTTTTCAGCGACACGGTCTTCGTGTTTACGCCGCGCGGCGAGATTAAGGATTTTCCGGCCGGCAGCACGCCGCTGGACTTCGCCTACCGCATCCACACGGACATCGGCCACACGTGTATTGGCGCCAAAGTGAACGGCCGCCTGGTGCCATTGGAGTACCAACTGCAGAACGGCGACGTGCTGGAGATCCTGACCAGCAGCAACAGCCAGGGTCCCAGCCGTAACTGGGTGTCGCTGGTGCATACGGCGCATGCGCGGGACAAGATTCGGCAGTGGTTCAAGCGGCGCCAGCGCGCCGAGAACATCGAGTCGGGCAAGGAACTGCTGGAGCGGGAACTGCGGCGCCTGGGCCAGGGGCGCATCTCGCAGCTGCCGGGTGAGGGCTTGCAGCCGGTGGCGGCCGACCTGGGCTACCGCGACGTGGACAGCCTGCTGGCGGGCGTGGGTTATGGAGCGACCACGGTTCCGCAGGTCATCAACCGTCTCAAACTGACCGAGGAGGTGGAAGAGGCCGACGTTGAGCCGCTGCCAGCGGAGCAGCCGTCGGTGCAAGACGTGCAGCCCCTGGTTCGCGTCCTTGGGGTCGGCAATCTGCTCACGCGCGTGGCCTCGTGCTGCAATCCGCTGCCGGGGGACGAGATCGTTGGGTTCATTACCCGTGGCCACGGGATCAGCGTGCATCGCATGAACTGCGCCAACGTCCAGAACGTCCGAGAGCCCGAGCGCCTGGTGGAGGTGGAGTGGGGCGGCCAGCTGGTCGGCGCGGACCTTGACCTGCCGATCCGGCTGGGCGCCTGCTGCAAACCAAGGCCGGGTATGAAGATCAACGGCATCGCCGCGGACCAGAGCATTGAAGTGCATCGATCTCGCTGCCGAGCGGGCAGCCGGCTGCCGGGCGCGCGCGTACGCGTCTGGTGGATCGACGAGACGAGCCAACTCCTGCCCGTGCAGATCCTCATTCAGGCTGACGACCGCGAAGGCCTGACTCACGACGTGACCGGCGTGATTCGCGACGAGGGCTTGAATATCACCTCCGCGAACGTGCACACCAACCGGCAGCGCCAGGCCACCATGCGCATTACGGTGGGCATGGGCAGCGTTGGCCAGATGGCGCGGCTGATGCGGCGCCTGGAGACGATCCCGAGCGTGTATTCGGTCGCCCGCGATACGGCCGGTGTCCGTCGCAATCGATCACGCGAGGCGGCGGCGCGCCGGAACGGCCAATGACGACCCTGCTTGTCCTGCTGCTGGCCTACTCCATCGGATCGGTACCGTTCGCGTACCTGGCCGGTCGGCTGGCCGGGCGCGATCTGTTGGCGGAGGGGTCGGGGGGCGTCAGCGGGACCGCAGCCATCGAGCGGCTCGGTAAGGTGCCCGGCGCGATCGCCGGGCTGGCCGACGCACTGAAGCCGGCGCTGGCCATCTTCATCGCGCAGCGACTGGCCACCTACGAAGTGGCGGCGGTGGCGGGCGTGGTGGCCGTGGCCGGGCACGTGTGGCCCTTTACGCTGCGATTTCGCGGCGGACGAGGAATCGGACCCGCGGGCGGAGCGCTGGCCGCGTTGGGCTCGTGGCACATGGCGCTGGCGTTCGCCGGGATGGTGCTGGGCAAGGCGATCATCAAGGACTCGGCGCCGGGGGCACTGATCGGCTTCTTTGCCACGGCCATCGTGCTGAGCCTGACGGGCGCGGCCCTGACGCTGAGTCTGGCGGGCTGGACGCTGCTGGCGCTGCTTATCACCGCCCGGCTGGTCGGGTACCGCAAGGCGGATGCGCCGGACGACGTATCCACGGCCACGCTGCTCTGGCGGAGATTCCTGCTTGACCGCGACCGGCCGTGACCGGGCCCGGCGCGTCCGGCTGATTACCGACTCCAGCGCCTGCCTCCCGCCGTGCGAAATCGAAGCGCATGGCATCGCCATCGTGCCCACGGTGCTGGTCTGGAACGGCGAGGAGCTTCGAGATGGAGTTGACATAACGAACGAGGCATTTTGGAAACGCCTGGCCACGGATCCGAACCTGCCGACGACGAGCGCGACATCGCCGGCGGCGTACGCCGCCGCGTTCGCGAAGGCGCGCGACGCCGGGGAGGACGTGCTGTGCGCCACGATCCCGCGTCGAATATCGGCCATGACCGAGGTGGCGGAGATGGCGGCGCGAGACTTCGCCGGGCCTCCGTACGTGCGGGTCATTCCGACTGGCGCGGCGACGATGGCGCACGGGTTTCCCGTGTTGCTGGGCGCACGCGCGGCCAGTGCCGGGGCGGACCTGGACACGGTAGAGCGGACGGTTCTAGAGGCTTCGGACGATAGCGGCATCGTGGCCTTGCTGGGTTCGCTGGAATACCTGGCACGAGGGGGGCGGGTGCCGTGGGTGGTTGCGCGCGTGGCCGATGCACTGCCTTCGACGCCCATATTTAGCATGCGCCGCGGCCGCATTCGTTTTCGGGCGGCGTTCGGTTCGCGGGCGCGGGCGCTGCGGGCACTGATGAAGCACGTGGAGCGAGCGTCGCGTGACGCGAGCTACCTGGGTGTTGCGGTCCACCACTCGGCGGCGGTGGATGAGGCGCACGAGTTGGCTGAGCAGGTTCGACGGGAGATGGCGCCGGATGATCTGTATGTCACCGGCTTCACGCCGGTCATGGGCGCGCACGTCGGTCCCGATCTCGTTGGCCTGGCTTATTGCGCACGATCGAACTGACGCGCTGCCTACACTGGACGCAAAGTTGACCGGGACGGAGCCGTCGCTCGTGCGGGATGACCCGATGCGCGCCACGATCATGGCGATTGGGCGGGCGGCTATTGCCGCGGTGGATCCCGCGACAGCCGTCAAAGAGACCGTTGCGCTGACCGACGACGGAATCCAGATCGGGAGCCTGCACGTTCCTGACGTCGAGGCCAGGCGCGTGATCGTGCTTGGCGCCGGTAAGGCCAGTCCTCGCATGGCCGAGGCGCTGGTGGACATTCTGGGCGATCGCGTCGAAGGCGGGCTGGTCATCACCAAGGACGGCTATGAGTCGCCCGCCGAGCAGATCGAAGTCTTGGCTGCGGGCCATCCCGTGCCCGACGCGCGCGGGCAAGCGGCGACCCGGCGGCTGCTGGAGATGGCAGGCGACGCCGGCGAAGGCGACCTGGTGCTGTGTGTGATCTCCGGGGGCGGATCGGCGCTCACGCCGTGCCCGCCGGACGGAGTCACCTTGGCGGAGCTTCAGAACGTCACCGACCAGTTGCTGCGTTCGGGCGCCACCATCAACCAGATGAACGCGATTCGGAAGCACCTGTCCGCGTTTCACGGCGGCCTGCTGGTGGTAGCCGCCGCGCCAGCGCGAGTGGTTGGCCTGCTGGTGAGCGACGTGGTGGGTAATCCAATAGACGTCATTGCCTCCGGGCCCACGTCGCCCGATCCGACGACCTATGCAGATGCGCTGGCGGCGCTGGACGCGTTTGATCTGCGTGCCTCAGCGCCCGCTTCGATCCGCGAGCGCCTGGAACTGGGCGCTCGCGGCGGGCTGCCCGAAACACCGACGCCTGACGATCCGCTATTCGAACGAGTCTCGAATCTCGTGATCGCCGATAACGCCCGCGCGGGTCTGGCTGCCGCTGCCGCGGCGGAAGCAGCCGGCTTGCATGCCCAGTTCCTGACATCTCGAGTTCAAGGCGAGGCGCGAGAAATCGCGAAGCTGGTGGCGGGGGCGGCGGTCGACATCGCGCGTAGCGGACGCCCAGTGCGGCGGCCAGGGTGCGCGATTTTCGGGGGAGAGACCACTGTGACCGTGCGTGGCCATGGACGCGGGGGGCGGAGCCAGGAGCTTGCCGTGGCGGCTGCCCAGGAGCTGGCGGGCGAGCCAAATACGGCGGTCCTGGCGCTGGCCACAGATGGAACCGACGGGCCCACTGACGCCTGCGGCGGCTTGATTGACTGGACGACCATCGAGAGGGCGCGAGCCGCCGGCGGGGACTGCGCCAGCGCCCTCGAAGACAACGACTCCTACAACTACCTCCAATGCTGTGGCGACCTGGTGCGCCTGGGACCGACCGGAACCAACGTGAACGATCTGTACATGGCGTTCGGATGGTGAGCGACGGCCAGTCCGGCCCGCCCGTTCAGCCTGAGCTGCGCTGGGTCAAGGTCTCGGGGCCGGATGCCCTGCGGCCGCTGGATCGGCACTGGGTTCGCTATGTCCGGCTCGCGCTGCTGCTGGCCGCCGTTCTGATTGCCTGGAGGATCCTGGCCTGGCAGGAAGATGGGTATCGGGCCGCCGCATCGGCGGCTGGAGAAGCCGTGTTGCGGGGGGCGTTGGTAGGCGCTGAGCTACCGTCACAGACATCGCCCTCCATCACCCAGGCCGTGCAGTCCGGCGTTGAGATCGTGGTGCTGTCGCCCACGCCCACAGCTACGCCCACGCCCGTACCCACACCAACGCCCACCCCGGCCCCAACGCCTGCCACCCATTCGGTTCGACCCGGCGAAACGCTGTCAGGGATCTCGCAGCTGTACAACGTGCCGGTTAGCGTGATCGTGGATCTCAACGACATTCCCGATCTCGACAACCTTCTGGTCGGTCAGCGCCTGCGGCTGCCCGAGGGCACAGAGGTCCCCGAGCAGGAGGACGCCCCTGGGCCATACACGGTCCAGCAGGGCGACACCCTCAGCGTCATTGCCGTCAGATTTAGCGTAAGCATCAACGATCTGATGGCGGCTAACGGCATCAGCGACCCGGACAGGATTTTCCCTGGTCAGGAACTGCGGATTCCGGTCAGACCCGGTTAGCTTCGAAATGGTTGTTGCGAGCTACTGCCACTCCGTACACTGCGGATAGCCCCGATGGTTGCGCACTGCTCCCATCGCGGGCCTAATGCTGTGGGCGTCCTTTCGAGAACCAGTTGAGACGCCGGGGCGCCGGCGGCGCTCTCCATTTCGTCGATCCGCGAGTCCGGAGGCTCTAACGCATGGTTGAAGTCGAAACCATCGACC
>JAPPLN010000074.1 GCA_028874175.1 Chloroflexota bacterium
GCCCGAACCCGTAGGGGTTCGGGCTGCCGCGCGACCGCTTAGGCGGATTTTTTGGCGGGCCGGCGACGAAAGTTGGAGTTGCGAGAAGGCGGCAAGAGGGCCCCTGGGACGCTGGGTGGGCGGGCGTGGCGAGGAGGTGGGGCGGAGGCGGCTCGAACGGAAGCGGGCGGTCGGAGACCGGCGCCTGCCCAATGTGAGGAACCAGCGGGGACGCGTGGTGACAGAAGGGGTGAGCAGGCGGAGGAGGCGGGGGAGCATGGAGGTTCCGGGGGCCGGAATGGGACAGGGCATCTCCAGTGTAGACGATCTGAGTACGAAGGGCAAGCAAGGTACGGGAGGGCGTGCGGGGTGGTGGGGGCGCGGCCGTGAGCAGGGCTGGTACACGAGCGAAAGTCGAGATTCCTCAGGGGACTTCGGAATGACAGGCAAGGGGCGGGGGCGCGGGTTGGGATGTGTTCAGTCGATGAGGCCAATGTGTTCAGTTTTTTGGGGGAATGTGTTCAGTTTTCGGCTCGATGTGTTCACTTTCCGGCCGAATGTGTTCAGTTTTGGGGGCCATGTGTTCAGTCTTCGGCGGTGCGCGTCCCCGCTCACGGCCCCTCGTCGGCAGGCTCAGGGCAGGCTCTCCGCGGACGCCGGGATGACGGGGGATGACGGGGATGTGTCCACTCGGTCGGGCCAATGTGTCCAGTTTTCGGCCCGATGTGTCCAGTTTCGGGGGCAATGTGTCCACTTTGGCGGGGCAGGTGTCCAGTGAGGCAGGAGTGAGCGGAGAGGATGAGCGGTGAGCGAGGAGGGGGGAGAAGGCTGGGACCGCCTTTCTCCTTCGGCAGGCTCAGGACGGGCTTCGACAAGCTCAGGACAGGCACCGATAAGGCCAGGATCGGATCACCATGAACGGTGGGGGATGGGGCACAGCGGGCGAAGGGCGGGCCGGGGCCGGGAATTAGGGGGTGCTGGCGGTGACGGTTATGCCAGCAGTGCAATCAGCGCATGCGTTGATTGCATTGCAAGCGAGGAGGAAGGGAAGAGGTCAGAAGGCAGAGGGGTGAGAGGGGGAACGGAAGGGGATGGGACCGTAGGGCGGGGAGGGAGCAGGGACGGGATTGGGAGGAGGAGCGGGACGGCGGGTATCTGGGAGGGGTTGCGGGGGGATACTCAGTTCGTATACACTAATCAGAGGCAAGCGACAGGTGGTTGGCGGTCAGTGGATGGGGACCGCGGAGTGGGCAGGCTGGGGCGGTTTGGCGGCTTGGGCTTAGCGCCGGTGGTGGGAGGTTTCAGACGGCGGCGCCCTCGTGTGGCCGCCTGATCCTCTACGAGGGGCACCCACAGATCGGCTGCCTCGAGGTTCGCGACGGCTGCATCGCCATCGTCGGCGACTTACTTCGACCGCCAGCCTCACCGCTCCACCGGCTGGCGCCATTTCGCCGGCGCCGAAGACGCCCCCGAGCCCAGGTGGGAGTTCAGCCGGACCCTCGGCGACATCGCCACCAGCGTCGCCCGCGCCGGCCTCCGCATCGAGAGCCTCCAGGAGTTCCCCAGCGCCGCAACCTAGCGCTTCGGCGACGACCTCCCCACCGTCGCCGCCTCCTCGGCTCCTTCCTCCTCACGGCCCGCAAGACCGACGCCTGACGCCATCGCCGCGGCGCGGGCTGGACGAGGTCGCGACTACGTTGCCACCAGCGGCTCGATCGAGCTCAGATCCGTCGTCGCCCGCGCAACCTCGAGGTCGTACATCCGCTGCAGATTCAGCCAGAACTCCGGCGTCATCCCCAGCGCCTTCCCCAATCGCAGCGCCGTATCCGCCGTAACCGACCGCCGCCCGTGAACAATCTCGTTGATCCTCCGTGGCGGCACGCCGACTGTCCGCGCCAGGCGGTATTGCGTGACCTCAAGCTCCTCGAGCATCTCTGCCAGATGCGTTCCGGGATGTATAGGGCCCATGCTGGCCATGTCGTTCTGCTCCCTAGTGGTAGTCCGTGATCTCAATGTCCATGGCGCCCCGCCCGGTCCAACGAAAGCACACGCGCCACTGGTCATTGATGCGAATGCTGTACCAACCTGCTCGGTTGCCGCGCAACGCCTCAAGGCGATGCGACGGCGGTACGCTCAGGTCGGATAGCCTTGTCGCCGCCACGACCCGCTGGAGGCGCATTCGTGCTCGCCGCTGGATGTCTGCCGGAAGACGCCGCACAAACTCGCCGTTGAAGAGTTGCTCAGCGCGCTTATCGGCAAACCGCCCTGCGCCCCTATGATAACGCGGAGGGATAATATCGGCAACCCAGTCGTCAGAGGCGCGGAATCTCGGGCTTCAGCCCCTTCCGTCCACCCCCCCGGGGCGAGGGCCGCGCTCCCTCAGTCAGCAACCTAGCAGACGAGTTCGCGGTCCCTCCGGTGCCTACACCCGATCCGCCAACCACACGTGAAACACGAAGGGTAGTCCCGCCACGTCGGGCTGCACCGGCCGCTCGGGGCCAAAGAACAGCTTCACGGCATCGGTCCGGCTGAGCCGTAGCGTTCGGTCTCCGGTTTCCACCACAATCCGGTCGCAGTCGGCCCGCGCGTTCAGGTCCGTGCGCCCGTACGCTCGCAGCAGCCCCTGCGGATTCTTTATCCGAATCATCCGCACGTAACCGGCTGACCGCAGAATGCCCAGCGCGTCCAGCGCCTCGGTCACGTCGTCGGGCCGCCACGGCGCATCCAGGCTGGCGTGCACCGTTGGCTTGGTGTTGACCTGCCGCTCCTCGATCGAGCGCGTGGAGGTCGGAACCGCCGGGTCATCCCACGACTCCAGCAGACGCGCCAGCATCGGCAGCACAAGCTCAGCGGGTCCCCCGTACTCCGTCACCGACGTTCCGCGCACCCGCAGGTAGGCCCTGACTTCCCGGTCATTAAGCGCAACCCACACCTCCGCCCCAGGCTTCGGCGACCACATCGACCGCAGCAGATCCGCCGACCGTACGCCGCCGAGCGCCCGCGCCGCGTGGATCGCCGCCAGCCTCTCGAAATCCCCATCCTTTACCGTCCGCATCTCCAGGTCCGCAGCCGTCGGCAGCAGGTGCCGGTTTCCCCGGCTGAACTGGTACTTGCGCTCCAGGCCGGCGTACTCCCAGCCCAGCTTTCGGTACCAGCTGGGTACGCCAGAACCGAGGAGGCTGAGATGGCAACCGAGCTCCGCCGTTCGCTCAATGCAGGCGTGCATGACCCGCGTCGCAAGGCCCCGCCGCCGGTAGGCCGCATCAGTCGCAACCCCGGTAATCCCACCTACCCACAGCCGCGCATCGCCATACCGGACCTCGTGCGGATAGATGGCCGCCGACGACACGATCCGCCCGTCCGCGCGGATCACCCGGATGTTCTCCAGGTTGTCCAAGCAGTAGATCCGCGGCCACTCCTCGCCGTATGTGGGGGCGGCGCCCACCTCTTCGCGCATGACCCGATTGACCTGGGCTACGAGCTCGTCGAATTCGTCGGCCCGAGGAGCGCGCGGTCCGTCCATGCTCAGCGCAGGCAACTTTCGCTCATGGAAGATCTCTGCTTGACCCGAGGGCGGTTGCGCGGAAGACCCCTCACCCCCGGATCGAGTCCGGGGCAGGCTCTGACCCTCTCCCCCAAGAGAGACCTTTTCATAACCCGAGGCTGGTTGCGCGGAAGACCCCTCACCCCAACCCTCTCCCCCAGGAGAGGGATTAAGAGGAGGCCGGACATTTGAGGACGCGGGGCGTTTTGCAAAGGTCTCCTCGGAGGGGGTGAAGAACGGCGGCCGATGTACTCAAGTGAGTCCGTGCGTGGTTGCTGGAAGGGAGACCACGACCGGGAGAGGGCGGTTCGAGAACCGCCCCTACGGTGGAACGGAGCGACTTGAAGGATCAGAGCGCGTACAGGTCCTCGAACTTGGCCGTCAGCCGCCGTAGCAACGGCTGCGCGTCCAGCGGCCCGCCGCAGACCCGCTCGATCAGCTGATCCGGCGTCAGCCGCCGCCCCACCTGGTACACGTTGGTTGTCATCCACTCCAACAGAGACGACGTGTCGCCGCTCGCGATCTGCTCCGGGACTCCCGGCTCGTCGCGCAGCGCCGCCTCGTACAGCTGCGCCCCGATGATGTTCCCCAGGGTGTAGCACTGGAACGCGCCGCCGATGCTCCCGGCGTACCAGTGGACGTCCTGAAGCACGCCGTCGCGGTCGTCGGGCGCGCGCACGCCCAGGTCCGACTGGTAGCGCGCGTGCCAGGCTTCCGGCAGGTCGGCCACGGACAGTTCGCCCTCGAGCAGTTGCAACTCCAGGTCGAACCGGATCATGACGTGCAGGTTGTAGGTCACCTCGTCGGCGTCGGTCCGGATCAGCGACGGCTCCACTCGGTTCACCGCCGCGTAGAAGTCCCGCAGGTCCACGTTCCCCAGCTGCTCCGGAAACTCTTCTTGCAGCGTTGGATACCAATGCGACCAGAACCCCAGGCTGCGGCCGACGATGTTCTCCCAGAGCCGCGACTGGCTCTCATGCACCCCCGCCGACGTCCCGCCGCCCAGCGGCAACCCATCGTCCTCGGCCCGTGTCCCCTGCTCGTACAGCGCGTGTCCCGCTTCGTGGATGGTGCTGAAGAGCTGTTCCGCCAGGAAGTCTTCGTTCGTGCGTGTCGTTATTCGCGTGTCGCCGTGACCGAAGCGCGTCATGAACGGATGCGCCGTCGGGTCCAGCCGCCCGCGCTCGTAGTCGAACCCAATCGACCGGATCACCTTCTCCGCGAAGCGCGACTGCTGCGCCTGCGGAAAGTGCTTGCGCGCCGGCCCATCGTCCACCTGCTCGGCGGCCGCAATCCGTGCCACCAGCGGCGTCAGCCCCGCCCGCAGTTCGTCGAATACCGGCCGGATGCGGGCCACGGTCATGCCTTCGTCCGCGTCGTCGATCAGCGGATCCGCAATGTGCTCGTAGCCCGGAAAGAAGTCGGCGTACTCGCGGCTCAGGTCTAGGGTGGTCTCCAGCATCGGACGCATCGTCGCGAAGTCGTTCTTCGGCCGCGCCTCCACCCACGCCGCGTACGTGGCGGAGGCGTGCTTGGCCGCGCGCTCGCTGTACTCGGCGGGCACGCGCGTCACGCGCTCGTAGTCGTGGCGCGCCACTCGAATCAGCGCGGCGTCGTCGTGCTCCGACGGCAGGGACTCGGCGTACGGCGTGAGCCGGTCCAGCAACCGCCCGATTTCCGGATCCGTCGCGCTCTCATGCGCCAGCCGGCTCAGCACCGCCAGTTGCCGCCCACGCCCCGCCGCGCCGCCGGTGGGCATGTAGGTGGACTGGTCCCAGTAGAGGACCGCCGCCGAGGACGAGATGTCACGCGCTTCGCGCAGGCGGGCCTTCAGGTCAGCCAGGTCGGATTGAACGCTCATTGGATCGGTGTCTCCTGCTGGCGGCCGCTCAGGCCCTGAATTCTCGGACGATGTCGGGCCACGGATCGTCCATCAACACGTCGCCGGGACGCTGGCCCGTCACCGCTATCGACACCACGCCCTCCGCCAGCGCGTGCACTTCGTCGCCCGGTACCGGCTCACGGTCGAAGTAGCTGCCGAACTCGAAGCGCAGGTCCACGCCATGCTCGTCGGCCACGCACTCCTCCAGCCTGAATTCTCTGAACATCGTATTCAGGCTCGGCGTGGTCAGCCGCACCGGCGTGTCCTTGCCAAAGTCCTCCGGCACGTTCACGTTGACCAGCACGTTGGGCAGCGGATTGAATTCGGCGCGAATGGCCCCCAGCAGCCGCCGGGTCGCCGTCGCAATGTCCCCGAACTGCCTGGAGGCGGCGAAGTACTCCGCCGAAACCGCCACGCCAAGCAGACCGCGCTCGACCGCCACCTGAGCCGCACCAGCGGTGCCTGACACCTTGTATGGCTCTTCGCCGGGATTCCATCCGGGGTTAATGCCCGATACCAGCGCGTCCACCTTCCCGCCAAAGGCGTGCACGGCGCCAACAGCCGCCATCGAGGCCGGCGGCGCTTCCAGCGTGAACGCCGGGATGTCCGGGTCGACACCCGGCGGCGGCTTGGCGCGACATAACCGCGCTTCCCGCTCCAGCCTGATGGACATCCCCGCTCCGCTGAAGTTTCGAGTCGGCGCGTACACCGCCACTTGTCCAAGCTTCGACAGCTCACCCGCCAGCGCCCAGATGCCCGGCACGTCGATCCCGTCGTCGTTGGCTACGACCAGATTCATTCAGGCGACTCGCCGGTAGCCGAGGTGCAACGCAGCGTTAATCGCGGACCCAGGTGCCGTCCAGCGCGTGTCCGCCGTCCACCGGCAGCACGACGCCGCTGATTGCCGAGGCTGCGTCAGAGGACAGGAAGAGGATCGCGTGGGCCACCTCGTCCGGCGTGACGAAGCGGCCGGACGGCATGGCGGCCAAGCGGTCGTCGACGTCGTCGAACTCGCGGTAAATGCGGGGGACGTCCACGAACCCCGGCGCGATGGCGTTGACGCGGATGCCGCGATGGGCCAGTTCGAGCGCCATGGTGCGCGTCAGCCCCACCAGGCCGACCTTGCTGGACCCGTAGCCCACGCGCCCCCTGGCGTGGCGAATGACCTGGTTGGTCACCACGTTGACAATGGCCCCGCCCGGCTCGTCGCGCCCCAGCACGAAACGCCGCGAGAGCTCGAACGGCGCCTCCAGGTTGACCTGCGACATCCAGCGCCAGCGTTCCAGGTCCATTTCCGGAAACGGGAAATTCCCCTGGGCGGCGGCGTTGTTCACCAGGATGTCGGGAGCGCCGAGGTTGGCGACCACGTCGTCGAACAGCCGACCCACGTCGTCCGGCTCGGCCAGGTCAGCCGTGGTTCCGTGGACCGCCCCGGGACCCAGTGCATCCAGCGCCGCTACCGCCTCCGCCACATCCGGTTCGGTCCGCGCGCAGATCGCCACGTTGGCCCCGGCGCGCGCGAAGGCTTCAGCCACCGCCAGGCCGATGCCCTGCGTGCCGCCGGTGATGAGGACGGAAGACTCGCGAAAGTCGTAGCTGACGGGCGGCATCCGGGGCGTCCTCCGGGTCACGCGGGGCTCACCGCAATCCTAGCGGCGCGGCGACGCGGATTGGCTTGCCGCGGGCCTTCGAACTTGCGAACGAAGGCCCGCGGTTCGTGTTCCGTAGATGACTCAGCCACCAGCGGCGCTCGGACTCCCCAGCCCCAGGTCGTGCGGCGCGCGCGATTCGACCACGGGCAGCACGGCCTCCAGAAGTTCGTCCACCGTCATCGCCCCCAGGTCCTCCTCGGTGCGCAGACGAACCGAGACTTTGCCGGCCTTGATGTCGCGGTCCCCGGCGATGAGCATGTAGGGCGTCTTTTGGAGTTGCGCGTCGCGAATCTTGCGGTTCATGCGCTCGGCCCGCGCGTCCACCTGCACCCGCAGCCCGGCCTCGCGCAGTCGCTCGGCCACGGACTCGCAGTAGTCGGCGTGGCGGTCCGCAATCGGGATCACGGCCACCTGCACCGGCGACAGCCAGACCGGGAACGCGCCGGCAAAGTGCTCGATCAGCACGGCCACGAAGCGCTCCATCGCCCCAAAGATCGCCCGATGCACCATTACGGGCCGCTGCCGCGTGCCGTCGGCATCCTCGTACGTGATGTCGAAGCGTTCCGGCAGGTTGAAGTCCACCTGCACCGTCGTCAGCTGCCAGCGCCGCCCGATCGCGTCCGCCACCTGGATGTCAATCTTGGGCCCATAGAACGCCGCCTCGCCCTCGACGCGCGTATACGCCATCTCGTGCCGGTCCAGGGCCTCGACCAGCCCTTGCTCGGCCAGCTCCCACAAGTCGTCGTCGCCGGCGTACTTCTCGGAGCCCGAGGCGTCGCGCACGCTCAGTTCCACGATGTACTCGCTGAAGCCGAATGTCTGGTATATGAATTTGGCCAGGTCCAGCGCCCCGGCCACCTCGTCGGTGAACTGGTCGCGCCGGCAGAAGATGTGGGCGTCGTCCTGTGTCAGCCCTCGCACCCGCAGCGCCCCGTGCAGCGTGCCCGACCGCTCGAAGCGGTAGACCGTGCCTAGTTCGCCGTAGCGCAGCGGCAGGTCCCGATAGCTGCGCGTCTGCGAGTCGAAGATCTTGACGTGGAACGGGCAGTTCATGGGCTTGTTGATGAACGTCTGGTGCTCCAGTTCCATCTCGGGAAACAGCCCCTCAGAAAACCACTGCGTATGCCCGCTGGTCTCCCAGAGCTCACGCCGCCCGATGTGCGGCGAGTAGACCATGTCGTAGCCGCGCCGCCGGTGTTCCTCCCGCCAGAACGTCTCCAGCAGCTCCCGCACCAGCGAGCCCTTGGCATGCCACAGCACCAACCCGGCGCCGATGGCGGGGTTGATGGAGAACAGGTCCAGATCGCGAGCCAGCGTGCGGTGGTCGCGGCGCTTGGCCTCTTCCAGGCGTGCCAGGTGCGCGTTCAACTCGTCCTTCGTTTCGAACGCCGTGCCGTACACCCGCTGCAGCTGCGCCCGGTTCTCGTCGCCGCGCCAGTAGGCGCCGGCAATCGACAGCAGCTTGAACACCCCAATCTCGCCCGTGCTGTCCACGTGCGGACCCCGGCACAGGTCCACAAACGGTCCGGACGTGTAGTAGCTGATCGTCTCGTCGTCCGGCAGGTCGTTGATCAGCTCGACCTTGAACGGCTGGTTGGTCTCCTCGAAATAGGCCAACGCCGCCTCGCGGTCGTGCTCGGAGTACTCGAACGGGTAGTTCGCCTTCTTGTGCTTCAGCATCAGCTTTTGCAGCGCCTTCAGGTCGTCCGGCGTCAGTGCCCGCGGCAGCTCGAAGTCGTAGTAGAAGCCGTCGTCGGTCGGCGGGCCGATCCCCATCTGGGCGTCCGGAAACAGGTCCAGCATCGCCGTGGCCAGCACGTGCGCGGCCGAATGCCGCACCCGGTAGAGGCGGTCGTACGTCTGATCAACATTCATGGAAGACGCTCCACACGGAACAGGGAATCGAGGTGGTCATTCAAGAAATCCCGCGACTTAGGCGCGGGCATGGCCCCCGCCGGCGCGCGGCAGGGGCTAGATAGTGGCGGTGCGTGTGGCGCGAGGCGTCTCGCAGCTTGGATTTCGCATGGTCGCTCGGAGAAAACCTATCACAGCCCCAAACCCATCCACTCGAACTCCAACTCGCCCACGACCACCGTGTCGCCGGCCGTCGTCCCCGCCCGCTCCAGCCGTTCGGTGACCCCGCTGCGGTCGAGCTGCCGCTGGAAGTAGTCCGCCGCATCCGGCGTGTCGAAATTCAGCTTGCGCGCCAGGTCTTCCAGCCGCGCGTCCCGCACCACGTACGCGCCGTCCGATCGCCGAAACAGCTGCGCCGGCTCATCCACCGGCGAGGGCCGCAAGACAGCCGTTTCCTCGGGCTCCGGCCGCGGCGCCGGCGGCGCTTCCGCCAGCATCCCGACGGTCCGCCCAACCAGCTCGCGCAACCCCACCCCGCTGGCCGCCGAGACCGCCACCGCCTCGTAGCCCTCCGCCAGCACCAGCGCCTCGAAATCCGGCCACCCTTCGCGCGCTTCCAGCAGGTCCATCTTGTTGAACGCCACGATGCGGGGTCGCTCAAGCAGGTCGTCGCTGTAGGCCCCGAGTTCCGCGTCGATCGCCTGGAAGGCCTCGAACGGATCGCCTTCCAACCCCGACCCGTCCACCACGTGCACCAGCACCCGCGCCCGCCGCACGTGACGCAGAAACGCCATGCCCAGCCCCGCTCCGCTGCTGGCCCCCTCGATCAGTCCCGGCAGATCGGCAAACACCACGCCCGAATCGCCGGCCTGAACCACCCCCAGCACCGGCTCCAGCGTCGTGAACGGGTACGGCGCGACCTTGGGCCTGGCCGCGCTCAGCCTCGCCAGCAACGACGACTTCCCCGCGTTCGGCGCCCCAACCAGCCCAATGTCCGCCAGCAACTCCAGCTCCAGGCGCACGTGCCGCTCTTGCCCGCTGCCGCCGCGCGTGGCGAGTTCCGGCGTCTGGAAGCGCGCCGACTTGAAATGCACGTTCCCCAGCCCGCCGCGGCCGCCTTCGGCAACCACCACGGTCTGCCCTTCGTCCACCAGGTCCGCCAGCACCGCGCCGGTCCGGTCGTCGTAGGCCACGGTCCCGCACGGCACGTCCACGGTCACGCTGTCGCCGTTGGCTCCGTGCCGCTTGTTGCCCTCGCCCTTCCCGCCGTTGGCCGCGATGAACCGCCGCTGGTACCGAAACGCCGTCAGCGCATGCAGGTTGGCCCGCGCCCGCAGCACCACGTCGCCCCCGCGGCCGCCGTCCCCGCCGTCCGGTCCACCCCGCGGCACATACTTCTCCCGCCGAAAATGCGACACCCCGTCCCCGCCCGAGCCAGCGCGCACGTAAATGCTCGCCTCATCGAAAAAGCCGCGCTCGGCGGTGCTGCTTGGCATGCTTCTCCTCTTCGACAGACGGCTGACGTCGAGCCCAGCCGGCGCCTCGTGAAGTCGAGTGGGACACAGGAAAACCGATTTCGCTCGACGAGGATTGCCCACGCAGGACGCACGCGGCTACGATGACCATAGGTTATCCGGGCGCATCTGGGCGGGGACTGAGGGGTCCTTCATTGGTTCATGAAGACAAGAGCAGATTCGTCGACGGGAAGCGGGAAGATTGGATTCAGGTGTATGAGTACGAATACGCCCTGTATGAGGACGGCGAGCTAATTGGCGTCTACGAGAGTCGGCGAGCTGCGGCCGAGGCGAGCCTAGAGCGCGCGACCTCGCAGCCGTTTGTGATCGAGCAGGTTCGCAAGGACATTCAATACGTTGTCCTTGTGTCACAGTTTTCGAAAGGGATCGGTCCGCACATAGACTAGTGCCGGTCTACAACGCCTTCATAGGCGACTCGCGACGTCCTCACAGTCCGGCTCCTGGACGCCTCGTCCAATTCGGTGCTGTCACCGAGGTCGAAGTGCATGTCCCGGAAATTGTCGCCGAAGCGTTGGTCGCACTCGATCTGCCAGTTCCTGCGCCAGTCACCGGCCTCGCGGTCATCGACACCGGGGCAGTCGCGACGGTGGTCGATCAATCAGTCTTCTCCAGGCTTGGGCTACGCCCCGTAGGCACGACACGTCTCAGCAGCGCGGCTGGAACGACAAGGCGTGAGTCGTATCCCGCCCATCTTGTATTCCCGGCCATGAGCTCGCTGACCCTGGATCTCCCGGATGCCACGTCCGTTGATCTGCGCGATCAAGTCGTCCCGCTCGGTCCGGCGGGCGGCGATCGCCAGGTCATCGTCCTGGCTGGCCGCGACCTCCTCGCCGCCGGCGTGTTCGTCTGGAACGGCATCCAGGGAACCTGGACATTCGCCTTTTAGCCGCCCTCGCTACACTCGACGCCCGAACGGCCCATCCCAGGAGCTGACGCCCGTATGCGCGTCATCGCCATTTCAGCCCGACCCGGCGACGCCGAGTTCGCCGTCGGCGGCACCCTGGCGCGCCATCGCAAGCGCGGCGACGACGTGACCATTGTCACTGTTGCCAACGGCAACTCCGCCCTGGACGACGTGCCACCACGCGAACTGGCCACCCGCCGCCGCTCCGAGGCCGAAACCGCCGCCGAACGCCTCGGCGTGGACCTGCTGTGGATGGGCCACTCCGACTTCGCCGTCCAGGCCGACGCCGTCACCCGCGTCAAGCTCGTGGATATCCTCCGCGCCCGCAAACCTGACCTTCTGCTGGCTCCCGCCCCCCTCGGCAACGTCCTGGACGCCAGCGGCGCCTGGAACCTCGCCCGCGCCGCCAGCGAAATGGCTGCCGCGCCCAACGTCCTCTGCGAAGGTGATCCCCTTCCCCAGCCCCCCGCCCTCCTCGCCTACGAACGCGATTGGATCGCCGGCTTCACCCCCACCGACTTCGTCGACATTTCCGACACGCTTGAAACCAAGCACCACGCCCTTGACGCACACGTTTCGCTTGCAGCCTCGCTGCGCGCGTCCCACGGCGTCGAACTCGGCGAAGCCGCCGAAACCGTCGTGGCCTACCGCGGCCTGCAGGCCGGTGTGGCCTTCGCCGAAGCCTTCCGGTCCGACGCTCGCCTCGGCCCCCTGCCAACCCGCCGGCTCCTGCCATAGCCCCCGGCGCCCCACCGGCGCCTGACGCGCCGGCCGACCTGCGGGCGCTCTTCGGTCCGCGCGGCCCGCTCGCTGAGCATCTCGCCGGCTACGAGCCCCGCACCTGCCAGGTCCAAATGGCCGAGTTCGTCGATGGTGTCGTGGATGAGGGCGGCCGTGGCGTCGTCGAAGCCGACACGGGCACCGGCAAGACCCTCGCGTACCTCGTTCCGGTCCTGCGCGCCAAGCGCCGCGCCATCGTCAGCACGTCAACCAAGGCCCTGCAGGACCAGCTGTGGACCCACGACCTGCCGCTGGCGGCGCGCGTCGCGGGCGTCGCCCCCAAGACCGCCCTCCTCAAGGGCCGCGCCAACTACCTCTGCCTGCTCTCCCTCGACGACCAGGCCCAGGCTCCGGACCTCCTGGTCGGCGAACGCCTCGCCAAAGTCCAGACCTGGGCCTCTACCACCGCCACCGGCGACATGGCCGAACTCGGCGCCGACGCAACCCCTGACGTCGTCTCCAACCTCACCCGTGGCGTCGATACCTGCGAGGGCAACCTCTGCCCCTTCCACGGCGACTGCTGGGCCGAAAAGGCCCGTGCCCGTGCCGGGCAGGCCGACGTCGTCGTCACCAACCACCACCTCGTCTTCGCCGACGCCAAGCTTCGCGGGGCCGGGGGCGAAGCCGCCGGCATGCCCCTCCCGCCTGACGGCGTCCTGATCCTTGACGAGGCCCACACCCTGGATGACGCCGCCACTTCCGCCTTCTCCGCCCACCTGGACGACGGCCGCGCCGCCCGCATCATGAACGCCCCACGCGTGCGCGACTCCCTCGGCCCCGACCACACCCGCGCCATGTCCGCCGTCGTCGCCGCCAGCGCCCGCGCCTTCGCCGCCCTCAACCGCACGGTCGGCCTGAACCGAACCACCATCACCGACGAAATCGGCCCCGGCCTCACGCTGGCCGAATCGGCGCAATCACTTCTCGAAGCCTGCGAAGCGATCGAGGACCAGGAAACCCGCGCCTGGGTCTCGCGCCGCATCCACGAACTCGCCGCCGACGCCGAACGCGTCTTCCGGCTGGACGACCCCGCCTGGGTCCACTTCGCCGAACGCGGCCGCGA
>JAPPLN010000039.1 GCA_028874175.1 Chloroflexota bacterium
GCCCGAACCCCTTTGGGGGGTTCGGGCTGCCCCGCGACCGCTTAGGCGGATTTTTTGGCGGGGCGTCGAGGAACGTTGGGGCTGGGAGGGGAGGGGCGGGCGGAACGGGAGAAGGGAGAGGGGTGAGAAGTGAGACCGAAAGCGGGCGGTCTGCGACCGGCCGCTTCTCGAGGTGAGGAACCGGCGGAGGCGCACGGTGAGGGGCGTGGCGAGTCGGCGGAGGAGGGAGGGCAGAGACGTGAGACCAGAAGGGGCCGGGGAAGGCGCGAAGCGCGAGGCGTTGGAGCAGAGGGGAAGGAGGAGGGCGAGGCGGAGCATTGGGAGGAGCGGGGCGAGGAAAGTGGGGGGCATTGGGATGGGGTTGCGGGACTTACTCAGATAGTGTACATTGTTGGGGAGGGGAAGTCAACGGTGTGACTGGCGCTGGTTGGTGAGGATGGGGGTAGGGCGCGGGGATTGGTGGTTGGTGGGGAGTGGTGCGTGTCGAGGGCGGTGAGAGGGCTGGTCTTGGGGAAGCGGTTCAGGCCGGTAGCGGTGGAGAAAGGTGTTGGCGATGAGATCAATACAGGCAACGCGGTCACCGCGTGCGTTGCCTGCATTGTGTGCAGTGACTGCGTGGTCAGCGATGGACCGGCGGACGGGAACTGATCCTGGTAGCTAGGCGGGTTGGGGGCCCGCCCCTACGCAGGAAAAGATGCGGACGGGGGGATGACGGGGGGTGGTTTTGGGATTGCGTGCCCGGAAGACCCCTCACCGGATTCGGCAAGCTCAGGACGGGCTCTGCCTCTCCCCCACGGAGAGGGTGAAGAGCGGCGGCTCCGGGGTTGGGTATTGGCGACTGTGGTTCGACACGGGCCTCCGAAAGACTCCGGCCCGGCTCACCACGAACGGTTAAGTGGACCGGAGGACGGGTTAGGGTCGGGATACGGTGACGGTTGAGAGGAATGGGTTCATGGTGGTGAGGTCGACCTGGTCTCCGTCGTCACTTAGGGCAACGATTCGGCGTGTGTATTGGCCGGGTGGGAGCGGGCCGCCGCTTTGCTCTGAGGCCAGCTCCTCGGGCAGGGGGAAGCCGACTGTCAGGGACGGCGGGTCGATGCGGAAGTGTTCGGTGTAGGTCTGGGCGCCGTTTTCAAGGGTCAGCGAGACTCGCGTGACGGGTTTGTTGAATCTGCAGCCGGCATGGTTGGCGCTGTCGGGGGCCGTGCGCAGCGGGTCGTTGAGCGAAGCCAGCGTGATGCTGATGTCGCCTCCAATTAGCGTACTGGCGCACTCGGCAAGCAGCTCGACCTCACCAGAGACGCGGAGGCCGAACTCGTAGGCGACGTCGTTGTAGCGCCGATCGACGTAGGCGGCGCCGGGGTTGTCTGGCCACTGACCGATGACGCGGATGTGGTAGTCCCCGGGGGCCAAGTCGAGATCGAGCACGGGGTAGGTCGGCGCGAGTTGCAGGAAGTCGGCCATGAGATTCCCGTGCCGGGTAAATACCTGGACGAACACCCTGTCGGGCGCGGTCTCGGATTCGATGCCGACGGGAATCTGCTTGCCCGGGGCGGTCTCGGGGTAGTCATCGATCCCCGACCAGAACTCGTACTCGTGACAGACGCGACCGCCTCCGTCCTTCACACGCCAGCAGTAGGAGCTGGGTGAGCCCCAGATCGACCCGCCGGGGTGCTCCAGCCACATGACCGGGAGCGGGGGGACCGGCCAAGCGCCCGGCCATTCCCGCTCGGCGGGCTGACCTCCGCTTGCCGGGCCGCAGGCGATTGTGCTGGCGGCCACTACGAGGGCCGCCAGCAACGCATTCAGCGGGGTTGTCAGGCGAGAGGATCGAATTCGTTGGGTCGGAATCGGAGTCGTCACCGGTTCGGTATCCCGACATTGTGCGGTTCTGCCGCTCGTCTATTGGCTGTTCCGCTGGTGAAGGGTTGCGGGTGGGAGTGGTGGATGGTGGCGGGGTGGGTGAGTTGGTTAGCGATATCGAGGAGCGTGGGTGCTCATTCCGGTCATCGGCAGTGGAGGTGTCTCGATAGGACGGGCGCCATGACCTATGGGGACTGTCCGTGGATCGCATCGAGCGGGATGGTGACGTCGAGCCAGCCGGCGGCTCTCCGCCGATTTGGCCAGCTCCCGAGGTTCGGCAGTTTAGATATGACAGTCATATATAGAGTCTTGACAGAGCTCAGTATTATGATCATACTGATTACGTAGGTATAACCACTTCGGGGAGGGAAGCTCTTGGCAGGACGGAAGGAGCTGGTTGCGAGGATCGCCGAGCTGTCGGAGTCGATAGCGACCACGGGTCGGATGGAACCGAACGCTTTTGTGATGGAGAGCGATCTGACTCTCCCGCAGATCAGGGTGCTGCACATGCTCAATTCCGGCCCAGCGCGAATCAGCGAGGTTGCGCGGGCCCACGGGATGGCCCGTCCCAACGCCTCAACCATGGTCGAACGCCTGGTGAGAAAGGGCCTGGCGGAGCGGGTTTCCGACCCCAACGACCGGCGCGTCGCCCTGGCTTGTCTAACCGAGAAGGGACGAGAGGCTATCGGCGCCGTGTCGCACAGCAACTACGAGGCCATGGAGGCGATTGCGTCGGTTCTATCGACCGACGAACTCGAACTGGTCGCTGACGCGCTGGAGATCCTCGAGCGGGGAGTCAGACGCCTGGAGGCGGCCAGCGAAGACGAGATCGCCGATGAGGGAACCGGCAGCAGAGGCGGAACTCGCGTTTGACGTGAACAGGTGGCGTTTGAGCGTCACCACGACTGACCGAAGGGAGGCAGTCAGATGGCAATGGCGATGCAGGCGGAAGTAGGAGCAGTGAATGGCGCCGAAGGGGCTGCCATTCGCACGCGTGGACTGACCAAGTTTTACGGCAAGAACCGGGGAATCGAGGACGTGGACCTGGATGTCAGGGAAGGCGAGGTCTTCGGGTTTCTCGGACCCAACGGCGCGGGAAAGACCACGACGATCCGGACGCTGCTGGACGAAATCAGGGCGACGGCCGGTTCCGCGACCATTCTCGGCCTGGACACGCACAAGGAGGCGATGGCGATTCGACGGCGCATCGGGTACATCCCGGGAGACCTGGCGCTGTACCCGAACCTGACCGGCCGGGACACCCTGACGTACTTCGCGAACATGCGCGGCGGCGTCGACTGGTCGTTCGTCGACGAGCTGGCCGAACGGCTGGATTCCGACCTTTCGCGAAAGGTCGGCGACTTGTCGACCGGAAATCGGCAGAAGGTCGGGGTGATCCAGGCCTTCATGAACCGTCCGGATCTGCTGATCATGGACGAGCCAACATCCGGGCTGGATCCGCTGGTCCAACGCGAGTTTCAGACCCTGGTGCGCAAAGTGGCGGCCGAGGGGCGCACGGTCTTCCTATCGAGCCACACGCTGTCAGAGGTCCAGCGCGTGGCGGATCGTGTCGGAATCATTCGGGACGGGCGCCTGATTACCGTCGAGTCGGTTGCCGGCCTGCGGTCCAAGGCGATGCGCCGGGTGGAGTTTGTGCTCGACTCGGAGGCGGACGTCTCGGACTTCCAGGCCGTGGCCGGCGTTCGGGACGTTGTCGTCAGCGGTACCCACGTCGAGATGTCCTTCGACGGCGACATGGGCGAACTGCTCAAGGCCGCGACCGATGAGCACGCCGTGGCGGACATCAGGACAAGCGAGGCGGGCCTGGAGGAGATATTCCTAACCTACTACCACACTGAACGGGAGGCCGAGTAATGGCGGTTTCCGGAGTCTTTCTCAGGGCAGCGCACGACCGCTGGCCCGGGTGGGCGATCGGGGCAGTCATCCTGACGCTGCTGCTGCTGTTCGGGATGCTGGCCTACCGAGACGTTGAATTGTCGACGTTCAGCGAGTTTCCGGAGGCGTATCGATCGTTGCTGCGCATCGGCGATGACGTCGACGTCGGGGGCCTGGCCGTCGGCTATGTGTTCGGAGCGTTCGGCGGAATCGTGGTGGCCGTGATGGCGCTGGTGATGGGCGCGTCGTCCATTGCCGGCGAGGAGCGGAATGGAACCATGAAGATTCTGCTGGCCAATCCCAAGAGCCGAACGCATGTCCTTGCCTCAAAGGCGGGAGCGCTGGCGCTGCTGGCGGGCCTGGCCGTCTTCGCCCTATGGATCCCGGTCCAACCGATTGCCGCGTTGCTGGATGTCGAGATCGGCGGCCTCCAGGTGGAAGCCATGGCGCTGCACCTGTTCGTCAACGGTGTTTTCTGGGGCTCCGTGGCGATGGCCATCGGCGCGGTGACCGGCAACCGGAATACGGCGATCGGGGCCACTACAGGGATCCTGGTGCTCTCGTTCTTTGCCGTGGGCCTGCTGCCCATTGTTGAGGGACTTGAGGAGCTGCGGAAGCTCTCGCCCTGGTACTACTTCGACGGCAGCGATCCCCTGCGCAATGGCGTCGCCTGGGGGCACTTGGCCATTCTGCTTGCCGCCTCGGCCGTGTTCCTGGCAATGGCGGTTGCAGGGTTCAATCGCCGAGACCTCAAGAGTCAATCCGTCGGGACCACGCTGCTGGATCGACTACGGGGCAACCCCCGGCTCAACAGGGTGATCGGTCGACTGGCCGGATCAGCCAGAGTCTCGTCGATCTGGGCCAAGACGGTCTCGGACCACCAGGCGATGCTGCTGATCACGTCGGCGGCCATGTTCCTGGTGCTGGGCGTGCTGCTGGGGCCGACGTATGCAGGTCTTTCGCCGGAGGCCCTGAGTGCTTACGAGGCCTTGCCGGAGGAACTGCTGGCGCTGGTCGGGGGAGGCGACATGAGCACGCCGGAGGGCTGGTACACGCAGGAGACGTTCGGCCTGATGGCGCCGCTGGCCGTGATCCTGGTCACAGCCGTGATGGGCGCCGGCGCCCTGGCCGGGGAGGAGTCACGGCGAACGATGGGGCTGTTGCTGGCCAACCCGATACGCCGTTCCCGGATCGTGATCGAAAAGGCCGCGACGATGGCGGTTTTCGCAGCGCTGGTCGGCATCGCGACGTTTGCGGGCGTGGCGCTCGGGTCGGTGTGGGGCGATCTCGGGATGTCTGTCGGCAACATCGCCGCCACAGCCGCGCTCCAGGTGCTGGTGGGCCTGGTGTTTGGCGCCCTGGCACTGGCCGTGGGGGCCGGCACGGGGCGCACGTCGGTGGCCCTCTTTGGGGCCGCGGGCGCGGCACTCGCCTTCCACCTGCTGACCTCGCTCGCGAAGATCAGCGATGGGCTGGCGGATGTCGCGTGGTTGTCGCCGTTCCACTTCTACCTGGGCAGCGACCCGCTGAGGACCGGCATGGACTGGGGTAACGCTGGCGTTCTGATCGCGCTTTCCGTCGTTTTCTTCGGACTGTCACTGGCGCTGTTTCAGCGGCGGGACGTCAGGCTGAGCGCTGAGGGTTGAGTCGTGGGGATAGACGCTCGGCGTTGCTCGACCTTTGATCGCACTGTCCGGCTGCGCGTCTTGCACGATAGGTAGATCGGCGCGAGGGGGCCAAGGCACACCTGGATGCTTGGCCCCCTTCAGCGCCTGCCCCGCGGTGCCGGCAGGCATGAACGTGAATGTGCCTGATCTGACGGCTACCAGTTCGGCGTTGGCTTAGTTGGGCTTCCAGTTGCCGACTAGGTCGTGTCAGGAATCCAGTCTAGAGTGGCTGTGGAGGTCTAAGCCCGATGGGAGGCGAGGGATCGACAGCCGTTTGCGGCGTGGCGTTCGCTGGCTCGTTCAGGTGGGGCTGACGACGGGGCTGATCGCGATTTGGCTGGCGGCATGTGGTGAGGGTCAGCCTGAGCGTTCTGCGGGATCGGGTGACGTTGCAGTGGCGCCATCGGTCAGCGCCGGGACACAGCACACCTGCAGGGTTGTGGCCGGGGGTGATGTCGCCTGCTGGGGAAACAACTCTTGGGGCAAGGCCACACCACCCGTGGGAAAGTTCGTATCCGTCAGCGCCGGGGGCTTCCATAGCTGCGGCGTCAGGGCGAGTGGCACCATCGCCTGCTGGGGCACGGGCGGTGCCCTCAACGCCCCGCTACCCGCGGGCGAGTTCGTCTCCGTTAGCTCCGGCTTCAACCACAGCTGTGCGCTGAGACCCAGCGGCTCCGTCACTTGCTGGGGTGAGCCGGCTATTGGCCAAGGGTCGACGCGCGTGGGGGAGTTCATCTCTGTCGACGCCGGGTTGTCTGACAGTTGTGGGGTCCGGATCGACGGCGCCGTTATCTGCTGGGGCATGGGCAGCTTTGGCCAAGCGACTCCGCCCGCGGGGAAGTTCGTCTCAGTCAGTGTGGGAGCGTCACACGCCTGCGGGGTAAAGACGAACGGCACCGTCGCCTGCTGGGGTAGTGACTCTGAGAGCCGGAGCACGCCGCCCACGGGACAGTTCGTCTCCGTGAGTGCCGATGGGGGACACACTTGCGGGCTCAGGACCAATGGCACCGTTGCCTGCTGGGGCGTTGACGTACACGGGCAAGCCACGCCGCCGGAGGGCGAGTTCGTGTCCGTGAGTGCCGGGATGCGGCACACCTGCGGAATGCGAAGCAATGGCACCGTCGCCTGCTGGGGTTCTGACGAATTCGGGCAGTCGACGCCGCCCTAACGGGGGATTGCCTCCGAGTGCGCCGGGCCTTTCGCGACCGGCGGCGCCGTTGGCGGCTGAGGTTCGACTCGGCTTATCGAGGACTCCGGGGCGGGCGCTTCGCCAGGCACAGAATAGGCTTGACATAACTGGGGATTGGCTGGGGTGTTGGGTGTGGCGGGCGGCTCCGGTGGTTTTGGGGGTTGGGTGCCCGGAAGCCCCCTTGTGTGTGCCGAGGCTTGGATGTTCTCGGGTCCTTGAGAGTGGCCAAGGACAGCGTGGACGGGCCGGGACAGACCGATGACCCCTTACCGGTTTCGGCGGATACGCCGAACCTGCCTCTCCCCTCGGCTAGGGTGAAGAGCCGTGTCCCTGTCAAAGGGGTGACAGCCTGACGTGGTGCTTTGGGGTGGTGGGGTGCGCGGAAGACGGGCGGGTCTCAGACGGCGCCCCTACGAAGAGGAGCGGGGCTGCGGCGGGGGCGGGAAGCAGGGTCGGGTGAACTCCGACAGGTCACGGCCGGAAGACGGGCGGGCCTTAGACGCCGCCCCTTCGACGGAGAGGATTCGGACGAGGGTGGTGCGCCGGTGGATCGGATGTTGGACAGTGGAGCTCGAATAGAAGAGTGGCAGCGGGGGCGGGGATGAAGATCCTGGTGACGGGTGGGACGGGGCGGATTGGGGGGAATTTGTCGGTTGAGCTGTTGGGGCGGGGGCATGAGGTTCGGTGTTTGGTGTATCCGGGGGATGCGAGTCGAGCGGACAAGCTGGCGGGGTATGAGGGCGTGGAGGTGGTGGAAGGGGATTTGCGGGACTTTGACGATGTCACTCGGGCGGTGCGGGGGGTGGATGCGATTTATCACCTGGCGGCGGCGTTTGGAGGTCCCTTCGACAACCGGCAGTACCTGAATATCAACGGGATGGGGACGGTAAACATCCTGGAGGCGGTGCGGGCGGACGTTCCGAATCTGCAGCGGCTGGTGTATGCGTGCACGGAGGCGATTTACTGGCGGCTGGGTGAGAAGGGGCGGTTTTCTGAGGAGCCGATTACCGAGGCAATGGTGAGCCAGTACAAGCAGATGCCGTATTTCCTGACGAAGTGGGTGGGTGAGGAACTGTGCATGACGTATCACCGGCAGTACGGCGTTCCGGCGACGTCGATGCGGTTTGCGACGGTGATCGAGCCGGGGGAGTTCCTGAACGTGGACGGGCTGCCGTGGCGGTTTCTGCTGAGCCCGGCGGTAGAGCGGTTTGGGGGTGAGACGGCGGAGAGTCCGGAAGACGAGGAGATTCTGCGCGAGCTGCGGTCGCTGTGGACGGGGGAGGAGAAGTTGCTGCTGAGCCGGTGTCCGGACGGGACGCCGTACAAGCAGGAGTTCGTGGACGTGCGGGACGTGGTGCAGGGGCTGGTGCTGGCGCTGGAGCAGGACGCGGCGGTGGGCGAGGAGTTCACGCTGGGCGGGGCGGCGGTGTTCCGGTGGGAGGAGCACGTGCCGTGGCTGGCGGAGCGGTATGGGGTGGAGTTCGTGGACGCGCGGCTGCCGGAGTCGAATTTCTTTGAGTTTGATTTGGGGAAGATCAAGGGGTTGCTGGGGTATGAGCCTCGGCATGATGTGGGGAGTGTGGTGGAGACGGCGGAGAGGATGGCTCGGGGAGAGGAGACGGGGGTGGTGCGGACGGGGGTGAGGTACGGCGGGCGGGAGTAAAGGGTCCGCAGTTTGTCTCTTTGACGTTGTAAGTTCCGCCACTTGGGATACGGCTTCGTCTTCTAGGGTCGACTCTCGTCTCACGCGATGGCCGGGTAGGTGTCCTCCCGGCTCACCAGCGTCGTCAGTTCCACGGCGACCGCCAAGTTGTCGGCCGGAAACCCGGAAATGGCGGCGTGCGACGGGTCGTCGAAGAGCGGATCGTGCTCGATGCGCAGCGATAGGCCCAGTTCTTCACGAACGGCGGCCTTGGCCGCGCCGACGTTGAGGACCGCGAAGCGGCCATTGGCACGCAGGCCGAATCCTCGTGCGACGAAAAGTGCGCGAACGCGGTCCACGACAGCGTCGGTGCTCGCCGCGCCTAGGGCCTCCAGCCAATTGACGGAGAGGGAACTCTCGGAGGCTCGGAGCTGGAATGCGCTGGCCAGCGGCAGGCCGTTCGCGCCGACTGAGGATGGCTTGCAGTAGCGCGCGACGTGATCATCGTCCGGAAGCGGGTCGCCTTCCACAGGTCAGAGTCAGGACAGAAGCGACTGAATGGCCTGTAGGGCTTTGGTTTTGGGGAGGGTGCCGCTGACGCGCAACGATTCACCATCCTGGCTATCAGAACCTGACGCGCCCGCGAACCTGATTAGTCCCGAGTCGAGGAACTCCATGGCCAGGACTCCGTTGCCCATGACGCGCCACTGCGCCAATGCCACGCCATCAGGGCTGACGCCGATATCCGGCTGACCGAGATGCCGTTGGTCAATAAGGAACGAAGTCAGGTGGCGCAGCGACGCAATGGCAATGGGATCTTCGTCCGGATCCTCGTCTGCCAGGCGCTCCAGATAGCCAAGCCGGTCAGCCGACCGTTCCAGGCCGGACTCCCGGAGCGCCGCCGTCATCTCGGTGCGAGTCTCGAATTCGACGGGTGCCTGGCTAGCCACTCAGGGTCTCCAACAGAAGCGCACCGCGCGAGAAGGTCCGTGACTCGATTATATCGGCGAGTTGATCCGGACCGAGGGGCGTCGCGAAGCGCGTCAGGGTGACAGACACGAGGTCGCACTGGTGACCGCGAATCACGGTCTGCCAGATCTCGGGTATTGCTGTCTTGCTTTCTCTCGCTGCGGAACGGGGAGACGTCTCGTGTCGAACGTCTGTGGGCAGGGTCTTGAACGGACGATTGTCTGGTGGCCGCAGATCGGTGTTGGGTGATCAGCCGAGTTGGGGCCACGGCCCTGGTGGCACCGCCATGAGGGCTATATACGACCCGACCCGGGTCACGAGACTCCCGTGGTCTTGTCTGTATGGCAACAAAGTGTCGGCGTGGCTAGAGGCCGCCGAAGGAGTGGGCGCGGGATTTGAGGGTTAGGTAGAGGGTTTGGAGGGTGGGGGTGGGGACTGCGGATTGGTGGGCGCGGCGGAGGATGGCGCCGGCGGTGTAGTCGAGTTCGACGCGGCGCTGGTGGGCGAAGTCGACCTGGAGGGAGGTGGTGTTGTCGGCCGGGAGGGACTGAAGCAGGGCGATGAGGTCGTCGGTGGTGGTGTCGGGGAGGTGGATGTCCTGGGAGCGGGCGACGACGATGGCTTCGTTGAACATGGTTCGGAAGAGGTCGAGCATGCCCTCGGTGGCGAGGATGGGGCCGAGGGGGAGCTGGCAGGCGGCGGTGACGGGTCCCAGGACGGCAAGCAGGACGAGCTTGTTCCAGAGGACGTGGTCAATGTCGTCGCTGACCTCGGTCTCGATGCCGGCGGCGCGCAAGGCCTGGCCGATGGCCTGGACGCGGTCGGAGATGCCGCCGGCGGGTTCGCCGATGGCGGCGCGGACTTCGGCGTCCTGATATTCGATGACGCCGGGTTCGAGGATGTGGGCGGTGAGCCAGGTGGCGCCGCCGATGACGTGTTGCGCACCGAGGATGGATGACAGGGTTGGGACGCTGTCGATGCCGTTCTGGAGGGTTACGACGGCGGTTTGGTCGCCGAGGGCGGGGCGGAGGAGTTGGGCGGCGGGCTGGGTGTCGTAGCACTTGACGGCGAAGATGACGAGGTCGAATTGGGCGTTGGCTTCTTCCGGGAGTTTGACGGCGTTGACGTGGTGGACGTGGCGGGTTCCGGTTTCGCTGACCATGCAGAGGCCGTGGTCGCGGAGGGCCTGGAGGTGGGGACCGCGGGCGACGAAGGTGACGTTATGGCCGGTTTGGAGGAGACGGGAGCCGATGAAGCCGCCGACGCCGCCGGAGCCCATGATGAGGACTTGCATGGGGACTTTATTTCTTTGGGTGGGTTTGAGGGCTCATTGTGGCTTGTGGGTTGGGAAGATTCTTGTAGCGACGGCAGGCTTCTGCGTAATCCGAGGGTGGTTGCCCGGAAGACCCCTCACCGGTTTCGGCCGAAGACGCCCGAACCTGCCTCTCCCCTTGGAGAGGGTGAAGAGCGGATTCGCCCGGGGTAGGGAGCGCAACGCGGTGCTGGTGCTGGGGGGGCGCATGAGCGGAAGACCCCTCACCGGCTTCGGGCGAAGACGCCCGAACCTGCCTCTCCCCTCGGAGAGGGTGAAGATCGGCGCCCCCGGCCAAGAGGGTGACGGAGTGACGCGGTGCTGTGATCGGCTGGTCACGACCGGAAGAGGCCGGTTTGAAACCGGCCCCTACACCGGAGTAGGCGCACGACCGAAAGACCGGCGGTCGGGGACCCGCCACTGCGTCAGGGGAAAAGACGAAGGCTTTGGCCTGGTTGCCTGGGCCTGTGGTTCCCTTCGACAAGCTCAGGGCAGGCTCTACGGGCCGCCGAAAGACTCTGGCCCGGCTCACCACGAACGAGGGTGCGCGGAAGACGGGCGGGTTGGGGGCCCGCCCGTACGCTCGGGGATAAGACGGCGGCTATGGCTTGGTTGCCGGAGGGTGTGGTTCGACACGGCACTCCGGGGACTACGTGCCGGCTCACCACGAACGGTGGGGTGGTCCGGGGCTGGAGTCTCGTCTAGCTAGGTGGGAGTGGCGACTGTCACGAGGGCTTCGGGGATGGGGCCTTGGGATTGGCCGTTGATGCGGAGTTCGGCGGTGAGGATGCGGCGGATGTCGGGGGTGGGGGGCGCGGTGGCGGTGAGGGTGAGTTCGCCGCGGGCGCCGGCCTGGAGGTCGAGGGGTTGGAAGGCATGGGAGGTTTGCCAGCCTTCGGGGACGAGGAGGCGGGCTTCGAGGCGGGCGGGGCGTTCGGCGTTGTTGCGGAGGAGGAGGCGGTAGGTGCAGGTTTCGCCGGGTTCGACGGAGCGCAGGTAGGGGACGAGGCGGGCCCACCAGAGGTCGACGCCGTGGTCGACGGGATCGTCCAGCAGGTCGCGGACGACGCGCTCTTTGCGCGCGATGAAGTCACGGTATTCGGCGGCGCGACGGGAGTCCCAGGGGATGAGTTCGCGGTGGCCGGGGCAGACGAGGTCGGGCTCAACGAGGTCCATGACGTCGGCGCAGCGGCGGTGCATCCAGAGCTGGATGCTGTTGCGGAGGACGGTGGTCTGGAAGAGCTGAACGGTCATGTCGCCGGTGTGGCCGGGGGCGAGCTCCAGAAAGATGTTGTCGCCGGTGAAGGCGACTTTCTGGCCGTCGACATGGGTGGCGAGGACGGAGTGGAATTCGGTCTGGCCGGGGGCGTGGTGGACTTCGAACTCGTACTCCTCCCACTGGAAGCGTTCGCCGTCGGTGAGCTTGTGCTCGATAGGGATGGGTTTCGGGAGGGTGCAGGGGGTGCTGCACCAGCCGGCCGGGTCTTCGAGGACCTGGGCGACCTCGTCGAGGGCCCAGACGCGGGCGCCTTCGTGGCGAACGAGGTAGGGGATGCCGGCGGTGTGGTCGTCGTGGATGTGGGTGACGAGGACCATGTCGATGTCGTGGATGCCGTACGTTTCGCGCAGCTCATCGAGGTGGTGGACGACGAAGCGCATGGTGTCGCCGTCTTCGCGCTCCTGGGCGACGGCCATGTGGGCCCAGAAGGCGTGGCCGTAGTCGATGAAACAGGCTTTGCCGCTCTCGGAGAGCAGGACGTAGAAGTTGGAGCAGGTATGGGGTCCACCCCAGAGAAGGTGGCGGGAGACCTGGATGAATTTGGGGTCGGGGAGGACATCGAGGCCGTGGTCCCAGTTGCCGCCCAGGAAGCGCATGCCGCCGCCGAGGCGGGCGAGGGCCATGAGGCGGTCTTCAAGACTGGCGCAGTCGCCGACGGGGTCCTCGATTGTGTCGCCGTGGGAGGGGAGGGCCAGGTCTGGGGCGTGTCGGCGCAGGGCCTGGAGTGACTGGAGGGTGAAGAGGGCGCCCTGCTGGTCGCCGTAACCGTATTCGAGGGCGTGGTACTGGTAGAGGACGCCGCCGGCGCAGAGGAGGTCGCCGGTGAAGGCTACTCTCTGACCGTCGACCTGGCCGATGAGCATGCTGCTGCCGTGGGTGTGGCCCTTGGCGGGGATTATTTGGAGTTCCACGTCGCGCCAGGTGAAGGTCTCGTAGTCCTGGAGGTCGGCGTCGACGGGGACGTTTTGGGCGAGGGTGAAGAAGGTGTTGCGGTCGTTGTAGTTGTCGTAGACGCGCTTGTGTTGCCAGAAGAGTTCGGCCTGGTCGAAGAGGTGGCGTTCGTGTTCGGGGACGGCGACTCTGGCGCCGTGCCGGCGGAGGCGCGGGGTGCCCCAGGACTGGTCGCGGTGGTGGTGGGTGTGGAGGACCCACTCGACCTGGCTTACGCCGATTTCCTGCAGGTGGTCGACCAGGGCGCCGGAGCCGGCGTCGATGAGGATGGCGCGGTCGCCGGAGGTGATGCAGTAGGCGTTGCAGGTGTCGGTGAAGCGGTAGA